>JAJXZO010000003.1 GCA_021780035.1 Pseudomonadota bacterium
GTGGGATCGGAATAGTTCAGCATAGCCCTGGTGCGCTCATCCAGCGCGTCGAGGTCGAGCCCATGGTCACGCAGCGCATCCACCCGCTGCTGCCAGCCGGTGACATCGGACTCCGCCCGCCCGAGATCGGCCTTGGCAAGCTGCAATTCCTGCAGCCGTTGCTGGTATGCCCGCAGCCCGCGGGACCCGTGCACGGTATTCCACACCGCATAGCTGGTGAGCAGAAGCAAGACGGTGGGCAGAACCATGGCCTGCAGCGCTCGCTTGAGCCTGTGCCCGGTCGCTGCTCCCACACCGATGACGGTTGCCGACATTCCTGCCTCGAAACCCCGCCGCTACGCCACTCCCCCGACGCCTGCCGGATTTGCCGCAGGCGCGCAGGATGACACTTTCGCCCTCATCGGCGCAAGGAAGTATTTGCGGCGTAGCGCCCGGAATTTGCAAGTTTCTTTTCGATACGAAGCAGGGTGTTGGCACTGAGGCCACCGCACGTCCCGAGGCCGATCCGCCCGGCGCCCGTCGCGAGAGCCAGTGCCGCCGTGCCATCGTCGATCCCGACCGGCCAGTCGTCTGCCAACAGCACGCCGAGGCCAGCCGCGTGCGCCTCGGCGGCAAGCTGCAACACCTCCGTCACGCTGCCCGCCCGCAGCGGATCGAGCCGCACCGCGCCGGCGAAACCATCCGCGGCGCCGACCAGCGGCAGCCCGGAATCGGCGGGGCGACAGGCGTCGGCCACCAGTTGTACGGCCGGCCCGACAGCATCCGCCAGTGCCTGCCACTGCCTGCGGCCAGAGACGCCGTCCACGACACGCACCGTCGCGATCGCGGCATCGCGCGGCAGGCCGGCGCGCACGGTGGCGGCGGAACACTCCACCGCCAGGAGAACATCCTCGCCGAGGCCGGCCGTCGCGATGGCTTCGCACGCCGCCGCAAGCCCCTCGAAGCGCGCCTGCCGCACGCCCTCGCGTACGGTGTGCGCAGCGGCGAGCGCCGCCGCGAAGCCCGGCACGCCCACGGGCAGAACCGACAAGGCGGCCACGTCGCCTTCCTGAGTCGCTACCCTGGCCACGGGAATCTGCGGCACCGGCAAGGTGCGGGCGGCGACGCCGCCGAGATGCCGCCACAGCGGCACGCCCGCCTCCGCCGCCGCCGCGCGCGCCACCGCAAGCGACGCCGCCAGCAGCATTCCGGAACCGATACGATCCATCCGCGGTGTGCCGTCGCACTCCGCGAGCGCCCAGTCCGCCGCCCATTGATCGGCAGCATCGATCCCCGCGAGCGCATCGCCGAGTTCCCCGGCGGCGGCATCGACGCCGGCGGAAGCCTCCGTCAGCGCGGCGGCGCCTGTCCCGCGCGCACCGTTCCGCAGCTCCACCTCGGCCTCGCATGCCTTCTCGCCTCCCGTGCCCCACAGCGCGCGAAGGGAGATGCGAACGATGGCACTCATGGGCTGTGCTCCAGACTGTCTCCGCGCGCCGGGGCGGCGCGCGCATCTCAGCCGGCGGGCGCGCTGGCCCGCTTGCCGAGTCGGTCGAACTCCCGCCATTCGGCGAGCAACGCCGGCATTTGCGCAAGCGGAATCATGTTCGGCCCGTCCGAAGGCGCGCAATCCGGGTCGGGGTGCGCCTCGACGAACAGCGCGGCCGCCCCCACGGCGAGCGCCGCGCGCGCCAGCACCGGGGCGAATTCGCGCTCGCCGCCCGAGCTTCCGCCCCGCCCGCTCGGCTGCTGCACCGAATGCGTGGCGTCGAACACCACTGGGTAGCCGGTGCGGGCCATGATCGGCAGCGAACGGAAATCCGTCACCAGCGTGTTGTAGCCGAAGCTCGTGCCGCGCTCGGTGAGCAGGATGGACTCGTTGCCCGCCGACGCGATCTTCGCGGCGACGCGTGCCATGTCCCAGGGCGCGAGGAACTGCCCCTTCTTCACGTTCACCGCCCGCCCCGTGCGCGCGGCGGCGAGCAGCAGGTCGGTTTGCCGGCACAGGAAGGCGGGAATCTGCAGCACGTCCGCGACTTCCGCCACCGGCTTGCACTGCGCGGCATCATGCACGTCGGTCAGCACCGGGCAGCCCACCCGTGCCCGCACTTCGGCAAGAATTTCGAGGCCGCGGGCAAGCCCCACGCCACGCGGCGCCTCCGCCGAGGTGCGGTTCGCCTTGTCGAAGCTCGACTTGTAGATCAGCGGAACGCCGAGCGGCCTGGCGGCCTCGGCCAACGCGAGCGCCACCTCGAGGGCGTGCTCGCGCCCCTCGATCTGGCACGGCCCGGCAATGAGCACGAACGGCAGATGGTTGCCGATGTCGATGCCGCCGACTCGCACCACCTTCATCGCGGCGACCGCCCCCTCACACCAGCCGCATCTGCCGCACCGCCGCGGCGACGAAGCCGCGGAACAGCGGGTGCGGCGCGAACGGCTTGCTCTTCAGCTCGGGATGGAACTGCACGCCGATGAACCACGGATGGTTCGGGTATTCGATGATTTCCGGCAGCACGCCGTCGGGCGACATGCCGGAGAAGCACAGCCCCGCCGACTCCAGCCGCTCCTTGTAGCGAACGTTCACCTCGTAGCGGTGGCGGTGGCGCTCGGAAATTTCGCGCGCGTCGTCGTAGGTGCGGCTGGCGAGCGAGCCTTCCTCGAGCATCGCCGGATAGGCGCCGAGCCGCATGGTGCCGCCGAGGTCGCCGCCCTGCGTCCGCCGTTCCACCTCGTTGCCGTGCGCCCACTCGGTGAGCAGCCCGACCACCGCGTCCGGGCACGGCCCGAACTCGGACGAGGAGGCGCCGGGGATGCCGGCGAGGTGCCGCGCGCACTCGATCACCGCCATCTGCATGCCGAAGCAGATGCCGAGGAACGGCACCGCGCGTTCGCGGGCGAAGCGCACCGCCTCGATCTTGCCCTCGGTGCCGCGTTCGCCGAAGCCGCCCGGCACCAGGATGCCGTGCACGTTCTCCAGGCGGTCCACGGTGCCGGGGCGCTCGAAGATCTCGCTGTCCACCCATTCGAGCTTCACGCGCACGCGGTTGGCGATGCCGCCGTGGCCAAGCGCCTCGGCCAGCGACTTGTAGCTGTCGAGCAGGTGCGTGTACTTGCCCACCACGGCGATCTTCACCTCGCCCTCGGGCGCGCGCACCGTATCGACGATGCGCTGCCAGCGGCCGAGGTCCGGTTCCACGTCGAACGGCAGGCGGAAGTGGCGCAGCACTTCGCGGTCCATGCCTTCCGCGTGATAGCTGATCGGCACCTGGTAGATGCTGTCCACGTCGAGCGCGGCGATCACCGCCTCCGGGCGCAGGTTGCAGAACAGCGCGATCTTCCGCCGCTCGTTGGCCGGGATCGGCCGGTCGCAGCGGCAGATCAGCATGTTCGCCTGGATGCCGACGTTCAGCAGTTCCTTCACCGAGTGCTGGGTCGGCTTGGTTTTCAGTTCGCCGGCGGTAGGAATCCACGGCACCAGGGTGAGGTGGACGAACATCGCCTGCTCGGGGCCAAGCTCGTTGCCAAGCTGGCGGATCGCCTCGAGGAACGGCAGGCTTTCGATGTCGCCCACGGTGCCGCCGATCTCCACCAGCACGAAATCCGCGGCCCGTCCGTTGGCGTCGGCGACGTCGCGGGTGATCGTATCCTTGATGGCGTCGGTGATGTGCGGGATCACCTGCACGGTGGCGCCGAGGTAATCGCCGCGGCGCTCGCGGACGATCACTTCGGAGTAGATGCGCCCGGTGGTGGCGTTGTCGGAACGGGTGGTGGGAACGCCGGTGAAGCGTTCGTAGTGGCCAAGGTCAAGGTCGGTCTCGGCGCCGTCATCGGTGACGAACACCTCGCCGTGCTGCAGCGGGCTCATCGTGCCCGGATCGACGTTGAGATAGGGGTCGAGCTTGCGCAGCCGCACCGAATAGCCGCGCGCCTGCAACAGCGCGCCGAGGGCGGCCGATGCAATGCCTTTGCCAAGCGAGGAGACCACGCCGCCGGTGATGAATACGAACCGCGTCATGGGAGGCCAGTCTAGTCATTGGACCGAGTCGGGGAAAAGCCGGACAGGCAGCGCGGCGTTCGTGGGAGCGATGCGCGGCGCACGTGTCTCCGCCCGGCCGCCGTCACTTGCCGCTGCCGGGCGCCGCGGGCGCGGGGGCCGGCACCGGAACCGGCGAGGGCGCCGGCACGCCACCGCCGGGTGTGGCCGGCAGGGCCGGACCCGGAGCCGTGCTCGCCGGTTTCGGCGCCAGGGTGATCAGCCCCTGCTGGGCCGACGAGCCCTTGTTCAGCAGGGCAAGCGCGAGCGACAGGGCGAAAAACAGTACCCCCAGCACCGCGGTCGTGCGGGTCAGGAGGTTGGCGGTGCCGCGCCCGGTCATGAACGCGCCCATTCCCTGCGAGGTGCCGATGCCGAGCCCGCCCCCCTCGCTGCGCTGGATCAGCACGACGCCGATCAGGGCGATCGTTACGAAAATGTGAATGACCAGCAGAACCGCAACCATGAGCATCCCCCGCCGGGAGACCACCCCGGACGTCGCGGCGTTCTACCCGCGCCGCCGCGGAAAAGAAAGGGAGCGCCGCCTCAGTCCGCCGCCGCGGCGGCGATGGCGAGGAAGTCCGCCGCCGCCAGGCTGGCTCCGCCCACCAGCGCGCCGCCCACCTCGGGCAGCGCCAGCAGCGTGCGGGCGTTCGCCGGTTTCACCGAGCCGCCGTAGAGGATGCGAAGCCGTCGCCCGCCCTCCCCCAGCCTTTCCAGCAGAACAGCGCGGATGCAGGCGTGCATAGCGGCGACGTCGGCCTCGGTCGGCGTGCGGCCGGTGCCGATCGCCCACACGGGCTCGTAGGCGATCACGCCCGCGAAACCATCGGGGAGCGAGTCCCACACCTGCGCGCGCACCACGTCTTCCTGGCGGCCGGCAAGCCGCTCGGCCTCCGTCTCGCCGACACAGACGATGGGCAGCAGCCCGCAGGCGACCGCGGCCACCACTTTCGCCCGCACCTCGGGGCTCGATTCCCCGTGGTCGGTGCGCCGCTCGGAGTGCCCCAGAATCACCGCGCTGGCGCCGGCATCCTTCAGCATGGCGGCGGAGATGTCGCCGGTGTGCGCGCCCTTCTCCTTGGCGTGGCAGTCCTGGCCGCCCACGGCGACAGCGGTGCCGGCCACCTTGCCGGCCACCGCCCGCAGCACCGTGGCCGGCGGGCAGACCAGCACATCGCAGGGGAGCGCAGCCGCCCCTTTGACGACGGCGGAGGCAAGCTCCAGCGAATCGGCCAGCAAGCCGTTCATTTTCCAGTTTCCCGCAATCAACTGGCGCATGGTTGTCCTGGTCCTTCCTGGTGTCGGGGCGCTCGTAGCGCAGGGAGATTGGCAAACCAAGGGGCAGCGCCCTATGGTGCGGCGCTTTTTCGTGGGATCCCCTATGCTCGCATCGCTCCGCAACGGACTCAATTCCTGGGTCGCGCGCCTCTTCTTCCTGTTCCTGGTGGCGCTGTTCGTCGCCTGGGGCGTCGGTCCGCAGTTGCTGCAAGTGGTCGGCAACATGACCAACAACACCACGGTGGCCACCGTGGGCGGGCAGGGCATCTCGCTGCAGGAACTGCAGCAGGCCTACCAGCGGGCCCTCTCCCAGGCCGAGCGGGCAATGGGCAACAAGTCCAGCCCGCCGGCGGCGCTGAAGCAGGCGGTCGGCCAGCAGGCGCTGTCGAACCTCATCGTGCAGAAGGCGCTGACCGAGAAGGCGGATTCCCTCGGCCTCACCGTTCCCGAAGCGGTGCTGCAGCAGACCATCCGGCAGATGCCCGCCTTCAACGGCGGCAACGGCCAGTTCGACCAGGGCACCTTCCTGCGCGTGCTCTCCGAGAACAACCTGAACGAGGCAACCTTCCTCACGCTGATGCGCCAGGACATTCTGCACCGCGAAATGCTCGTGCCGGTGCAGGCGGGCGCGCTCGCCCCCGCCCCGCTCGCGCAGAACCTGTTCGCCTTCGAGCAGGAGACGCGCGTCGCCGACATGGTCTCCCTTCCCTTCTCCGCCGCGCCGCAGCCCGCCGCGCCTTCGCAGACCGACCTCACCCGCTGGTACGAGAACCACCAATACCTCTACCAGACACCGGAAATGCGCCACATCCACGCGGTGGTGCTGACCCCCGCCGCGGTAGAGAAGGACGTCACGGTCACGGCGCAGGATCTTCTGGGCCTCTACGACCAGGAGAAGGCGCACTTCGCCCAGCCGGAAAAGCGCAGTGCCGACGTGGTGCTGGTGAACGCCGAACCGGCCGCCACCCAGCTTGCCGCGGAGTGGGCGAAGGGCGCGACGTGGGATGCGATCAAGGCCGCGGCCGCCAAGGACGGCGGTACCCCGATCGCGGTGACCGGCATGACCAGCGAGCAGATCCCCTCGCCCGAGCTGGCGAAGGCGATCTTCGCCGCCCCGGCCGGCTCCGCCCCGCAGACGGTGAAGACGCCGTTCGGCTGGTACGTGTTCCAGGTGACGAACGTCACTCCGGCCGATATTCAGACACTGCAACAGGCGACCCCGGAACTCCGCAAGCAGGTGATCGCCGGGAAGGCGGCCGACCTCGTCTACGAGCGCGCCAACAAGATCGACGATCTGCTCGCCGGCGGCGTGGCGCTCGACAAGCTGCCCGCCGACCTCGGCCTCGTCGCGGTCAGCGGCACGCTCGACGCCGCGGGCACCACGCCCACCGGGCAGCCGGCGCCGATCCCCGGTGACGCGGCGCTCCGGAAAGCGCTCATCACCGCCGCCTTCGCCGCCAAGCCCGGCGATGCGCCGCAACTGCAGAGCGCGACGCCGAACGGCAACGGCAGCAACGGCTATTTCGCCGTCACCGTGGACAAGATCGTTCCGCCGGCGCCGAAGCCCTTCACGGAAGTGGCCGATCAGGTGCGGAAAGACTGGACGCGGGATGCCATTCGCCACACGGAGGAGAAGGCGGCGGCGGCGATCCTCACCGCGGTGCAGGATGGCACGCCGCTTGCCACCGCCGCTGCCGGACTGACGGTCCAAAGGCTGCCGCCGGTATCGCGCAGCGCGGTCACGCCGGGCGTGCCGCCGCAACTCGTGGCGCCGCTGTTCGGGCTGAAGTCCGGCAAGGGAACGATGGCGGAAACCGCGGACGGCTTCGTCGTCGCCCAGCTTGTCTCCGTGCAGCACCCCGATCCGAAACAGGACCCGATCGGTTACAGTCAGCTCCGGAATGCGCTCACCCGCTCGATCGAGGGCGACCTCGAGACGCTGTTCACCGAGGCGGTGCGCGATCAGGCCAAACCGAAGGTGAACGACAAACTGCTTGCCACCTTCACCCAGGCCGAGTGAAACCTGTCCCAGCACGGGAACTCTCCGATGGACGCCGACGCGAGCCCAAGTTTTGCCGACTTCCGCCTCCGCTACGAACGGAGCCGCGGCAGCCTGCTGTGGCGGCGCGCGGTGGCCGACCTCGAAACGCCGGTGGCGGCGTTCCTGAAGCTCGCGCACGGCAAGCCCTACACCTTCCTGCTGGAAAGCGTGGAAGGCGGAGCGAGCCGTGGCCGCTATTCCATCATCGGCCTTGTCCCCGATCTCGTGTGGCGCTGCCGCGGCGGCCGCGCCGAAATGAACCGCCACGCGATCGCCGCGCCCTACGCCTTCACGCCTGAGGAACGCCCGGCGCTCGACAGCCTGCGCGCCGTGGTGGCCGAATCGCGCCTCGAGGTGCCGCCGGAACTGCCGCCGATGTGCGGCGGGCTGATCGGCTACCTCGGCTACGACATGGTGCGGCTGATGGAACGGTTGCCGGAGAAGAACGCCGCCGCCATCGACGTGCCGGAGGCGCTGCTCGCCCGGCCGACGCTGTTCGCCATCTTCGACAACGTGACCGACCTGCTCACGCTGGTCGCCCCGGTGTATCCGCGCCCCGAGACCTCGGCGGAAGCCGCGTGGACGGCGGCGCAGGCCGCGCTCGACGCGGCGGAGGCGGCATTGCAGCGGCCGCTGCCGCTCGCCCTGCCGCCGGTCTCCCTGCCGCCGCAGCCCGAACCCGCGTCCAACTTCACGCGCGCGCAGTTCATGGCGGCGGTGGAGCGGGCCAAGGAATACATCCGTGCCGGCGACGCCTTCCAGATCGTGCCCAGCCAGCGCTTCTCGGTGCCCTTCGCACTGCCGCCGTTCGCGCTCTACCGCTCGCTTCGTCGCATCAGCCCGGCGCCGTTCCTGTTCTATCTCGACTTCGGCGGCTTCGCCGTGGTCGGCTCCAGCCCCGAGATCATGGTGCGGCTGCGCGACGGCATCGTCACCATCCGCCCGCTCGCCGGCACGCGCAGGCGCGGCGCCACCGGCGCCGAGGACCAGATTCTCGCCGCCGAACTGCTCGCCGACCCGAAGGAGCGCGCCGAGCACCTGATGCTGCTCGACCTCGGCCGCAACGACGTCGGCCGCGTAGCGGAAATCGGCTCCGTGCGGGTGACGGAGAGCTTCGCGGTGGAACGCTTCAGCCACGTCATGCACATCGCCTCCGAGGTGCAAGGCCGCCTGCGCGAGGGGCTCGACGCCATCGACGCGCTGATAGCCGGCTTCCCCGCCGGCACGCTCAGTGGCGCGCCGAAGGTCCGCGCGATGGAGATCATCGAGGAACTGGAGCCGACGCGGCGGGGCATCTACGCCGGCTGCATCGGCTATTTCGCCGGCAACGGCACCATGGATACCTGCATCGGGCTGCGCACCGCGGTAGTGAAGGACGGCACGATGTTCGTGCAGGCCGGCGCCGGCATCGTCGCCGATTCCAACCCGGCGGCCGAATACGAGGAGACGCGGCAGAAGGCCCGCTCGCTCCTGCGCGCCGCCGAAGAGGCGGTGCGTTTCGCCGCCGGCAAGGCGGGCTGAGGAACGCGGGGCGGCACCATGATCCTGTTGATCGACAACTACGACAGCTTCACTTTCAACCTGGTGCACTTCCTGGGCGACCTCGGCGCGCGCTGCGACGTGCACCGCAACGACCGCCTCACCGTCGCAGAGGCCCTGGCCATGACGCCGGAGGCGATCGTGCTGTCCCCCGGTCCCTGCACGCCGACCGAGGCGGGCATCTGCCTCGACCTCATCGCCGCCGCCGCCGGCAAGGTGGCCATCCTCGGCGTCTGCCTCGGCCACCAGGCCATCGGACAGGCCTTCGGGGGCGAAGTGGTGCGCGCGGACGTGCCGATGCACGGCAAGCTGAGCCCGATCCTGCACGACGGCACCGATATTTTTTCCGGCATCCCCAGCCCGTTCGAGGCCACCCGCTACCACAGCCTGGTCGTGCGGCGCGAAACGCTGCCGCCCGCGCTGATGGAAACCGCGCGTACCGCCGACGGGCTGATCATGGGGCTGCGGCACCGCACCCTGCCGGTTTTCGGCGTGCAGTTCCACCCCGAAAGCATCGCCAGCGAGCACGGCCACCGCATCCTGGGCAATTTCCTCGCTATCGCCCGCGGCGCCAACGCGCCCGCCGCAGGCTGAAGCCGGGAGCACGTCATGACCGTCACCCTGAAGCCCGTTCTCGCCCGCCTCGCCACAGGAGAGACGCTTTCGGTCGCCGAGGCCGAGGAAGCCTTCGGCATCATCATGTCGGGCGAGGCGACGCCCGCGCAGATCGCCGGGCTGCTGATGGCCATGCGCGTGCGCGGGGAGACGGTGGCCGAACTCACCGGCGCGGTGCGCGCCATGCGCGCGCGCATGCACAAGGTGGAGGCGCCGCCGGGCGCGATCGACATCGTCGGCACCGGCGGCGACAACGCTGGCTCCCTCAACGTCTCCACCGCCACCACTTTCGTGGTGGCCGGGCTCGGCGTGCCGGTGGCGAAGCACGGCAACCGCGCGCTCTCCTCCCGCACGGGCGCCGCCGACGTCGTAGGCGCGCTCGGCGTCAACGTGGATGTGCCCCTCGAACGCCTGCCCGCCATCCTGCGCGCGGCGAACTGCGTGTTCCTGTTCGCCATCCGCCACCACTCGGCGCTCCGCCACGCCGCCGGCCCGCGCGCCGAACTCGGCACCCGCACCATCTTCAACCTGCTGGGGCCGCTGGCCAATCCGGCCGAGGTGAAGCGGCAGCTGACCGGTGTGTTCGACCCGGCCTGGTTGCGGCCGATGGCGGAAACACTGGCCGCTCTCGGCACCGAGTGCTGCTGGATGGTGCACGGCCAGGGGCTCGACGAAATGACCGTCGCCGGCGACAACCAGGTGGTGGAACTGCGCGACAGCTCCATCCGCAGCTTCATCGTCACCCCCGAGGACGCGGGCCTGCCGCGAGCGCCGGTCGCGGCCATCCGCGGCGGCGGTGCGGCGGAAAACGCCGCGGCCCTGCTCGCGCTGCTCAAGGGAGCGGAAGGGGCTTACCGCGACACGGTGCTGCTGAACGCCGCCGCCGCTCTGATCGTCGCCGGGCGGGAAGACAGCCTGCGCTCCGGCGTGGCGCGCGCGGCACAGGCGATCGACAGCGGCGCGGCGCTGTCGGCGCTGGAAACGCTGAAACGCGAAACCGCATGATCGGGCGCTGAAACGATGGTCGAAAGCGATACTTTGCGGCGGATCTGCGCGGAGACCCGCGCGGAGGTGGAGAAACGCAAGGCGGCCACCAGCCTTGATTCCCTGCGCTCCCGCGCCCTGTCGAAGGCGGATCCGCCGCGCGGCTTCGGCGCCGCGCTGATGACGGCGGCGGCCGATGGCAGGCCCGGCCTGATCGCCGAGATCAAGAAGGCCTCGCCGTCCGGCGGGCTGATCCGGCCCGACTTCGACCCCGCCGCGCTTGCCCGCGCCTATGCGGAAGGCGGAGCCAGTTGCCTTTCCGTGCTCACCGACGAGCCCTTCTTCCAGGGCGCGGCCGAGCACCTGCAGGCGGCGCGCGCGGCAGTGAAGCTGCCGGTGTTGCGCAAGGATTTCGTGCTCGACCCCTGGCAGATCTACGAAAGCCGGGCGCTCGGCGCCGACTGCATCCTCATCATCCTCGCCGCCGTCACCGACGAGCAGGCAGTGGAACTGGAAACGCTCGCCCGCGCCCTCGACATGGACGTCCTGGCCGAGGTCCACGACCGCCGCGAACTCGACCGCGCGCTCGGGCTGCAAACGAAGCTGATCGGCATCAACAACCGCAACCTGCGCACGCTGCAGACCGACATCTCGGTCACCGAGGCGCTCGCTCCGCAGGTGCCGCCCGACCGCTTCCTCATCGCCGAGTCCGGCCTGCGCAGCCACGACGAACTGAAGCGGCTGTTCGATCTTGGCGTCGGCGGCTTCCTGGTCGGCGAATTCCTTATGCGTCAGGACGACCTCGTCGCCGCCACCCGCACCCTGCTCGGCACCGCCGTATGACCGAGGGCTTCACCCATTTCGACGCCGCCGGCAAGGCGATCATGGTGGACGTGGCCGCCAAGCCGCAGACGCACCGGGTGGCGACGGCGCGGGCGCAGGTGGTGATGGCGCCCGCCACGCTGGCGATGATCCGCGAGGGCGGCGCGGCCAAGGGCGACGTGCTCGGGGTGGCGCGCATTGCCGGCATCATGGCCGCCAAGCGCACCGCCGACCTCATTCCCCTCTGTCATCCGCTGCCGCTCACCTCGGTGCGCATCGACTTCGCCTTCGCGGCGGAGAACGCTGTCGCCATCGAGGTCACCGCCGAGACCACCGACCGCACCGGCGTGGAGATGGAGGCGCTGACCGCGGCGTCAGTCGCCGCGCTCACCATCTACGACATGTGCAAGGCGGTCGATCGCGGCATGCGCATCGAGGCGTTGCGCCTGGTGGCAAAATCGGGCGGCAAATCCGGCGAGTTCCGGCAGGACTGACGCCATGCTCAGCGTGGAAGAGGCGCGCGCGCGCATTCTCGCCCCCCTCAGGCCCACCACCCCCGAAGTGGTGGCGCTTGCCGAAGCCTGGCAACGCGTGACGGCCGCGCCGGCCGTCGCGCGGCTCACGCAACCCCCCGCCGCCCTCTCGGCGATGGACGGCTACGCCGTGCGAGGCACCGACGCGAAAGAGGGCGCGAGGTTGCGCGTGGTCGGCGCCGCACCTGCCGGCCATCCATGGAGGGGCACGCTCGGCCCCGGCGAGGCGCTCAGGCTGTTCACCGGCAGCGTCATGCCCGACGGCGCCGACGCGGTGCTGATCCAGGAGAACGCAAGCGCCGAGGGCGACACCATCACCGTGAACAGCGCCGTTGCCGCCGGCGGCCATGTCCGTCGCCGCGGCCAGGACTTCGCCGAAGGCGAGGTGGTGGTGCCTGCGGACCGGCGGCTGACGGCGCGGCAGGTCGGTCTGCTGGCGGCGGCGAACCACCCCTGGGTAGTCGTGCATCGCCGCCCCAGGGTGGCGATCCTCTCCACCGGCGACGAACTCGCCCTTCCGGGCGAGCCCATCGGCCCCGGCGGCATCGTTTCCTCCAACTCCCACGCGCTCGCGGCGGTGGTGCGCGCCTGCGGCGGCGACGCGGTGGTGCTGCCGGTGGCGAAGGACGACGCCGCGGCGCTGGCCGGGGCGGCGGAAGCCGCGCGCGGCATGGATCTGTTCGTCACCAGCGGCGGGGCAAGCGTCGGCACGCACGACCTGGTGCAGTCCGCCCTCGCCCCGGCGGGGCTCCGGGTCGATTTCTGGAAGATCGCCATGCGGCCGGGCAAGCCGCTGCTGTTCGGCAGCCTCGGGGGCGTGCCGCTGCTTGGCCTGCCGGGCAACCCGGTTTCCTCCCTGGTCTGTGCGCTGCTCTTTCTCTGGCCGGCGCTGGAGCGGCTTTCCGGCCTGCCGGCGACGGGCGCGCCCGTCACCCGCGCCACCCTTGCCGCACCCTTGCGCGCGAACGATGCGCGTGCCGACCATTTGCGCGGCACGCTCGATGAAGCTCCGGACGGCACGCTCCGCGTCACCGCCTTTCCGCGCCAGGATTCCGCGCTGCTGCGCCTGCTCGCCGATGCCGAGGCGCTGATTCTGCGCCCGCCGCACGCCCCGGCGGCGAGCGCGGGAGAGGACGTGAAGGTGATCCGCCTCGATCGCCTGGGGTTGTAGCGGCACCACGCAAACTGCTTGACGCGGCAGCGGAAATCTCTCTACACAGGCAGAGCGTTGCCTTTTTGTTCCATCCTGCCCGCCACTGCGACCGCGCCGTTACCCGGAGGTGCCTGTATGCTCACGCGCAAGCAGCACGAACTGCTCACCTTCATCGAGCAGCACCTCGCCAGCACCGGATTTTCGCCCAGCTTCGAGGAGATGCGCGAAGCTCTGCACCTGCGCTCCAAATCCGGCATCCATCGCCTCATCATGGCACTCGAGGAGCGCGGCTTCCTCCGCCGCCACCATCACCGGGCGCGGGCGCTGGAAGTCGTCCGCCAGCCGGAAGCCGGCCGGGCCGGCGCGGCCGAGGTCATCGGCGGCTCCGGCTTCGCTCCCAATGTCATCCGCGGCGATTTTTCCGCCCGCCTCGCCGGCGTGCGCGCCGCCGGAGAGGCGGCGGCGGTGCAACTGCCGCTTTACGGGCGGATCGCGGCGGGCCTGCCGATCGAGGCGCTGCGAGACAACGTTACACAGTTGGAGGTGCCGCTCGCGCTCCTCGGCAGTGGCGAGCACTTCGCCCTCGAAGTGGCCGGCGAATCGATGCGCGACGCCGGCATCCTCGACGGCGATCTGGTGGTCATCCGCCGCGGCGAGTCCGCGGAAACCGGCCAGATCGTGGTGGCGCTGATAGACGACTCGGAAGTGACGCTGAAGCGCCTGCGCCGGCGCGGCAATTCCATCGCGCTGGAAGCGGCGAATACCGCCTTCGAGACCCGCATCTTCCCGGCCGAACGGGTGAAGGTGCAGGGCCGCCTGGTGGCGCTCCTCCGCCGCTACTAGGGATACGCGCGGGGGCTTCCCGGCGCCGGGTGCGCTGCGTCTCAGGCGCGGAGTGCCGCGCGATGCGCCTCCGCCAGTTCCGCCATGGACGTGAAGCGGAACGCGCACTGCGGCATGTCCCCCGGATGCATGGTGGCGCCGAACCCCTCCTCCGCATGACGGCGGTGGATCCAGCAGTTGGCAAGGCCGAGCCGGTTCGCCGGCGCGTGATCATGGAACAGGCTTTCCGCCGTGTGCAGAATATCGTGCCTCGTCACGCCCAGGGTTTGCAGCTTTTCCAGCATATACTCGAAATTGCGCTCCGAGGGCTTGTAGGAGCCGATGTCCTCGGCGGTGTAGATGGCGTCGAAGGTCACGCCGAGCCTCGCGTTCGAGGTGGCGAAGCTTCGGTTGTCCACATTCGAGAGGATCACCAGCTTGTAGTGCCGTTTCAGGTAGCGCAGCGCCTCGGCGCTGTCGGGAAACGCCGGCCAGTCCCCGATCGACCGCCCGTAGGCCCCGCACTCGGCGTTGCTCGCTGCCACCCCCCATTCCTCGGCGAGGCGCTTGTAGACGACGGGCAGGATCTCCCGGTAACGCCTGCCCGGCGTCCAGCGCTGCTGGCTCGATTCGTGGCGCGCGTGCGCCTGTAAAATCTCGTCGCGGCCGAGTGGCCGGGAAACACGCGAGGTCAGGGGCGCGAGAGCGGCGATCATCCCGCTCTCCCAGTCGATCAGCGTGCCGTAGCAGTCGAAGGTGAGCGCCTTGAAGTCGGTCAGCTTCATGGGGATCCTCGCAGTTCTTCCGTGGCGATGCGGCCCGGCCGCGGGAATGAAACTCCGAAAACGGCGCATGCGGCGCCAATTCCGCGCCGAAGCGCCGCAGAATCTGCCGGGCGCGCCCTCACGGCAGCACCGCGCGCAGCACCGCCGCCGCGGCGACGCCGATCAGCACCGTCGGCAGCATCGGCAACCGTATCGAGGCGGCGACGGTCGCACCCAGCGCCAGCAGGCCCGCGGGCGAGGAGGTAACGAAAAAGGGCGCGATCACCGAGATCAGTACGCATCCCGGCGCGGCATGCAGCAAAGCCCGCGCGCGGGGCGAAAGCCGGCGATTGCGCAGCGCGACATAACCGAGGCCGCGCGTCGAGTAGGTTGCCGCCAGCATCAGCACAATGGTGAGGAGGGTCTGGGCGTGCAGCATCAGGCCCGCTCCGCCGTCACGCCGGCCGCCAGCAAGCCACAGGCGGCACCGACGGGCACGTACCAGCCGCCGGGAACCAGCAGATACGTCGTGCCGGCGGCGATAAGGCTCGCGACCCACGGGGCGGCGGCGCGCGGCCCGCGCCACAGGCCACGCAGCAGCACGATGAAGAGCGCCGGAAACGCCATGTCGAGGCCGACGGCGCGGACATCGCCCAGCACCGGCCCCACCAGGGCGCCGGCCGTGGTGGAAACCACCCAGGAGACGTAAAGGAACAGCGCTCCGCCCAGGTAATAGGGCAGGCTGAGTAGCGGGCCCCTTCCGGCCTCCGCGCGCCTCTCGGCGTCGGTGAGCCCGAGTGCCCAGGCCTCGTCGCACATCAGGAACAGCACCAGCGGCACGGCGCGTCTCGGCAGGCGCCCGAGATAGCGGGCGAAGGTCGCCCCCATCAGGATGTGGCGGCTGTTGACCAGGAAGGTGACGGCGACAATCAGCAGGATGTGCGGCGGCGACGTCCACAGGCCGATGGCAGCGAACTCCGAGCCGCCGGCGAAATTGAGGCCGGTCAGCAGCGGCACTTCCACCGGGCTGAACCCCTTGCGGGCGGCCTCGTCGCCCAGCACCAGCGCGGCCGGCACGAAGCTGAGTGCGAAGGGAAGCGCCGCCACGAGTCCCCGGCGGAACTCCGCGGCCGCTGCCGGGGCGGTGCCGGCTGGCCTGGCGCTCAAGCCTGCTCGCGCGGCGCGGCGGACGCCTCGGCAGCCAGTTCGGCCTCCGCCTCGCGCCGCAGCCGGCGATAGCTGCGCACGGAAAACGGCAGCATGCCGAGGTAGATGACGCCGCCCGCCGCCAGCGCCGCCCACGGGTCGGTTACCAGCAGCGCGGCGAACAACCCGGTGCCGAGCAGCAGCGGCAGCACGTAGTTCGCCGGCACCTTAAAATTCTTGAAGCTCCACACCGGCAGGGTGGAAACCAGCAGCAGCGCGACGCCGATCAGCACGGCGGCGACGAGCGGCGGGAACTGCGACAGACGCAGCAGCCAGCCGATGCCGAGCGCCTTCGCCTCCAGCCCGAGGAACAGCGGGAACAGCACGAGCCCCGCCCCCGCCGGCGCAGGCACGCCGGTGAAGAAATTGTAGGCATAGGCCGGGTGCGGCACGTCCAGCATGGCGTTGAAGCGGGCGAGTCTCAGCGCCATGCACACGGCGAACATCAGGCAGGGGACATAGCCAAAGCCGTGCGCCACCTGCAGCGACCACAAATAAAGAATGATCGAGGGCGCCACGCCGAAGCAGAGGAAATCGGCCAGGCTGTCGAACTCCGCGCCGAAGCGCGACACCGCCTTCAGCAGCCGGGCGATGCGGCCGTCCAGCCCGTCGATGCAGGCCGCGACCAGGATCGCCACCGCCGCCGCGCCGAACTTGGCCTCGAGACCGAAGCGGATGGCGGTGAGCCCGGCGCACAGGCCGAGCATGGTAAGCAGGTTCGGGATGATGCGGTTGAACGACGGCCCCTTGAAGCGTGGCCGGCGGCGGTGGAACCGCCGGCGCAGCATGCCGATGGGAACGGCAACCGGACGCGGCTTCGGCTCGGGCGCGGGCATCAGGCGCCGAGGTCGGCGATCACCGTCTCGCCGCCGATCATCGTCTGCCCGACGGCCACCAGCGGCGCCACCCCCTCGGGGAGGTAAAGCTCGGTGCGGCTGCCGAAGCGGATGATGCCGAAGCGCTGTCCGGCCTCGACGCGCTCGCCCTCGTGCACGTCGCACAGCACGCGCCGCGCCACGAGCCCGGCGATCTGCACCACCACCACGTCGCGGCCGTCCTCGAGGCCCACCGCCAGGGCGTTGCGCTCGTTGTCGGTGCTCGCCTTGTCGAGGCTGGCGCTCAGGTACTTCCCGTGCCGGTAGGCGATGCGCTTCACCGTGCCCGCCACCGGCATGCGGTTCACGTGCACGTTCAGTACGGAGAGGAAGATCGCCACGCGCGGACGCGGCGTCTCGCCAAGGCCGAGCTCAGGCGGCGGCACCGCGGCATCGACCACGAGCACGCGGCCGTCGGCCGGCGCCAGCGCGAGATTTGCCCGCGGCGGCGGCACCCGCTCGGGATCGCGGAAGAAATACAGGCAGGCCAGCGCGAACGCTCCCCCGATCCAGGCGAGCCAGTGCGCGAAGGCCAGGCCGGCGAGAAAGGCGAGCGCGCCTGCCAGGATGAACCCGTGGCCGGCGGGATGCGGCGGCGCGAAGGAATGACGCAGCGTTTCGGTGATGGTCATGGCGCTTCCAGAGCCCAGCGGGACAGAACGTTTATGGATGCTTCATCCCCGCGCGGCAAGCTCGGCCTCGCCATCCGGAGGCGATGATGCCGCTCGACGCACCATTCAGGCTCGGTCCGTTCACCGTCGATGCCGCTGGCGGGCTTTCTCCCGGCACTGCCGACCGCTTCCCCTCCTTCCGTCTTTGCTGGCGGGGTCAGACCGTGCACGCGCGGCTCGCCAACCGGGCTGCCGGTGGCGGCGCGCTCGCACTCAGGGCCGTGCTCGGCAGGGTGCGCAGCACCGGTCAGCCGGGGTGTCCGGCCACGGCGCCGAGGCAGAGCGCCTTCGCCGCCTTGCGCGCCCTGCCGCCCCTGCTGCCCGGCGGCTGGAGCGCCGGGCTGCTGCCCGACCACCGCATCTGGATAGAGACACAGGAACACATGGCGCTCCCCACCGGGGTCGAGCGCCTGGTCGCCCAGCTCGCCCTCTTCCTGTTGCGGCTCGCGCCCTACCTCGACTGGCTGACCGAGGGCGCGGGCTTCGAGCCGGCGGCCGAACCCTTCCCCGCCGCGGATGCGGCCGGCGGCGGCAGCCGGAACACTTGGCCCGGATAGATCAGGTTCGGGTTGCGGATCTGGTCGCGGTTCGCCTGGTAGATCACCGTGTATTCGATGCCGTGGCCATAGGTGCTGCGTGCGATCCGCCACAGGCATTGCCCCGGCTGCACCACCACGCGACCCGCCGGCACCGTCGCGGCGGCCAGGGTGCTGCGCTCGACCGGCACCTCGATGCGGGCGATCACCTTGCCGCTGCCGTCGGCGGCCAGCGCGTCGAGCCGAAGCCTGTGCTCGCCCGGCGCAACCGCCCCCGGCGCCGGCACGAACTGCCAGCGCCCGTCCGCGCCGGCCTCCGTCTCGCCCAGCAGGGCATTGTCCACGTAGAGCCGCACGTGCACGCCCTTGGGCGCGGTGCCGGCGAAGCGGATGTTGCCTTGCTCGTCGTAGGTGATGGCGCCGAGCCCGAGCGTGCCCGGCGGGGTCTGGCCTCCGCCCGGCGCCTCCAGCAGGTGCGGCGCGGCATTCGGCGGCATCAGCACCGCAACCGCCGACCCGGCCGCCGGCGCGGCCGCCGTTCCCGGCACCAGCACCGCAACCGGCGTGTTGCCGGCGGTTTGCGTGCCTTCTGGGGACTTTTCGGTGAGCGTCAACTCGTGCGAGCCGGGTTCCAGCGGCGCCTTCAGGATGATGACGAACTGGCCCTCGACGTTGGCCTTCGCGCTCCCGACGGCCGCGCCGTTGTCGTTCACGGTCACGTCCGCCCCGGGTGCGGCACGCCCGGCGATCACCGTCTCGCCCCGCTTCGTCACGCGGACGACGTCGAAACTCGGCGCCGGCACGGGCTTCGCGGCCACCGCCGGCGCGAAAGCGGGAACCGGAGCGGCTTTCTGCTCGGCGGGAGCGGCGGGCTGCGGCGCCGCCGGGGCGGCCGGCTTCGCCGCCTCCGTCGCCGCCGGCGGACGAACGGGCGTCGGCGCCGGCATCTCGCGCCACCAAAGGAATGCGCCTGCCAGCACCAGCAGCACCAAGCCCGACAACAGCGGCCAGCGCGACATTTGCGCATGCCCTCCATGCATTCGCGTTGCCGCACCCTAGGCCGCGCCGATCATATCGGCAATGTTCCTTAACAACGCACGGTCCGGCTCGCGCGGCGCACGCGGGCACGGCAGAATGCCTCCGCCGATTCCAGCCGAAAGGTCCGCCGCATGGCCCTCCGCGACTTCAGCCGCACGCTGCTCCTGCCCATGCGCGTCTGGGACGGACCGACGCGGCTGTTCCACTGGGCGATCGCGCTGAACGTCGCCGCCAGCGCAGTGCTCGCCGAACTCGGCTGGATGCGGGCGCACCGCATCGCCGGCCTCGTCGCCCTCGGCCTGCTGGTGTTCCGCATCATCTGGGGCTTCGCCGGCAGCGAGACCTCACGCTTCCGGCAGATGCTCGCCTCGCCGGCGGAGGTGGCGCGCCATCTCGGGAGCTTCGGCGGGCGCGCGCCCGATACCTCGGTCGGCCCCACCCCGCTGAACGGCTGGTTCGGCGTCCTGCTTCTGCTCCTGCTCGCCGTGCAGATCGTCTCCGGACTCGGCAATCCCGGACGCTCGGCGGCCGGGGGCGCCTTTGCCGGGCCGCTCGCCGCGCACCTCGGCCCCGCGCTCGCCCATGCCTGCACCATCGTGCACGACGCCGCCTTCCGGGTGCTGTTGGCGGCGATCGCGCTGCACGTCCTGGTGGTGATCGCCTACGCGGTGATGAAACGGCAGGATCTGGTCCGGCCGATGGTCACCGGCCGCAAGCGCCTGCCGGGCACCACCCGCCAGCCGCGCATGGCCAGCTTCCTGCTCGCCTTCGTCACCGCCCTGCTCGCCGCGGGAATCGCCCTGCTGGTCGCCCTGCTCGCGTAGGCCGCGCTCAGCGGTGCCGGTAGACGCGGTGGCACGCCCCGCAGGCGTCGTCGGTAGCGCGGAAGGCGGCGCCAAATCGCTTCTGGTCGCCGGCTTCGCCGGCGACCGCCATCGCCCGCGTCGCCCGGCGCAGCGCGGCGACCCTGGCGGCGAATCCTTGCGGGTCTGACCAGATGGTGGGCAACGCGTACGTGGCGCCCGTGTCGCTGCCGGGCGGGAACAGCGCCGGCAGATGCTCCGCCCACGCGGCCAGCCAGCGCGCCTGCCCGGCGAGGCTGGCCGCCGGCTTGCCGGCCAGAATACCGGCCCACAGGCCCTGCATCGTCACGCCGGCCTCATGCATGCTCGCCCGCCGCGCGCCCGCCGCGCCGATGCCGGCCGCCCCCGCCAGCCCCAGCAGGCACACCGCCGCCGCCACCCGCGCCGTCCGTCCAGACAGTCCTCGCATCCGCACCCTCCAAGCGTTCCCGACAAATTCGCTTGCAGCCGGCGCGGAAGCAACCGACACCGGCACCGTCACGTGATTCCGCCCGAGGAGCCTCCATGCCGCCGATCACCACCGTCGCCGTCTTCTGCGGGGCACGCCCCGGGTGCAACCCCGCCTATCGCAGCGCCGCCATCGCGCTCGGCGAGGCGATCGCGCACGCCGGCATGCGCCTTGTCTACGGCGGCGGCCGCGTCGGGCTGATGGGCGCGCTGGCCGACGGCGCGGTGAACGCGGGCGGGCACGTGGTGGGGATCATCCCGGAGTTCCTCAGCGCCCGCGAGCTTGCCCACGAGGGGCTTACCCGGCAGATCGTCACCGACAGCATGCACACCCGCAAGCGGCGGATGTTCGAACTCGCCGATGCCTTTGTGGCGCTGCCCGGCGGCCTCGGCACCCTCGACGAGGTGGTGGAGATCATCACCTGGCGGCAGCTTGGCCTGCACGACAAGCCTATCCTGCTCTGCGACGTGGCGAACTCGGCGGCGCCGCTGCTCGCCCTCCTGGAGGCGGCCATCACCTGCGGCTTCGCCCAAGCGGAAGCGCGCGACCTGTTCGAGCGCACCGACGGCGTCGCCGCCACCATCGCCCGTCTGCGGCAGTTGCAGACCGGCCGCGAGGGCGAGGCGGCGCGGCTGTAGGCCCCGCCGCGACGGTCAGGCGCGGAGCCACGCCTCCACGGCTTCCGCCGCCGGCACTCCACCCGCGTGCACCACTTTGTCGTTCACCACCACGGCGGGCGTGCTCATCACCCCGTGAGCGAGGATGGCGGCCATGTCCGTCACCTTCTCGAGCGCGATGGCAACGCCGAGCGCCGCTGCCCTGCTCTCGATCAGCTTGGCGGTGTTGGCGCAGTTGCGGCAGCCGGAGCCGAGAACCTTGATCCGCTTCATGAATCCCTCCTAGGCGAGGACGAAGTTGAACAGATAGCCGACGAACACGAAGGCCACGGCGAGGAAGGCGGCGAAGAACACCAGCAGCGGCACCTTCAGCACGCGGCGCAGTATCATCAATTCGGGAAGCGAGATGGCCGTGACGCTCATCATCAGCGCGAGCACGGTTCCCACGGGCAGCCCCTTGGCGAGCAGCGCCTCCACCACCGGGATCATGCCGGCGGCATTGGAATAGAGCGGGATGCCCGCCAGCACCGCCACAGGCACCGCGAACGGGTTGGACGGTCCGGCGACGCGGGCGAAAAAGTCGGCGGGCACGAACCCGTGCAGCCCGGCGCCGATGGCGATGCCGATGATGATATAGAGCCAGACACGGCCGATGATCTCCCGCACCTGCTCGAGGCCGTAGATCACGCGCCCGCGCAGGCTGTTGTCGAGCGCCGTCTCCACTACCTCCCCCATGCGGATCTTCCAGACGTAATCCTCGACGTAGCGCTCCATGCCGAGCGCGTCGATGGCGATGCCGCCCGCGATCCCCACGAATGTCCCGGTAAAGAAATAGAGTGCCGTCAGCTTCCAGCCGACCAGGGCGACAAGGAGGATCACCGCCACCTCGTTCACCATCGGCGAGGTGATGAGGAAGGTCATGGTCACGCCCATCGGCACCGAAGCCTCAAGCAGGCCGATGAACAGCGGCACCGCCGAGCAGGAGCAGAACGGCGTCACCGCACCGAGGAGCGCCGCCAGCACGTAGGCCGGTCCCTGCCGCTTGCCGGCCAGCACGCGCCGCATCCGCGACGGCGTCAGCATGGTGCGCAGCATGCCAACGGCGAATATGATCGCTGTCAGCAGGACGAAGATTTTAGTGATGTCCTCGACGAAGAAGTGCACAGCGTCGCCGAGCTTGCCCGCCCCGGACAGCCCGAGCAGGCGGAAGGTGACGAAATCAGCGAGTGTGGTGAAGATGCTGAGATAGTTCATCGGAATTCCGTGGCCGTCGCGTTGGTATGCCTCGCCGCGTATATCCGAAATATCGCATACTGACGCAACCCCCAAATGCTACCCTCGCGCGCGGATTTTCCGGCTGCACATCGCCGCCGCTTCCGGCAAGCTGCCGGCCGCCGGAGAAACCGCACGGGAGCGGCAGGGATGCGTCTTTTGGTGGTGGAGGACAACGCGGCACTGGCCGCCCAGGTGCGCGCGGCGCTGGAAGCCGCCGCCTTCGCCGTCGATGCCGCGGCCGACGGCGAGGAGGCGCACTTCCTCGGCTCCACCGAAACCTACGACGCCGTGGTGCTCGACCTCGGCCTGCCGGTGCAGGACGGCCTCACCGTGCTGCGCCGCTGGCGCGCCGAGGGGAAAACGATGCCGGTGCTGATCCTCACCGCCCGGGGCACCTGGTCAGACAAGGTGGAAGGGCTGAATGCCGGTGCCGACGATTACCTCGCGAAGCCGTTCGCCATGGCCGAACTGGTGGCGCGGCTACAGGCACTGATCCGCCGTAGCCACGGCCACGCCCAGCCGGTGATCCGCTGCGGCACGCTCGCCATCGACACGACACGGCAGGCGGTGACGCTGGCGGAAGCGCCGGTGCGCCTCACCGCCATGGAGTACAGAGTGCTGGAGTGTCTCGCCCTGCACCTCGGCGAGCCCGTATCGAAGACGCGCCTCACCGAGCACCTCTACAGCCAGGACTTCGACCGCGATTCCAACACGCTCGAGGTGATGGTCGCCCGGCTGCGCCGCAAGCTCGGCGAGCAGATGATCGAGACCGTCCGCGGCGCCGGCTACCGGCTCGCCGCGCCGCCATGAATCCGCGCTCCCTGACGCTCCGGCTGGCGCTGCTCACAGGGCTCTGGGTCAGCATCGGGTTGCTCGTCGCCTGGTTCCTGGTGGCGCACGAGGCGGCCGGTGCGCTCGAACGCTCTTTCGACACCCGCCTCATCGGCCTCCTCGACACGGTAACGGGCGGCGTGGTGACGAACGCCAACGACACCTCCACCGCCGCCCTCGCTCGCGCCTTCTCCGACCCGCGCTTCGACATACCCTTCTCCGGCGCCTATTGGCAGATCGAGACGGCGGAGGGCCGCGTCCTCACATCCCCCTCCCTGGCCGGGCAAAGGCTGCCGCTGTCTCGCATGGAAGGGCCGGGCGTAAGACTGCTGAGGTTGGCCGGTCCGCGAGGCCAGCATCTCCGCCTCGCCGAGCGGAAGCTCGTGCCGCCGAGAGGCCAGGCGCTGCTGGTGGCGGTGGCGATGGCGCACGACCGAACCGACCACGAGATCGACCGCCTCACCCACGGCCTCGCCCTCGGCCTTGCCCTGCTCGGCGCCGGGCTGGTAGCGGGCACGGTCGTCGCCGTCTCCCTGGTGCTGGCGCCGCTCCGCCACCTGCGGGGCGAAGTGGCGGCGCTGCGCACCGGCAAGAGCGAGCGGATTTCCACGGCGGCGGGCGCCGAGGTGCAGCCGCTGATCGCGGAGATCGAGGCGCTGGTGGCGCAGAACCGCGCCACCGTGGAGCGCGCCCGGGGCCACGTCGGCAATCTCGCGCACGCGCTCCGCACGGCGCTCGCCGTGCTGCGCAACACCCTGGAACGCCCCGGTGGCGCAGACCTCGAGATGGCGAAAACCCAACTCGCCGCCGCCGAACAGCTGGTGGCGCACCATCTGGCGCGCGCCCGCAGCGCGGCGCTGGCCGGCGCCACCGCAAGCGACGTGCCGCCCCTCGAGGTCGCCACCGAGATCGCCGCCGCCCTGCGACGGCTGTTCGCCGGACGCGCGCTCGCCATCGACGTGATGGGCGGTGCCGGATTGCGCGTGCGCTGCGAGCGCCAGGACCTCGCCGAGATGCTCGGCAACCTGATGGAGAACGCCTGCAAATGGGCGGCGAGCGCGGTGGTGGTGTCGGCCGCCGCCGCCGGAGCGGATGTGCGCGTGGTGGTCGAGGATGACGGCCCCGGTCTGCCGGAGGTGGCCATGCCGCAGGCGCTCGCCCGCGGCGGCCGTCTCGACGAGGCGGCCCCCGGCAGCGGGCTGGGGCTCGCCATCGTTGCCGACCTCGCCGCGCTCTACGGCGGAGCGCTCGAACTCGCGAAGAGCGAGCAGGGCGGACTCGCCGCCATTCTGTCGCTGCCGGCCGGCCGACCGCTGTAGAGCGCATCCGTCTTATTTGTCGGTATTACGAAATAAAAGCCCGGCGCAAAGTGCTGGTCTGGCAGACTGTCAGCGGGACGCTCGTCTTGTCTTTGCAAGGCTCCGGTTGATTTAGGTCAAAGCACTACCCGAAGGTCTTGGGCGACAGTCGGCCGAATTCAGGGAGTCGCCCAATGAAGGCCCCTTCGTCCCAGCGTTCGTCCGAGCTGGATCAGGATTTCGTCAACGGCGTTCTCGTCAGACACGACGGGAGACCCGGCGCGCTGCTGGCGATCCTGCAGGAAATCCAACAGAACAACCCGCGGAAATACTTGCCGCGGGAGACGCTCTCCTACATCGCGGAGAGGGCGAACATTCCGCTTTCGAGAGTATATAGCGTCGTCACGTTCTACGCGCTGTTCAATCTCGAGCCGCAGGGCCGCCACACCGTTTGCGTCTGCCGCGGCACCGCCTGCCACACCAGGGGCTCGCGCGACCTGCTCGACAATCTGGTGATGAACCTCGGCCTGAAGTCCGGCGAGGAAGGCGAGCGCGACCAGCTTGGCCTCACAACGCCCGACGGCAACCTCACCGTCCGCACCGTCGCCTGCTTCGGCCAGTGCGCGCTGGCGCCGGTCGTCGAGGTCGACCACGTGATTTTCGGTCACATGAACGAGCAGCGCATGCAGCGTGAAATGAAGACCCTGGAGAAGCGGGAACAGCAGTCATGACGCGCATTCGCGACCTCAGCACTTTCAACGCGGTGCGCACGACCGGCCTTGGCAAGCTGCGGCCGCATCATGTCCGCATCGCCGTCGGCATGGGCACCTGCGGTACCGGCAACGGCGCCGAGGCCGTCTATTCCGCCTTCGCCGACGCCATCTTTCAGCGTGGCCTTGATGCCACCCTGGTTTCCACCGGCTGCTTCGGCTTCTGCGCCGAGGAGCCGCTGGTCAACCTCTACAGCCCGGGCCAGCCGCTGGTCATCCTGCACCGCGTCCGCTCGGAGCAGGTGAACCAGATCCTCGACGGCCTTCTGGAAAAGAACATCCCCGAGGCGCTGGCACTCTGCAAAATCGAGCAGTGGGACCACATCACCGCGCAGATCGACTACGGCGCTGGCTACCCGATGGTTCCGCTGTGGAACGAGGTGCCCTTCTTCCAGAACCAGAAGAAGATCGTGCTGCGCAACTGCGGCATCATCAACCCCGACGACATCGAGGAATACATCGCCGTCGGCGGCTACCAGTCGCTCTACAAGGTGCTGATCGACCGTATGCCGGAACTGGTGTTGGAGCAGCTGAAGGCCTCGAAGCTGCGCGGCCGTGGCGGCGCCGGCTTCTCCACCGGCATGAAGCTCGAGTTCCTGTTCAAGTCGAACGCCGCGCAGAAGTACCTCATCTGCAACGCCGACGAGGGCGACCCCGGCGCCTACATGAACCGCAACGAGATCGAGGGTGACCCGCACTCGCTGCTCGAAGGCATGGCCATCGGCGGCTATATCACCGGCGCTACCAAAGGCATCATCTACGTTCGCGCCGAATACCCGCTCGCGGTCAACCGGCTGAACAAGGCCATCGCCCAGGCGCGCGAATACGGCCTGCTCGGCCAGGACATCCTTGGCCGAGGCTTCGATTTCGATATCGAACTGGTCGAGGGCGCCGGCGCCTTCGTCTGCGGCGAGGAGACGGCGCTGATTGCCTCCCTCGAAGGCCGCGCCGGCCGTCCGCGCCCGCGCCCGCCGTTCCCGGCCGAGAAGGGCCTTTGGGGCTGCCCGACCGATATCAACAACGTCGAGACCTGGTACAACCTCGCTCCCATCGTCGCCCGCGGTCCCGCGTGGTTCACCGAGACCGGCAGCACCACCTCCGCCGGCACCAAGGTGATTTCGCTGGTCGGTAAGGTGCGCAACACCGGCCTGGTGGAAATGCCGCTCGGCACACCGCTCAGCCAGTACGTCTACGACGCCGGCGGCGGCGCGGCCGATGGCCACAGCATCAAGGCGGTGCAGACCGGCGGACCTTCCGGTGGCTGCATCCCGCACGACCTGTTCGACACGCCGGTCGACTACGAATCGCTCGCCAAGCTCGGCTCGATCATGGGCTCGGGCGGCATGGTGGTGATGGACGACGACAACTGCATGGTCGACGTCGCCCGCTACTTCGTCGAATTCACCCGCTCGGAATCCTGCGGCAAATGCACGCCTTGCCGTGTGGGTCTCGACAAGGCGCTGCGCACGCTCACGCGCATCACCAAGGGCGAAGGCCGCGAGGAGGATCTGGTCGAACTCGAAGAGCTCGGCCGCATGATCCGCGACACGTCGCTCTGCGGCCTCGGCCAGTCGGCGCCGAACCCGGTGCTCACGGCGCTCCGTCACTTCCGCCACGAGTTCGAGGACCACATCCGCGCCAAACGCTGCCACGCCGGCGTGTGCCTGGAACTCGCGCTGTCGCCTTGCGAAAACTCGTGCCCGCTGCACATGAACATCCCGCGCTTCCTGCAACTCTACAAGGAAGGGCGGCTCGCCGACGCGTTCGAATCCGTCATCATGGACAACCCCCTGCCGGCCTCCACCGGGCGCGTCTGCCAGCACCCGTGCGACAACCGCTGCCGCCGCCAGGGCATCGATGAATCGGTGAACATGCGGGAAGTGCACCGCGTCATCGCCGATGCCGTGCTGCTCTCCGACCAGTTCGAGGAGGCGGTCGGCCGCGTGCTGGCGAAGAAGCGTAAGGCTACGGGCAAGAAGGTCGCCGTGGTCGGCGCCGGTCCCACCGGGCTCACCGCCGCCTTCTACCTCGCCCTGCTCGGGCACGAGGTGATGGTGTTCGAAGCCCACGCCGACGCGGGCGGCATGCTGCGCTACGCGCTGCCCGAATACCGGCTGCCCAACTCCGTTCTCGACCGCGAGATCGAGATCATCCGCCGCCTCGGCGTGAAGTTCACGTTCAACACCGCCATCGGCGAGGATATCACGCTGAACGACCTGGGCAGCCAGTACAACGCCGTGTTCCTCTCCATCGGCACCTGGAAGGAATCGCAGCTCTACCTCCCTGGCAACGAACTCGCCGGCGTGTTCGTGGCGCTTCCCTTCCTCGAGGCAGAGGCGAAGGCCGAGCCGATGCAACTCGGCAACCACGTCGTCGTCATCGGCGGCGGCAACGCCGCCATCGACTGCGCCCGCACCGTGGTGCGCCGCGGTTCGGCCGCCACCGTCATCTACCGGCGCGACCGCGGCGACATGCCGGCCATCCCCGAGGAGGTCGACGCCGCCGAGAAGGAAGGCGTGCGCTTCCGCTTCCTCGCCACGCCGCATCGCATCATCGGCGAGCGCGGCGGCGTGAAGGCGATCGAGGTGACGAAGACCCGCCTCGGCGAGTTCGACACCTCCGGCCGCCGCCGCCCCGTCGCCACCGGCGAGGTGCAGGTGGTCAGCTGCACCAACGTCATTCTGGCGGTGGGCGAGGACGTGGACCGCGACTTCTACCGCTCCGCCGGCCTCACCATCACCGAGAGCGGCATGCTGCAGGTGGACCGCTACTCCCTGGAATCCAGCCGCGAGAACTTCTACGCCGGCGGCGACCTGATCACCGGCGCCTCCAACGTCTCCAATGCCATGAGCTACGGCAAGGACGCGGCACGGAACATCGACGCCCGCCTCACCGGGGACTCCCACTTCGACGGGCTGATCCCGACGTTCCAGTACGACCAGACCGCGCCGGCGGAACCCAGCAAGTCGCCCAGGCATCACGCGCACGATCTCCCCGTGGCGATCCGCGCCAAGAGCTTCGAGGAGGCAACGACGGCGCTGAAGCCGGAGGAGGCATTCGAGGAGGCCTGCCGCTGCCTGCGCTGCGACATCCGCGACTCCGCCCACTTCGCCGTCAGCCATCGGTAAGGAACCACCGCCGTGTCTGAACAAATCACGATGCGCATCGACGGTCAGGTCTGCACCGCCAAGGAAGGCCAGACCATCATCGAGGTGGCCCAGGCGAACGGGCGCTACATCCCCTCGCTCTGCCACATGCCGGGACTGAGCGCCGACGGCTGCTGCCGCCTGTGCCTGGTGGAGGTCACCGGCCTCAACCGCCTGCTGCCGGCCTGCACCACGCCGGTCCGCAACGGCATGTCGGTGGTGACCGACTCGGAACGCCTGAACCAGAACCGGCTGATGGCCCTGGAACTGCTGTTCAGCGAGCGCAACCACATCTGCGCCGTCTGCGTCTCCAACGGCCACTGCGAGCTGCAGGGACTGGCGCAGCAGCTCGGTCTCACCCACATCCACTTCACCTACAACTATCCGAAGCTCCCGGTGGATGTCTCGCATCCCCGCTTCGTGCTCGACCACAACCGCTGCATTCTCTGCGCGCGCTGTGTGCGCGTGTGCGACGAGGTGGAGGGCGCGCACGTGTGGGACATCGCGGGCCGCGGCATCAACTCGATGCTCGTCTCCGACCTGCAGCGGCCCTGGGGCGAATCGCAGTCCTGCACCAGTTGCGGCAAGTGCGTGCAAGTGTGCCCGACCGGCGCGCTGGTGGAGAAGGGGCACGCGGTCGAGGAAATGACCAAGCGCAACGCCGTCGTCACGCAACTGGCCATCAAGCGGGGCACACACCCATGAAAAAGGCGCGCGTGGCCACGATGTGGCTCGATGCCTGTTCCGGCTGTCACATGTCCTTCCTCGACATCGACGAGGCGTTGCTCGACGTCGCGCCGAAGATCGATCTGGTCTACGGGCCGCTCGTCGATGCACAGGAATTTCCCGACGACGTGGATGTCTGCATCATCGAAGGCGCCATCGGCAATCAGGACGACGTGGAGCGGGTGAAGCGTGCCCGTGAACGCTCGCGCATCCTGGTGGCGCTCGGCGACTGCGCCACCACTGGTAACGTTCCTTCCATGCGCAACCCGATCCCGGTGAAGACCATTCTCGAGCGGGTCTATATCGAGGGTGCGGAGGGGCAGAAGGTCATTCCCACTCAGGGCGTGCCGGCGCTGATGCGCCACGCGCGACCGCTGCACGAACTGGTGAAGATCGACCTCCACGTGCCCGGCTGCCCGCCGCCGGCGCCCGCCATCCTCTACGTCGTCAGCGAACTGCTGGCCGGTCGCATTCCCGATCTGAAATCGAAGGTGCGCTTTGGCTGAGGAACAAGTCATGCGGACAATCACCATTGACCCGGTTTCGCGCATCGAGGGCCACGCCAAGATCTCGATCCACCTCGACGCCGACGGCCACGTCGCCGACACCGTCTTCCACGTCACCCAGCTGCGCGGCTTCGAGAAGTTCGCGGAGGGACGGCCGTTCTACGAGATGCCGGCGATCACCGCGCGCATCTGCGGCATCTGCCCGGTAAGCCACCTGCTCGCCTCGGTGAAGGCGTGCGACGCCATCATGAGCGTGCGCATCCCTCCGGCGGCGGCGAAGCTGCGCGAGCTGCTGCACTGCGCGCAGATCGTGCAGTCGCACGCGTTGAGCTTCTTCCATCTCTCCTCCCCCGACCTGCTGCTCGGCTTCGACTCCGACCCGGCGAAACGCAACGTGCTCGGCGTCATCGAGGCCTTCCCCGACCTCGCGCGCGACGGCATCGCGCTGCGCAAGTTCGGCCAGCAGGCGATCGAGGGGCTGGCGAAGGAGCGCGTGCACCCGTCGTGGACGGTTCCCGGCGGCGTCAACGCTCCCCTCGACCCGGCCGTGCGCGACCGCATCCGCGCGGGCCTGCCGCAGGCGAAGGAAATCGCTCTCCGCACCATCGCCTTCTTCAAGGGCGTGGTGGACCAGTTCAAGGAGGAGATCGCCAACTTCGGCAACACGCACACGATGCACGCGGGCCTCGTGGATGCCGAGGGCAACGTGCAGTTCTACGACGGCAACGTCCGCTTCATCGACGCCGAGGGCAAGGTGGTGGTGGACCGCATGGAGTCCGCCGACTACTCCCGGTACATCGGCGAGGCGGCGCTGCCCTACTCCTACCTGAAGGCGCCGTTCTTCAAGCCGCGCGGATTCCCCGAGGGCATCTACCGCGTCGGCCCGCTCGGACGCATGAACGTCGCCACCCGCTGCGGCACGCCCGCCGCCGACGCCGAGTTCGCGGAATACCACCAGCGCTACGGCAAGGTGGTGCATTCTTCCTTCCATTTCCACTACGCGCGGCTGATCGAGCTGCTCTACGGCGTGGAACGGATGGAGGCGCTGCTCGAAGACGAGTCCATTCTCGACCGGCACGTTCGCGCCCATGCCGGGGTGAACGCGCTGGAAGGCGTGGGCATCATCGAGGCGCCCCGCGGCACGCTGATCCACCACTACAAGGTGAACGAGGAGGGCGCGATCACCTGGGCCAACCTAATCGTCGCCACCGGCAACAACAACCTCGCCATCGGCCGCAGCGTCGACCAAGTCGCGAAGCACTTCATCCACGGCAAGAAGATCAAGGAAGGTATGCTGAACCGCGTCGCCGCGGTGGTGCGGGCCTACGACCCCTGCCTCAGCTGCTCCACCCACGCCGCCGACCAGTATCCGCTGGAGATCAACCTGGTGGACGCCGACGGCACGCGTCTGCAGACGCTGCGGAGCTGAGACACCCCGCCGGGAAGGCCGGGAGCGGCTCCTCCCCGCCTTCCCGTTCCCGCCACCGGCTTTCCGGGCTGGTCACCTCGGCGCGCCGAGCCGCTTTTGCACCGCCCAGCGCGGGCGCAGGCCGGCGATCGGCAGCCGCGGCAGCACCATCACCAGGATCGCCGGAGAGACGAGCAGCCACATCGTCCCGACTGTGACGTAGAGCGGCGCCGCGAACCCCTTCAGGCGCCACATGCCGGCATCGGCGACGCGACCGGTGGCCGGATCGGGGAAAGACGAACCCACCGCCTGTCTCTCCGCATGCGCCACCTCCCTCACCCGTCTTCGCCTGCCCTGTATTCCGCGAGCAGGCGGCGCACCGTGGCGACGGCCCGCGGCAGCGCGTTCGCCACCGCCGGGGATAGTCCTTCGCCGATCTCCATCGCGTCCGCACCCACGGCGACGAGCACGGTCCGGGCCGCGCTGCCGTAGAGCGTCACCGCCAGCGTGAGCAGCGCCCCGGGGTCGAGATGGTGCACGATCCCCGAGGCCGGCAACGCGGTGGCATGTTGGGCGGATGTGCGAATGCTGCCCGCCGGGGCGTCGGCCACGGCATCGACGAACACGGCGAAGGCGGCGCCGGCGAGGCTCTCCGCCAGTTCCGGCGTCAGTTGCTGGCAGAACACCACCGTCACGTCGGGGGCGTCGGCCTCGGCAGCGATGGCCTGCGCCACGGCCTGCCCGATGCCGTCGTCACCGCGGAGCGGATTGCCGTAGCCGATGACGAGAGCCTTGCCGCCCACCCCGGATTCCCTGCGCGAAGCCCTGCGTGCCGATGTACACGCAAAGTTTGACCCGCCAAATCGGCAGGTTTCCACTACAAAATTGAAACCTCATTGATATAGATCAAAGCGCCGTCACAATAAACCTTTAGGCTAGAAGGCCAATAGCCGAACGTCAAGGGGAACCTGGGATGACCACCATCCGTGCCCTGCCCCCCGGCAGTGCGGTGCTCAGGCTCGACGGCCTGCAGCAGCTCATCGCGGCACTGGCGGTCCGCGGCTACGAGATCGTCGGCCCCGTCGAGCGCGACGGGGCGATCCTTTACGACCGCATCGCCTCCACCGCCGACCTCCCGGCCGGACGAACCGACCGGCAGGAGCCTGGCTCCTACCGGCTGGAGCCCCGGGCCGACGGCGCCCTGTTCGCCTATGCCGTGGGTCCGCACTCCTGGAAGCGCTACCTGCACAGGCCGAACGAGACGCTGTTCAAAAGCCGCCGCGTCGGCGAGGAACTGGTGTTCGATCCGCCGGCCGGACCACCGCCGCGCACCGCCTTCCTCGGCGTGCGCCCCTGCGAACTGGTGGCGATCTTCGTGCAGGACCGCGTGCTGATGGAGGGCCACTACGTCAACACCGGCTACAAGGCGCGCCGCGAGGCCACCTTCCTGGTGGTGGTGAACTGCGGCAGCCCCGCGGCCACCTGCTTCTGCACCTCGATGCACACCGGCCCTCGGGCCACCGGCGGATTCGACATCGCGCTGACGGAATTGCTCGCCGACGGCCGGCAGGAGTTCCTGGCCGAACCCGGCACCGACGGCGGCGCCGCCCTGCTCGCCTACCTGCCCACCCGCCCCGCCACCGAGGCCGATTGGCAGGCGGCGCTTGCCGTCACCGCGCAGGCGGTGGCGTCGATCGGCCGACGCATGCCGCCGGGGAACGAAATCAAGGCGGCGCTGCAATCGAACCCGGAACACGCGCGCTGGGACGACGTGGCCAGGCGCTGCCTCGCTTGCGCCAACTGCACGCTGGTCTGCCCCACCTGTTTCTGCACCACGGTGGAAGACCGCAGCGATCTCGACGGGCAGGGAGCGGCGCGCGTGCGGCGCTGGGACTCCTGCTTCACCCGCGACTTCTCATACGTTCACGGCGGGGCGGTGCGCACGCAAACGCGATCACGCTTCCGCCAGTGGATGACACATAAGCTGGCACACTGGTGGGATCAGTTCGGCACCTCGGGCTGCGTCGGCTGCGGCCGTTGCATTGCCTGGTGTCCGGCCGGCATTGATATCACCGTGGAAGCGGCTGCGTTCACAGAGGGGCAAAATCATGGAATCACTTGAGCGGATCATTCTCGAACAGACCCTGTTCGCCGGGCTCGACCCGGACATCGCGCAACTCGTGACGGGCTGCGCGCGCAACCTGCATTTCGAGCCGGGCGCCTACCTGTTCCACGAAGGCGAGGATGCCAAGGAGTTCTACCTCATCCGCCACGGCGAGGTCGTGCTCGAGATCACCGCGCCGGGCCGGCGCACGCTCGTCCTCAGCACCATCAAGGATGGGGAGGTCGTGGGCGCATCGTGGCTCATTCCCCCCTACCGCTGGAACAGCGACGCCCGCGCCCGCGGTCATGTGCGTGCGCTCGGCTTCAACGCCGAGTGCCTGCGCCGCAAGTGCGACGAGGACGCGCGCGTCGGCTACGAGATGACCAAGAGGTTCATGCCGATGATGGTCAACCGGTTGCAGGCAGCCTACCTGCAACTGCTCGACGTCTACGGCCGGCCGGAAGGCAGTTGAACGTGGACCCATATGTACCGCTACCCTACCGGGTGCTCGCCACCCGCAAGGATACGCCCGATGTGGTGACTCTCGATCTCGCACCGGTCGGCGACTCCATCCCGGAGCCGCAGCCGGGGCAGTTCACCATGCTCTACGTATTCGGCGTGGGCGAAGCGCCGATCAGCGTCAGCGGCGCGCCAGTGGACGGCAACCCGCTGGTGCAGACGGTGCGCGCCGTCGGCGCCGTCAGCAACGCCATCACCCGGCTTCGTCCTGGCCAGGAGATCGGCGTGCGCGGCCCCTACGGCACCGCCTGGCCGGTGGAGAGCGCCACCGGCCACGACATCCTGTTCGTCGCCGGCGGCCTCGGCCTCGCGCCGCTGCGCCCGGCGATCCGCCATGTCCTCTCCAACCGCGACCGCTACGGCCGCGTCTCCCTGCTCTATGGCACCCGCGGCCCGGAAGACATGCTCTACCGCGACGAGCTGGCCGAGTGGCGGCGCATGCTCGACGTCGAGATCGAGGTCACCGTCGATCACGCCGACCGCACCTGGCGCGGCACTGTCGGCGTCGTCACTAAGTTGATCCCGCGCGCCGATTTCGACCCCGAGCGCACCACGGCGATGGTCTGCGGGCCGGAAGTGATGATGCGCTTCTCGGTCCTCGCGCTGCAGGTCGCGGGGCTGCCGTTCGAGCGCACCTTCCTCTCGCTGGAGCGGGCGATGAAATGCGGCCTGGGGCTCTGCGGCCGCTGCCAGTTCGGCGCCCATTTCGTGTGCCAGGAAGGCGCGGTGATCAGCTACGACCGCATCGCCCACATCTTCACCGTGCGGGAGATCTGAGATGTCCCGGCCCAGGCTTGCCGTCGTCAAGTTCGCCTCCTGCGACGGGTGCCAGTTGTCCCTGCTTGACTGCGAGGACGAACTGATCGCCGTCGCCGGTGCGGTGGAAATCGCCAATTTCCCCGAGGCATCGCGGGCGGTGCAGCCCGGCCCCTACGACGTCACCCTGGTGGAAGGCAGCATCACCACGCCGCACGACGTGGCGCGCATTCGCGAGATCCGCGCCGATTCCGGGCTGCTGGTCGCCATCGGCGCCTGCGCCACCGCCGGCGGCATCCAGGCGCTGCGCAACTTCGCCGACGCGGGGGAATACGTCAGCGCGGTCTACGCGCATCCCGAATACATCCGCACGCTGGCCACTTCGACGCCGATCAGCGACCACGTGAAGGTCGATTACGAACTGCGCGGCTGCCCCGTGAGCAAGCGGCAGTTGCTGGAACTCGTCTCCGCCCTGCTCGCCGAGCGCCGCCCCGAGTTGCCGGTGCACAGCGTCTGCGTCGAGTGCAAGCTCGCCGGCAAGGTGTGCGTGATGGTGGCGCACGGCACGCCGTGCCTCGGCCCGGTCACGCAGTGCGGCTGCGCCGCGCTCTGCCCCGGCTTCGCCCGCGGCTGCTACGGCTGCTTCGGCCCGGCCGAGACCACCAACACCACGGCGCTTGCCGCGCGGTGGCAGGCTCTCGGAACCACCCCGCGCGACGTACAGCGCGCATTCCGAACCTTCAACGCCGGCGCCGAACCCTTCCGCCGGGAGTCCGAATCCCATGGGTGAAACACGACGGCTCCGCGTCGACATGCTCGCCCGCGTCGAGGGCGAGGGCGCGGTCGATATCGAGATCGACGACGGCCGGGTCACCTGCGCGCGGCTTTCCATCTTCGAGCCACCCAGGCTGTTCGAGGCGTTTCTGCGCGGCCGCGCCGCCGAAGAGGCACCCGACATCACCGCGCGCATCTGCGGCATCTGCCCCGTCGCCTACCAGATGAGTTCGGTGAACGCCATCGAGAGCATCTACGGGTTGGACCCGGGACCGGAGATCCGTGCGCTGCGCCGCCTGCTCTACTGCGGCGAATATATCGAGAGCCACGCCCTGCACATGGTGCTGCTGCACGCGCCGGATTTCCTCGGCTTCGAGGACGGCCTCGCCATGGCCGCCGAGCACGGGGAGATCGTCAAGCGCGCGCTGTTCGTCAAGAAGACCGGCAACACGCTGATGAGCGTGGTCGCCGGGCGCGAGGTGCACCCGATCAACGTCCGCGTCGGCGGCTTCTACCGCGCGCCCCGGCACGCCGAACTGGCGGCGATGCAGCCGGCCATCGCCCGCGCCCGCGACGACATGGTGGCCATCCTTCGCTGGGCCGGGAACTTCACCTACCCCGATCTGGAACAGGACTGGGAACTGGTGGCGCTGCGACATCCCGCCGAATATCCGCTGATCGACGGGCGCATCGCCTCCACCGGCGGCATCGACATCCCCTTCACCGCCTTCGACGAGGAATTCGAGGAGGTCCACCACCCGCACTCCACCTCGCTCTACGGCCGGGTGAAAAGCCGCGGCACCTATCTCACCGGCCCGCTCGCCCGCTACGCGCTGAATTACGAGTGCCTGCCGCCGCACATCCAGGCGCTGGCGAAGGAGGTCGGCCTCGGCCCCGTCTGCCGTAACCCTTACAAAAGCATCCTGGTGCGCGGCATCGAGACCGTCTACGCCTGCGAGGAGGCGCTGCGCATCATCGGCGCCTACCGCGAGCCCACCCCTGCCTCGGTGCCCTACACCCCGTGCGCGGGCGTGGGCGCCTGGGCAACGGAAGCGCCGCGCGGGATGCTCTGGCACCGCTACGAGGTGGACGGCGAAGGCACCATCCTGAACGCCCGCATCGTGCCGCCCACGGCGCAGAACCAGGCCGCGATCGACGCCGATGTGCTCGCCATGGCCAACCGCCACGTAAAGGAATCCGACACCGCGCTACAGCTTGCGTGCGAGACGGCGGTGCGCAACCACGACCCCTGCATCTCCTGCTCCTGCCACTTTCTCAAGCTCAACGTCACCCGCAGGTGACGGCGCTCGTCGTCGGCTTCGGAAACCCCGACCGCGGCGACGATGCCGCCGGGCCGCTGGTGGCGCGGCTGCTCGTGGATCGCATCGCGGCGCGCGTCGTGGAGCGGCACGGTGATGCGTTGGCGCTGCTCGACGAGTGGCGCGAAGCCGAGGCGCTGGTGCTGATCGACGCCGCCGCGCCGATGGGCGAGCCGGGGCGCATCCACGAGATCGACCCTTGCACGGACGAGCTGCCGCGGCAGTTCGCCTTCGGCTCCACTCACGCCTTCGGTCTGGCCGAGGCCATCGCCCTGAGCCACCGCCTGGGCTCCCTGCCCGCGCGCACCAAGGTGTACGCCATCGAGGGGGAAAACTTCGCCCCCGGCGCCGCGCTTTCGCCCGCGGTCGCTGCCGCCGTGGACCGCCTCGCCGCCCGTGGCGGGGCGCTGCTGCCGCCCGCCGCCGAGGAATAACCGCGCCGCCGAACCATTGCCGCAGCACCCCGACGGGACCATGTCTGTTCCGGCGCCCAACGAAGGCGATGCTCCGGTGTTGCGCAACCTGCTTCTCACCCTGCTGGCGTCGGCGCTCTGGATAGGCAACTGGCTTGCCTATTTCGCCCGCGACCTGGGGGAGTGGTGGCAGCGGAGGCAGGAGCGGCGCGACTTCTGGGCCGGCTTCAGGCCGGAAAGCCACAAGCCCGTGCAGGGACCGCTCGGCGGCGAGGCGAAGCGCTCGTTCCCGCCGCCGCCGCCCCCACCACCGCCGGTGCGCGACATCGAGGAACTGCCGCGGCGCACCCCGCGCCGTCGCTGAGCCTTCAGCCGCCGCCGATGGCGGGGATCAGCACCACCTCGCGGGCGTCGGCGAAGGAGGCGGCGTAGTCGCCCTGCACGATCACGCCATCGACGGCGAGCGCCATTCCCCGCTCGGCCGCGCGCCCGAGGCCGGGAAACCGGGCTTCCAGTTCACGCACCAGCGCGCCGAAGGTGGTGGCGCGCACCTCCACCTCCTCGGCACCACCGGCGAGGTCGCGGGCGATGGAGCCCGCGAGCCTTACCACCGGCATCCCCTAGCCACCCGCGCCGTCGAGCGCCTCC
>JAJXZO010000007.1 GCA_021780035.1 Pseudomonadota bacterium
AGCAGTTCGCCACGCCGCACGATCTGCAGGAGATGCCGGCCAACCTGTTCGTCGCCTCCTTCATCGGCGAGCCGCCGATGAACCTGTTCGAGGCCGTGGTGGAGGAAAAAGGCATCGCGGTACTGAATGGGTCCGAGGAGGTGGCGTTTCATGTGCCGTCGCCGCCGGAGGCGGGGCTTGCCAGCGGCAGGCGCATCATGGTCGGCCTGCGCCCGCACAAGGCGCACGTGGCGCCGTCCTCGCCGGTGGAAGGCATGACGCTCATCGGCTCGGTGACCTCGAACCACTGGCTCGGCGACCACACCCACATCGGCTTCACCGTCAACGGCTGCTTCGTCATCGCCGTCGGCGGGCGCGACGTGCAAGCGCCGGTCGGCACCGACGTGCCGGTGACCATTCCCTCGGAGGCGGTGCACATCTTCGATCGCGACAGCGGGCTCGCCGTCCAACACGGGTTGAAGCCGGCGCAGAACGGCGCCGGCTGAAACGGCAAGGCCGGAGCGGTCGCCCGCTCCGGCCTGTTCGCCAAACGCCTTCCCCGCGCTCAGGGAAAGACGATCTGCGTCTTCACCACGTCGGGCCTGCCTTCGGCGGCGAAGGCGAACGCCGCCACCGAATCCGCGAAGGGGAAGGTGCGGGAGATCAGCGGTTTCACGTCGATCTTGCCGGAGCCAAGCAGCGCGATGGCGCGCGGATAGACGTTGGCGTAGCGGAACACGTTCTCGATGCGCAGTTCCTTCACCGAGGCGCCGGCGACGTCGAACAGCACCCGCTCGGTGGGCAGGCCGATCAGCACCACCGTGCCGCCGGGGCACGAGAAGTCGAAGAGAGTCTCGTAGGCTTTCGGCGCGCCGCTCGCCTCGAAGACGATATCGGCGCCCCAGCCGGCCGTTGCTTCGCGCACCGCCGCCACCGCGTCGGCCTCACGCGCGTTCAGTGGATGGATGCCCGCGTACAGCCCGGCGATGCCGAGCTTCTCCGCGACGATATCGACGACGTACACCTCGGCGCAGCCGCCGGCGAGGGCGGAAAGCGCGGTCATCAGCCCGATGGTGCCGGCACCCACCACCACGGCGATCTGCCCCGGCTGGATGCGCGCTTTCGTCGCCGCCTGCATGCCGATGGCGAGCGGCTCGACGAAGGCGCCTTCCTCGCAGCTGACGTTCGCGGGCAGCTTGTAGGTGAGGTTGGCCGGGTGCACCACTTCCGGCGTCAGGCAGCCGTGGATCGGCGGCGTGGCCCAGAAGCGAACCGAGGGATCGAGATTGTAGAGACCAAGCCTGGAAGCGCGACTTGTCCAGTCCGGGATGCCCGGCTCCATGCAAACCCGGTCGCCGGGCGCGAGGTCGTGCACCGCCGCGCCGATTTCCAGCACCGTTCCGGCCGCCTCGTGGCCCAGCACCATCGGCTCGCGCACAACGAACGGGCCGATGGCGCCGTGGGTGTAGTAGTGAACATCGCTGCCGCAGATGCCGACCGCCTTCATCGCGATCCGGGCATCGTGGGGGCCAACCGGCTGCGAAAGCTCGATTTCCCGCAGCCTCACGTTGCGAACGGATTCAAGGACCAGCGCTTGCATGGGTTTCCTTTCCGGCAGGCCGTTGGGTGCCTGCGCCCGCAGCCACTTTAACAGATGAAAGGAAGCGCTAGCAACTGTTCAGGCGGAGTCCTGGCAGAGGGCGCCGGCGTTGGATTCGTCGGTGATCAGCACGTCGGCGAGGCGTCCGCGCAGCACCGCGCGCAGCGCTGCGATCTTCTCCCGCCCGCCGCCGACCACGACCCGCGTGCCGACATCGGAGAGTTCGCCCGGCGCGAGCCCGACTACGCGGCGGTTCAGCGGATGATCGACAAGGTTTCCGTTCGCGTCGAGGAAGTGGCACAACAGGTCGCCCACGGCGCCGGCCCGCAGCAGCGAGTTCATCTCGGCCGTCGTCAGCAGGCCGATGCGCATCACCAGGCTCGTGGAGGCGAGGGCGCCGACGCTGGTGATGGTGATGTCGGCCTTCCGCCCGCGGTCGTACACCGAGTGCAGCCACGACTGCCGGAGCAGCAGCTCTCGCAGTTCCTCGGTTTCCACGAAGGTCGGCGCCGCGAAGTAGTAGCACGGCGCCTCGTAGCGCTCGGCGAAGCGCGTGGCCGTCTCGTAGGTGTTGAAGTCGGAGGCGCGGCCCAGGCCGCCCATCAGCGACACCACGGTGAGGTTGGGTACGTGTTGTTGCCGTAACGAGCGCACGCTCCAGCGCAGCGTGCGCCCCCAGCCGATGCCCACCGTCATGCCGGGCTGGAGATGGTCGGATATGTAGTGGCCGAGCGCCATCCCCACCACGGGCGAGACGTCCGCCTCGCGTTCCGGCGTGGGCACCACCACCGCGTCGCGCAGCCCGTAGAGCGCCTGCAGGCGTCGTTCCAGCGCCACGCAGCCGGCGAGTTCGCCGTTGATGCGGATCTGCACCATGCCGCGCTCGCGGCAGAGGGCGAGTTCGCGATTCACCTTCAGCCGGTGCAGGCCGAGAATGGCGGCGATCTCTCCTTGTGTCTTGCCTTCGACGTAGTAGAGCCAGGCGATGCGCGTGCGCCGCTGCTCCTCGGCATCGAGCGTCTGGAGAAGGATTTCCGTAAGCGCCTGTCTGCGCCGTTGCTCGGCCATTGCGCGTCCCGCTTTCCCTGGAACAGGAAGCCGCAACGGAACGCGATCACGAAAGTCCGCGAGGCTGGGGATTCCTGTCGTCGGCAAGTCTTCCGGCGGGGCGCGCGAAGTCCAGCGCCCAAGGACCGACAATCCGGTATCTTGTGCTCCGCCGCAACGACATTCTGCGGAAAAGACGTCGTACCGGCGCGGCCCGCTTCTCAGCCGCGATGCTGGCGCGAGCGCGCGGGACCCTGGTGGGAAGCCGCGGTGACCGCAGCACCTCCCGCCACCAGCCCGAGCCCAGCCGGCAGCAGCCACACCGGGCGGAGCAGCAGCGGCAGCAGCAGCCGGCCCCACACCCAGGGCGGCAGAAGGCGCAGCGCTTCGTCGCGCAGTGTCGCCGGCAGACCCTGCTGCACGGTCGCCAAGGCATCGGCAAGGCTCGTCTGCGGCGTCCACGCCAGCGCGAGAGCGAACGCCAGCGCGAACAGCACGACGGCGAGCACGGCGAAGGTGCGGGCGAGGATCACATGAACAGCCGTTCGTTCTTGAGGCCTGCGTAAAGTTCGGCCACGTACTTCCCGTAGCCGTTCCAGATCTGCGTCGGCACCATCTCGTTGGTGCCGAGCAGCCTTTCCTGCGCCTGGCTCCAGCGCGGATGCGGCACGGCGGGGTTCACGTTGGCCCAGAACCCGTATTCGTTGCCCTGCACCTGCTGCCAGAATCCCACCGGGCGTTTCTCCACGAACTCCACCTTGACGATCGACTTCGCCGATTTGAAGCCGTATTTCCACGGCAGCGTCAACCGGATCGGCGCGCCGTCCTGCTTCGGGATGATCTTGCCGTACATTCCGAGCGAGAGGAAAGCGAGTTCGTTCGTCGCCTCCGCCATCGTCACGCCCTCGATGTATGGCCACGGGTACCAAGGCTGCTCCAGCCCCGGCATGGCCTTGCGGTCGGCGAGGGTCGTGAAGCGCAAGTAACGGGCGGAAGACAGCGGATCGGCCAGCTTCACCAGCGCCGCGAGCGGGAAGCCGGTCCACGGGACGGTCATCGCCCACGCTTCGACGCAGCGGTGACGATAGATTCGCTCCTCCAGCGACTCCTGCTTCAGCAGGTCTTCCAGCGCGATAGTGCGCGGCTTCGCCACCAGCCCGGCGATCTCGATGTTCCAGGGCGAGACGGGAAGCGTCTGCGCCGCCCAGGCGATGTTCTTGTCCGTGCCGAATTCGTAGAAATTGTTGTAGGTGATCGCTGCCTCCTCGGGGGTGAGAGGCCGGCCGCCGGTGAATTGCGGGTCGTGCCGGGCGGGGAGCGGCGGGCGCGCCGGCAGCGGCTTGGCCGTGCCGAACCACGAGAGTTGCGCCGCCGCCGGGCGGATCGCCAGGGCCGCGCCGGCGCCGCCCAGCAGTGTCCGCCGGGCCAGCGCTACCGCCTCCGGCGTCACTCTGGCCTCGCTGATGGTCCAGTCGGGCCTGTGGATGATCCGCATACGCCTTCCCCCTTCGCGTCGCCTTCCTGGCAAGGCGGTTGTTCCCTCAAGGTGGCGCTCCTATGATCGCACGCAAGGGGAAGATCGCAACCGTGACCGGCGGGACACCTGCCGCCTGGAAGGACTCCGGCCGATGCACCTGGCACGTTTCCCGCGCGTGAAGATCTGCCACGCGCCGACCCCGCTGGAATTCCTGCCCCGCCTGTCGCGCGTGCTCGGCGGCCCGCAGATATGGATCAAGCGCGACGACTGCACCGGGCTCGCCCTCGGCGGCAACAAGAGCCGCAAGCTCGAGTTTCTGGTGGGCGAGGCGCTCGCCCGTGGCGCCGACACGCTGATCACTCCCGGCGCGGTGCAGTCGAACCACGTCCGCCAGACCGCAGCGGCGGCGCGCAGGTTCGGCCTCAAGGCGGTCGGCGTGCTGGAGCGGCGGGCTCCGGTGAACGACGACGCCTACCGCGAAGGCGGCAACGTGCTGCTCGACCGTTTGCTCGGCATGCGCTTCGTTTACCGCCCCGCCGGCACCGACATGCAGAAGGCGCTCGAGGAGGAGGGCGAACGGTTCCGAAGCGAAGGGGCGAAGCCGTATCTCATCCCCGTCGGCGGCTCGACTGCGACCGGCGCGCTGGGCTACGCCGCCGTGGCGCTGGAACTCGTGACGCAGGCCAACGATCTCGGGCTTCGCATCGACCGGGTAGTGCTCGCCTCCGGCAGCGCCGGCACGCAGGCGGGGCTCGTCGCCGGCTTCGAGACGATGCGCGCCAACATCGGCGTGCTTGGCGTGAGCGTAAGCTCCGCGCGCGCCGACCTGGAAGCGAAGGCGCACCTCCTCGCGGAGGCGACGGCGGCGCGGCTCGGCCTCGAAGGAGGCATCGCCCGCGAGCGCGTGGAGGCGAACGACGGCTACGTGGGCGAAGGCTACGGCATCCCCACCGCCGGCATGGCGGAGGCGGTGCTGCTGCTGGCGAGGGAGGAGGGAATTTTCCTCGATCCGGTGTATTCGGGGAAGGCGATGGCGGGGCTGATCGATCTGATCCGCCGCGGTACCTTCCGTGCCGACGAGAACGTGGTGTTCCTCCATACCGGCGGCCAGGCCGGGCTGTTCGCCTACCAGGAGTTCCTGAGCCGGGCCGCCGGCTGAACGACGCCGGCGGCAGGCAGGACGGAACAAGCATCGCGACGGCACCGCTGGCGCCTCCGTGGCAAATCCGAGAATATATTAAGAAAAAATAAGCCGAGGCCGCTGAGTATGAACCGGGCATTCCGGTTGATCGTGTGGAGAGGCGCTGATATTGTTATTATTCGCCGCACGACGAGGCGAACGGTGATGTCCGAACATTCCATACCCAATGCCGCGCTTCGCAGGAAGGCTGCCGCTGTCCCCGCCGCGGCGGCGCGCGGCGCTTGGTCTGGCGCGGGGCGATGAGCGGCCTGGCCCTGCCGCCGGGCGGCGTGCCGCGGAGCTGGCGGCGGCTGCTGCAACGCGTGCGTCGCGCCAGGGCGTTGCGCGCCCGCGCCGCGCTCGAGGGGCACAGGCCGCTCCGCATCGTCAGCTGGAACCTCCTCCGCCTGACCGGCGCCACCGAGGACGACGTGGTGCGCCTCATCCGCCGCCACCACCCCGACATCCTGCTGATGCAGGAGGCGACGAAGGCGATGGACACGCTGCCCGAGAGGGTGGGCGGCCAGTATTGGCGCACGCTGCTGCCCGGGCGCATTCACGGCCTGGCGGTGTGGACGCGGCATGCGCTGGCGGAGCCGCCCCGTGTGCTGCCGCTGCAGCCGGGCACGGTGTTCGAGCGCGTCTGCCAGATCGTCGAACTCGACGGGGTGGGCATCGCCAACGTGCACCTCTCGCACGGGCAGGTGCTGAACCGCCGCCAGCTTCGCCGCATCGCCAAGGCGCTGCCCGAACGCGCCGCCGTGCTCGGCGATTACAACCTCGTCGGCCCGGTGCTCCTGCCCGGCTTCGACGACGTCGGCCCGCGCGCGCCGACGCACGTGATGGGCGAACTCGTGCCGCTGCGCCTCGACCGCTGCCTCGTGCGCGGTCTTTCCTGCCTCACGCGCGAGGTGCTGCCGCGCCGGCACTCGGACCACCGGCCGATCTTGGTCAACCTCGTGCCGGCAGAGGCGCGGGCCGCGGCCTGAGGCCCTACAGGTAGGGCAGCAGCAGCCGTGCCGAGGCGTCGCGCAGCCGCACGGGCAGGCCGCGGCCATTCAGCATCTCGATCGTGAGCGGGCGGCACTGCCCCGTGCTCATCAGCCGGTCGAGTTGCGTCGCCAGCGCCGCGCTGTAGATCTCCACCGTCAACTCGAAGTTGAGGCGGAAGCTGCGCGCGTCCCAGTTTGCGCTGCCGATCAGGCACCAGTCGCCGTCCACCGTCATCAGCTTCGAGTGGCTGAACGGCGGCGGCCTGAGCCAAACGCGGCAGCCGTGGCGGAGCAGGGGGGGCGCGTGCGCGCGCATCGCCCAGTCCACCAGTCGGTGGTTGCTGCGTTCCGGCACCACGATGTCCACCTGCACGCCGCGCAGGGCGGCGAGCGCCAGCGCCGTCACCAGCCGCTCGTCGGGAAGGAAGTAGGGCGTGGCGATGCGGATGCGGTGCCGGGCGCAGCCGATCGCCGCGAGCAGCAGGAACTCGATCTCCTGGTCCTCGGTATCAGGCCCCGAGGTGATGACGCGGGCATTGGCGAGCCCCACCTCGGGTTGCGGCGCGGCCCATTCCTCGTCCGCCAGATCCTCGCCGACGACGAAGCTCCAGTCGCGGGCGAAAGCCTCGGCCAACTGGCCCACGACCGGGCCTTCCAGGCGGAAGTGGGTGTCGCGCACGGGGTGGCGCGGCTGGCCTGCCAGCACGTTCTCGGCGCCGATGTTGATTCCTCCGGTGAAACCCGTGCTGCCGTCGACCAGCAGGATCTTCTGGTGGGCGCGAAGATTGAGGAACGGCATCCGCCAGGGCAGCGGCGAGTGCATGAAGCGCCCCACCTTCACCCCCGTGCGCCCCAGCCGAGCGGCGGCGGCGGAGCGGAAATAGCCGCCGCCGACGCCGTCGATCAGCACCCGCACCGCCACGCCGCGCCGCTGCGCCTCGGCCAGAGCCTCGATGAAGGCGCCGCCCGCGCTATCGTTGCGGAGGATGTAGGTGGCGAGCGCGACGCTCCGCCGCGCGCCCCGGATGGCGGCGAGCATCGCCGGGTAGGCCTCGTCGCCGCAGGCCAGCACACCGATGGCGTTGCCGCCGAGCAGCGGGCGGGTGGTGAGCCGCCCGGCCGCGCGCTCGAGCGGCGCCAGATGGGAATTGCGCGCCGGCGCGCCGACAGCCGCGCGCACGCGCGCCACCGTCGCGTACTGGCGGAGTTCGCGGGCGCGCCGGTTAACCCGGTTCACCCCGAACAGCGCGTAAAGCAGGCTGCCGGCGAAAGGCGACAACCAGACCAGGCCCATCCAGCCGATGGTGGTGCCTACCTCGCGCTTGTGCAGCAGCACGTGGATGCTGACGAGAAACGACAGCACCGCGCCAAGGCCGAGCAGGAGGTCGGCGGCGGAACGGCCGAACAGCAGCCACTGCAACTGGTCTTCGAAGCTGAACACCGCCGCGTTTTCCTCCGCTGCGGACGGTACCACACCCAGGCCGTTGCCGGCGATGGGTGCGGCTTCAACCGGCGAGCAGTTTCGCCGCGGCGGGAGCGAAATAGGTGAGCACCCCGGCGCATCCCGCGCGCTTGAAGGCCATCAGGCTCTCCATCATCGCCCGGTCGTGGTCGAGCCAGCCGCGCTCCACCGCCGCCATCAGCATCGCGTATTCGCCGGAGACCTGGTAGGCGAAGGTCGGCACGGCGAATCGTTCGTGCACACGGCGGATGATGTCGAGATAGGGCAGCCCCGGCTTCACCATCACCATGTCGGCGCCTTCGCCGATGTCGAGCGCCACCTCGCGCAGCGCCTCGTCGGAATTCGCCGGGTCCATCTGGTAGGTCTTCTTGTCGCCCTTCAACGCGCCGGCGGAGCCCACCGCGTCGCGGAACGGCCCGTAGAAGGCGGAAGCGTATTTGGCCGCGTAGCTCATCAGGCGGGTGTGGATGAACCCCGCTCCGTCGAGCGCGGCACGGATGGCGCCGATGCGCCCGTCCATCATGTCGGAAGGCGCGATGACGTCGATGCCGGCCTCGGCCTGGTTCAGCGACTGGCGCACCAGCACAGCGGCGGACTCGTCGTTCGCCACGTAGCCGTCGCGGATCACCCCGTCGTGGCCGTGGTCGGTGTAGGGGTCGAGGGCGACGTCGCCCACCAGCCCCACCTGCGGGAACTCGCGCTTCAGGAGCCGCGCCGCCCGGCACATCAGGTTATCCGGGTTGGCCGACTCGGTTCCCTCGGGGTCCTTCTTCTCCGGCGGCGTGGCGGGGAACAGGGCGAGCGCGGGAATCCCCAGCCTTGCCGCCGGTTCCACGTGGGTGGCGAGACGGTCGACGGTGACGCGCTTCACCCCCGGCATGGAGGAAACCTCCTCCACCGTTGCCGTGCCTTCGCCGATGAAGATCGGCCAGATCAGGTCATCGACGGAGAGCCGGTTCTCCGCCACCAGGCGGCGCGTCCAGGCATCGTGGCGGTTGCGACGCATGCGAGTAGCGGGAAAACGGCCGAGCGGCAGCGGTGCAGGCATGGATCTCCCCTCGGTTCCCGCCGTCTCCGCGCAGAGAGACCGTGCAGGAACAAAGAATTGTTCGGCGGAACCAACGGAACGCGGTCAAGGTCCGAGCCGCGGCGCGCCCCGTTTCGCCGCCGCCGAAAATGACGGTGCCGGCGCGGGGAGGCAAGGGGGATGCTGTGTGCGGGGGCGCAACAATTTGGGAGCGTTATCTGTTTCGCCATTGCCGGCGGGCGTCGCC
>JAJXZO010000090.1 GCA_021780035.1 Pseudomonadota bacterium
CACCCGAAGGTGAGCGACATCTTCTCGCAAGGGCTGATCCCCAACTTCGCAGGCCACTTCAACGCCCAGATGTTCTTCTTCCTGATGGCGAACATCGGCACCACCATCGCCCCCTGGATGCTGTTCTTCCAGCAGTCGTCGGTGGTGGACAAGGGCATGAAGGAGCGCGACATCCCCTGGGGCCGCGCCGACACGCTGATCGGCTCGGTGTTCACCGTGGTGGTGGCGGTGTTCATCGTCATCGTTGCCGGGGTGGTGCTGCACGGGCAGGTGATCGACGACGCCGGCAAGGCGGCGGCGACGATGATGCAGACAGACCGCTGGCTCGGCAGCTTCATGGCCATCGGCCTGTTCGACGCCGGGCTCCTGGGGGCGATCTGCATCTCGCTCGCCAGTTCCTGGGCGTTCGGGGAGATCTTCGGCTGGGCACACTCGCTCAACAACAAGATCCGCGAGGCGCCGGCGTTCTACATCAACTACATCATCACCCTGATCACGGCGGGCCTGGTGGTGCTGATCCCCGGCGCGCCGCTGGTGCTGATCACCTTGTTCGTGCAGGTGGTCGCCGTCACCCTGCTGCCGGCGGCGCTCGTGTTCCTCATCCTGTTGCTGAACGACCGGGAGACCATGGGCGAATTCGCCAACACGTTCAGCCAGAACGTCATCTGCGGCATCATCGTCGGCATCATCGTCGTGCTCTCCACCCTCTACGGGCTGAGCACGCTGTTCCCCGGCCTGTTCGGATAGACCGATGCAGATCCTCCACCTCCTCGGCCACGCCTTCGACGACCTGATCGCCCGCATCCGCGCCATCAACCAGCGATACCGCACGCCGAGGATCCGCATGTCGCCGGCGGTGCGGCTTTCCCTTCTCGTGCTCCGGGTCTATCTGCTGATCCTGGTGGTGCTGCTCGGTTACAGGTTCGTCACCCTCGTCGTCCACTGAAGGGAGCCCGCGCGATGCAGGATCCGCGCATAGCCGACGGCACGAGCTTCCTGCTCTCCGACCTGATCGGCCGCCGAGTGCGGGCGGGCGGCAAGCGCGTCGGCCGCCTCGGCGACCTAGTGGTGGTGGAGACCGGCAAGCTGCCGGAGGTGACGCACCTGCTGGTCACCCGCAGCTTCGGCTACCGCTCGCTGCTGGTGCCCTGGGCGAACGTGACCTCGCTCGACGCGGCGGGCGCGGTGGAGATCGCCATCTCCGCCCCGGAGCCGTTCGAGCGCGAGCCGGGCGAGGGGCAGGTGTGCCTCGCCGACCACGTGCTCGACAAGAAGGTGCTCGACTGCGACGACGACGAGGTGGAGGTCGTCTACGATATCCGTCTCACCGCCCGCAACGGCCTGCTGTATGCCACCGAGGTGGACTGCTCGCGCGCGGGCTTCCTGCGCCGCATCGGGCTGAAGCGGGTGTCTGACTTCATCCGCGGCCTTGCCGCCAGGATGAACACCGACACCATCCCCTGGACCTACGTGCAGCGCCTCCCCGAGGGCCTGGGCAGCTTCGCCGGCAGCGTCAAACTCAACGTGCTGAAAACCAAGCTGCCGGAGATCCACCCCGTCGACCTCGCCGACATCCTGGAGGAACTCGACCACGAGCAGCGGATCGAGATCTTCTCCGCCCTCGACACCGAGCAGGCCTCCGACACGCTGGAGGAGATCGAGCCCCGGGTGCAGCGGCAGATCGTCTCCTCGCTGTCGGTGGAGCGCACCGCCGAACTGGTGGAGGCGATGACCCCGGCGCAGGGCGCCGACCTGCTGGCGGCGGTGGCGACGAACGACGCCGATTCGATCCTCGCCCGCCTGCCGTCCGACCAGGCGGCGCGCATCAGCTTCCTGCTCGAGCACCACGACGACCAGATCAGCGCCTACACAACGCCCCGCATCATCAGCTACCGGCCGGAGGCGCTGGTGCGCGACGTGGTGCGCACCTACCGCAACCTCGCCCGGCGCGCCGACGTCATCAACTACGTCTACGTCACCGACGGCGAGGGCAAGGCGCTCGGCGTCATCAACATCCGCGAGCTGCTGCAGGCGGAACTGCGCGACTGCCTCGCCGACATCATGACCACCAACATGGTGGAACTGCGCGAGACCGATTCGGTGGCGGAGGCGCGGCACCTGTTCGCCCGCTACGGCTTCCGCGCCATCCCGGTGCTCGACGAGAACGGGGTGCTGAAGGGCGCTGTGCCCTATCGCGACCTGATGCAGCTCGAACACCCCGCCGCAGCCTGAGCCCCTGTACGCGCCAAGGCTCCCGTGCGCCGCGCGCATGGTCGCCTCCCCTGGCGGATATCATAACGCTGCTTATAATAGCACCCATGAACGATAAGCCCGATCTTCTGTTCCTGCTGCACGACGTGGCGCGGCATCTGCGCCTCGACGCCGACCGCCGCGCCGCCTGCCACGGCCTCACCCGCGCGCAGTGGGTGATCCTGTTCTGGCTGAGCCGACAGCCCGGCCAGTCGCAGAAGCAACTGGCCGAATTGCTGGAGGTGGAGCCGATCACCGTCGCCCGGCTGATCGACCGCCTGGAGGAGCACGGACTGGTGGAGCGCCGCGACGACCCCGAGGACCGGCGGGTGTGGCGGCTGCACCTTCTGCCGGCGGCGCGGCCGGTGATCGAGGGGCTGCTGCGGGAACGCGAGCAGACCCTGGCGCAGTGCACCGAGGGGCTGGATGCGGCCACCATCGCCGCCGTGGTGACGGCGCTCTGCCGCATCAAGCACAATGTGGTGGCGTCGCTCAGGGCGCGGGAGCGCCCGGCCGACACGCGGGAGGTCGCCTGAATGTCGGAGCTTACCGTGAACCAGCGCACATCCGCCCCCGCCACGCCGCTGCGCCAGCGGATGCGCTCGCGCGTGCTGCGGCCGATCCTGATGCTGGGCGGCATCGTCGTGGTGGCCGTGGGGGCGCTGGCCTACTGGCTGATGGCCGGCGGCAGCGTCTCCACCGACAACGCCTACGTGCGGGCGGCGAAGCTTTCCGTCTCCACCGACGTCTCCGGCATCGTCGAGCAGGTGGCCGTGCGCGACAACGCCTTCGTGCACAAGGGGCAGGTGCTGTTCCGCCTCGACCCCAGGCAGTTCCAGTTCGCCCTCGACGGGGCCGAGGCCAACCTCGCGCAGGTGGCCGAGCAGATGCAGGCGGAGAAGCACGACTACCGGCGCATGCTGTTCGACATCCAGGCCAAGGAAGCGCAGCTCAGTTCCGACGAGGCGAACTACCAGCGCTACGCCAACCTGGTGAAAAGCGGCGGCGTCACCCGCGTGCAGTACGACAACGCGCGCTACCAGCGCGACACCGACAAGGCGATGGTGGACAGCCTGAAGTCGCAGGCGGAGGTGCAGCTTGCCCGGCTCGGCGGCAACCCGAACGTCGACGTGAAGCGGACGCCGGAATACCTGAAGGCGCAGGCCGCCGTGGACGAGGCCCAGAGGCAGTTGAACCATACCGTGGTGCGGGCGCCGTTCGACGCCATCACCTCGGAGGTGAACCACCTGCAGCCGGGGCAGTACCTCGGCGCCTCGGTGGCCGCCTTCGGGCTGATTTCCACGCAGGACATCTGGATCGAGGCGAACCCGAAGGAAACCGAGCTTACCTACGTGAAGCCCGGCGACAAGGTGCGGTTCACCGTCGATACCTATCCCGGCCGGGTGTGGCACGGCACGGTGGAGAACATCGCGCCGAACAGCGCCTCGGAGTTCTCCATCCTGCCGGCGCAGAACGCCTCGGGCAACTGGGTGAAGGTGGTGCAGCGCATCCCCGTGCGCATCCACATCGACCCGATGAAGGACGCCCCCGAACTGCGGGCGGGGATGAGCGTGGAGGCGACCATCCTCACCGGCCACGTCCGCCGCCTCGCCGACCTGATCCCCTGAACCGGCCCGGCCCCGGCCCCCTCGCGACGATGACCCACGGAACGGCTCCGCACCGGGCGCTCATCACCGGCTGCGCCATGGTGGCGACGCTGATGCAGGCGCTCGATTCCACCATCGCCAACGTGGCGCTGCCCTACATGCAGGGCGGTCTTTCCACCACCTTCGACGAGATCACCTGGGTTCTCACCTCCTACGTCATCGCGGCGGCGATCATGACCGCGCCGGTGGGCTGGATGGCGCAGCGCTTCGGGCGGAAGACCCTGTTCGTGGTGTGCCTCGTGGGGTTCACCGCCACCTCCATGCTGTGCGGGGCGGCGCAGTCGCTCGATCAGATGGTGCTGTTCCGCGTGCTGCAGGGGATGTTCGGCGCCGCGCTGGTGCCGCTTTCCCAGGCGACCATGCTGGACATCTACCCGCCCGAGCGGCACGCCCAGGCGATGGCGGTGTGGGGCATCGGCGTGATGGTGGGGCCGATCGTCGGCCCCACGCTGGGCGGATGGCTCACCGAGCACTACAACTGGCGCTGGATCTTCTACGTCAACCTCCCCTTCGGCATCCTCGCCACCACGGGGCTGCTGGCCCTGATGCCGAAGGACCGCGTCAACGCGGCGCTGCGTTTCGACTGGACCGGCTTCGCCGCGCTCGCCCTGGGCGTGGGGTGCTTCCAGCTGATGCTCGACCGCGGGCAGAACCAGGACTGGTTCTCCTCGCGCGAGATCGTCACGGAAGCGACGCTGGCGGCCCTGGGCTTCTACCTGTTCCTCGTGCACATGTTCACCGCCGAGAAGCCGTTCCTGCCGAGGAGCCTGTTCCGCGACCGCAATTTCGTCGCGGGCATCGTGATGATGTTCCTCGTCGGCATGGTGCTGCTGGCGAGTTCCGCCCTGCTCGCCCCCTATTTGCAGAACCTGGCGAACTATCCGGTGGAGGCGGCCGGATTCGCCATGGCCCCGCGCGGCATCGGCACCATGGCGGCGATGGTGCTGGCGGGGAAGCTGGGGTCGCGCATCGACCAGCGGAAAATGATCGGCCTCGGGCTGCTGCTGCTCACGTGGTCGCTCTACGACATGGGGCAGTGGACGCCGGATCTGCCGGAGTCTCACTTCGTGTGGACCATCGTGGTGCAGGGCGTGGGCATGGGGCTCACCTTCAACCCGCTTTCGGTGCTGGCATTCACCACGCTGGAGGCGAGGCTGCGCGGCGACGGCACCGCCATGCTGAGCCTGTTCCGCAACATCGGCGCCGCCATCGGCATTTCCGTGAGTTCGTTCTCGCTCACCCAGTTCACCCAGATCTCGCACGCCGACCTGGCGGCGAACATCACCCCGTTCGACCGGCTGCTGCAGGGAGGCGTGATCGGGCACCTGCTGAACCCCGCCTCGCGGCACGGGGCGGCGCTGCTCGATTCCATGGTCACCCGGCAGGCGGAGATCATCGCCTACAACAACGACTACCGGCTGATGATGGTGGCGACCCTGGCGCCCCTGCTGTTGCTGCCGATGATGCGCCGCGTGCAACGCCAGCGGACGGCGGCGCGGTAAAGCGGACGCTCGACGCGCCGGCCCCGGCGGTGCCATGCTGGGTTTCTCCTCGCTGGAGGCGGGGCGATGGCAGCGGAACAGGGGCAGATCGCAGAGGCGCACACGCCGCGGCACCGCGCGCTGATCACCGGCTGCGCCATGCTGGCGACGCTGATGCAGGTGATCGATTCCACCATCGCCAACGTGGCGCTGCCCTACATGCAGGGCGCGATGTCGGCTTCGGCAGACGAGATCACCTGGGTGCTCACCTCCTATGTGGCGGCCTCGGCGGTGATGACCGCGCCGGTGGGCTGGATGGCACGGCGCTTCGGGCGCAAGCCGCTGTTCATCGCCTGCCTCGTGGGGTTCACCGCCACCTCGATGATGTGCGGGGCGGCGCAGACGCTGACCGAGATGGTGCTGTTCCGCATATTGCAGGGGGTGTGCGGGGCGGCGATGGTGCCGCTTTCCCAGGCGGTCATGCTCGACATCTATTCCTTCGAGCAGCGGGCGCAGGCGATGGCGATTTTCGGCATCGGCATCATGGTGGGGCCGATCATGGGCCCCACGCTGGGCGGCTGGCTGACGGAACACTACAACTGGCGCTGGGTGTTCTACGTCAATCTGCCGCTCGGCATCCTGGCCGTGAGCGGTCTGGCGCTGTTCCTGCCGCGCGGCAAGGCCGAGCACGAACTCCGCTTCGACTGGCTCGGCTTCGCCATGCTGGCGGTGGGCATCGGCGCGCTTCAAATGATGCTGGACCGCGGGCAGGACCAGGACTGGTTCTCCTCCCGCGAGATCGTCACCGAGGCGGTGCTGGCGGGACTGGGGTTCTACCTGTTCATCGTGCACATGTTCACCGCCGAGAAGCCGTTTTTGCCCAGGGCGGCCTTCCGCGACCGCAATTTCGTGGCCAGCGCGCTCATTCTGTTCAGTGTCGGCATGATGCTGCTCTCCACCACGGCGCTGCTTTCGCTCTATCTGCAGAACCTTTCCAACTATCCGGTCGAGACGGCGGGCATCGCGCTGGCCCCCCGAGGCGCGGGCAGCATGGTTTCGATGCTGCTGGCGAGCTGGCTGCAGAAGCGCATCGACGCGCGGCTGATCGTGGCGTTCGGGCTGGTGATGCTGTGGTGGAACCTGCGCGAGATGAGCGGCTGGACGCCGGACGTCTCGCAGTTCGACCTTGCCGTGGCGCTGACGGAGCAGGGCTTCGCCATGGGGTTCATCTTCAACCCCATTACCGTGCTGGCGTTCGTCACCCTGGCCCCGCCGCTGCGCGGCGACGGCGCGGCGCTGCAGAATTTGTCGCGCAACATCGGCGCCGCCATCGGCATTTCGGTGACCTCCTCCTCGCTGGTGCGCGACGCGCAGGCGGTGCACTCCGATCTGGCCGGTCTCATCACGCCGTTCCGGCGGGAGTTGCAGGGCGCGGGGCCGGTGGCGCGCATGCTGGACCCGCTGAGCGCGCACGGCAGCGCCATGCTGGACGGGATCATCAACCGGCAGGCGCAGATTATTTCGTATTCAAACGATTTCTGGCTGCTGTCGCTGGTGGTGGTGATACCGCTGTTAATGCTGCCGCTGATGCGCACCCACCCGCCCGCGCCCGCCGCCCCGGCGGGTGGTGCCGGGACGCCGGAGGCGCCCGCGAAGGCGTGATGGCGCGGGCTTATTGTTTCGTTTTCGTATCGCTTTCGGCGCGGGCGTGCGGGGAGGCATCAGGCCCGCTGCGGGGCCGGGCCTCTGGGCGCGACCGGGCGCGGCGCCTGGGGCCGGGAGAGCAGCGGGCGCGGCGGCGGAGTGGCGGGTACGGCCGGCGTGGGGACGGCGCGTGGAACGATGCCGAGCATGCGGGCGACCGGGGCGAGCAGGCGCCGGGCCTTGGGCGCGAGGGCGAGGATGCGCGCGGCGGCGGGGGTTTCGAGCAGGGTGGCCAGTTGGGAGGCATAGACGGCGCCTTCCGGGCCGAGCGCGGCGATGAGCCAGCCGCGGGTTGCGGGGAACCTCGGGCTTTGCCGCGTATGGCCGCCACGGCCGGAGCGGCTGCGGGTGGGCACGCGGCCGGCGGCGAGACGCGCCAGCAGGCGTTCGATGCGGGTGCGCGTGCGCGCGAGGCGCCGCCAGAGCGGCAGGATGAAGGCGGCAAGGTGGGGCCGGCGGAGCAGGCGGCGGGCGATAAGGGCCGATAACGCCCGAAGGATGACGCCGAGTTGGTGCGAGAATTCCGGCGCGAAGGCCGCCAGATAGGACGGGATGCGCGCCTGGGACATGACTATATTCCTAACACAAGGCGACGCGGAAGGCAAGCGGATTGCCGGGGCGGCGTTACGCGGCGGCGAGGCGGCTTTCGTAGTCGGCGCCGAGAGCACGGAGCACGGATGCGCCGTCACCCGCGAAGGTGGGCCCGTGCATGAGGGCGAGGGTTTTGGGCGCGAGTTCGGCGAGGCGGCGCAGCGTGGCGCCGCTGGCGGGCGCGAGGCTGGAGGCGTGGAACAGGTCTTCCGCCTCGATCGCCGGGCCGAGCACGTCGGCTTCGGTGAGCGGTCCGGCGTCGCCGAGCTGGGTGAACAGGTCGCCGCAGAGCAGGGTTCGGGTGGATTCCTCGAAGAGCAGGCCCGCTTCCCAGGCGTGGGGGACGTGCGGCGTGTCGAGATAGCGAAGGCGCGGGCCGCCGCCGAGGTCCAGGGTTTCGCCGTCGGCGAGGACGCGCGGCGGGCGGTCCGCCATGTCGTTCAGCGATACGAGGCAGGCGGTTCTGCCGTGCGTAACCTCGGCGCGCGGGGCGACGGCCAGCCAGTCGTTCATGGCGCCGCATTCGTCGGCCTCGTAATGGCCGAAGCAGATCCAGCGCAGGCGTTCAGGCGGGAGGACGCGTGCGACGGCGGCACGGGCGAGCGGGAAGTGGTGGCGCAGCCCGGTGTGGAACAGCAGCGGTTCCTCTCCGGCCACAAGGAACTGGTTGAAGGTGAAGCCGGCGGGTGGGGCGATCTCGGGCACGAAGGTTGAAAGCCGGTAGATGCGGGGCGCGATCTCGGCGATGCGCGTTTCCATGGCGGCGTCTCCCGTGTTGTGGCGCGGCGGGGCGCGTTGTTGCGAGGCGGAGGGCGCGCGGGGCGCCCGAACGAACGGCAGGGCGAAGCTGCGGCGAGCCTAGCGGGTGGATGTGCCGGTTAAAGAGTTTGGAATGGCGGGAGGAAAGGGCAAGGAGTGCGCGGGCGCGCGGGGCTGGAGGAAGTGCGTCCGATACCGTCGGCCGATGCGGGCCGGCGCCGTGGTGTTTCGGGGACTGTCAGGAATTCCGTGTGTGGGGTGGCGGTTGAACATCAGGCCGCCAGGGCCCGCACGAAACGCTCGCCGAAGAGGACGGCGAACTGGGCTTTGGCCATAGCTCATTCCCGAGGCGGCATCACCCACTCTTTTTCCGATCGGTTCAGGGTCAGATAGAGCAGCTTGGCTGCTGCGTCGTCATTGGGAAAGTGACCACGGGCCCGAACGGCCCGGCGGAGTTTGGAGTTCAAGGCCTTGATGGCGTTCGTGCT
>JAJXZO010000141.1 GCA_021780035.1 Pseudomonadota bacterium
GCGTGGGCGGCGCGGCCGGCGCAGGCGTGGGCGGCGGAGGGGGCGGCGGAGGCGGCGGAGGCGGCTCCACCGGCGTCGGTTTCGGCGGCGTCGGCGCCGGAGCGTTCGGCGTGACCTGCTGCGCCATCTGTCGCGACACCGCCGGCATCGGGCTCGGTGCCGGCGCCTTCGGCGCCATCTGCGCCGGGCCGGTGGTGTCCATCGCCAGATCGACCTCGAGCGGCGGCGGCGCCTCCGGCACCGACACCACGTCGATGCCGATCACCAGCGCCAGCACGACGACAAGATGCACCACCGCCGAGATGATGGCGCAGCGTTTGAGCAGGGGGCTCATGGCAGATGGGGCACCGCGCGGGCCGGGCGCGGTTCAGCGCTTCGCCGGGCCTGCGGTCCCGGCAGCGGGCGCCGCGGACGGAACGGCCGGCACCGTCGGCACGCTCACCCCGGGCGCTCCCGCGGCGGGAGGCGACGCGTTCGCGCCGGGGCCGGGCTGCTGGGTCAGCAGCGAAACCTTGGTGAAACCGCCCTGGATGATGGTGGCCATCACCTGCATCATCCGCCCGTAGGTGTTCGCCTGATCGCCGCGCACGAAGATGCGGCGGTCCTGGTGGTTCTGCGAGATCGCCTGCAGCTTCGCCACCAGATCGGCGAGGTGCACCTGCTCGTTCATCAGGTACACCTGCCCGTTCGCCGTCACCGAAACCTGCAGCGGCTCGGCGTCCTGGTTGATCGGGGTGGCGTTCGCCTGCGGCAGGTCGACGTTCACCGAACTGGTCAGCAGCGGCGCGGTGACCATGAAGATCACCAGCAGCACCAGCATCACGTCGACCATCGGCGTGACGTTGATGTCCGCCATCGGCTGGTAGCGCCCGCGATGGGAGCGCCGAAGCTGCACCGCCGCCATGGCTCAGGCCCGCTCCTCGCCCTGGCGCGACAGGATGGCGCCGAATTCTGTGGCGAAGCCCTCCAGCCGGCCGGCGAAGCGCGCGAGGTCGGAGGCGAGCTTGTTGTAGGCGAGCACCGCGGGAATGGCCGCCACCAGGCCGATGGCGGTGGCGAACAGCGCCTCGGCGATGCCGGGCGCCACCACCGCGAGGTTGGTGTTGTGCATCGAGGCGATGGCCGCGAAGCTGTGCATGATGCCCCAGACGGTGCCGAACAGGCCGACGAACGGGGCCGTGGCGCCGACGGAGGCGAGGAACACCATCCAGCGCTCCATCCGCTCCATCTCGCGCTGGGTGGTCACCGCCATCGCCCGCTCCACCCGGTCGCGCACACCGCTGTGCACGAGATCGGCGCCGGCGGCGCGCAAACTGCGCCGCCACTCGCCCATCGCCGCGCCGAACACGGCGGCGATCGGGTGCTGCGGCTTCGCCCCCTCCTCCTCGTAGAGGTCGTCGAGGCTGCCGCCGGACCAGAACCGGTCCTCGAAGCCGTCGGCGGCGCGATTCGCACGGCGCAGGCTGGTGACCTTCTCGAACACGATCGCCCACACCCAGACGCTGGCGGCAAGCAGCAGCAGCATCACCAGTTTGACCACGATATCGGCCTGCACGAACAGACCCCAGATGGAGAGGTCGCTCGCCGCCCCGAGATTCACTGCGCTGATCGCCCGATCCACGTCTTTATCCTCTCGTACCCACGCGCCCCGGCGCCCCAGAACGCCGAATCGCACACCGCAAACACAAAAATTGTGGCCGATTCACGGCCTTAGCCCAAGTTCCTGAGAGCCGACCGCCACTTCTCCGGCAAGGGCGCCGGCCGCGGCCTGCCATCCTCCACCCGCACCGAGACCAGCAGCACCTCGGCGTCCACCAGCATCCGTTCCTCGCCGGCACGGAAAAACGATTGGCGGAGCAGCACCGAGGCCGGCCGCAACGCGAGCAGCCGGGTCAGCACCACGAGCGAATCGTCGAGCCGCGCCGGGGCGAGATAGTCCAGTTTGACCTGCCGCACCATGAACATGAGGCCATGCTGGGATGTCATTTCCGCGTGTGCGGCCCCTACTTCGCGCAACGCCTCGGTACGCGCCCGCTCGGCGAAGCGGAGATAGTTCGCGTAGTAAACGACACCGCCCGCGTCGGTGTCCTCGTAATACACGCGCGCAACGTAGCGATGCCCGCCTGCCGGCAAGCTTTCCGACGAATGACCGCTCATTTACCCTCGCGCTCGAAGTCGAGCCCCTCCTGCACCGCCGCGGGCGCCTGCAGGTCCAGGTGCCGCCAGCCGGCGTCGCCGAGCACGCGCCCGCGCGAGGTGCGGAGCACCAGCCCTTCCTGGATCAGGTACGGCTCGATCACGTCTTCAAGCGTATCGCGCGCCTCGGCCAGCGCCGCGGCCAGCGTCTCCACCCCCACCGGCCCGCCGGCGTGGTGCTCGGCGATGCGCCTGAGGTAGCGCCGGTCCATGGCGTCGAGCCCGAGGCGGTCCACCTCCAGGCGGGAAAGCGCCGCGTCCGCCACCGCGCGGTCCACCTCCTCGCTTCCCTCCACCAGGGCGAAGTCGCGCACGCGGCGCAGCAGTCGGCCGGCGATGCGCGGTGTCCCGCGCGAGCGCCGGGCGATCTCGGCCGCGCCCGCCTCGGTGAGGGTGATGCCGAGCTTGCCGGCGTTGGCGGCGACGATGCGCTGCAACTCGGCGGGGCTGTAGAACATCAGCCTGAGCGGAATGCCGAAGCGGTCGCGGAGCGGCGTCGCCAGCAGCCCCGCCCGCGTGGTGGCGCCGATCAGAGTGAAGGGGGAAAGCTCGATGCGCACGCTGCGCGCCGCCGGCCCCTCGCCGATGATGAGGTCGAGCTGGAAGTCCTCCATCGCCGGATACAGCACCTCCTCGATGGCGGGCTGCAGGCGGTGGATCTCGTCGATGAACAGCACGTCGCGCGGCTGCAGGTTGGTGAGGATTGCGGCAAGGTCCCCGGCGCGCTGGATCACCGGCCCCGATGTGGCGCGGAAGCCCACGCCGAGTTCGTGGGCGACGATCTGCGCCAGCGTGGTCTTGCCCAGGCCCGGCGGGCCGTGCAGCAGCACGTGGTCGAGCGCCTCGCGCCGCGCGCGCGCCGCCTCGATGAACACGGAGAGATTCGAGCACAGACCCGGCTGGCCGACGAACTCGGCGAGCGTCTGCGGCCTCAGCGACGCATCGGCGGCGTCCTCGCCGTTCCGCCCCGGCGCGAGCGGCCCCTTGTTCCCGTCGCCACCGCTCATCGCGCCAACTCCCTCAGACCTTCGCGGATCAGCGTGGCCAGGGCCGCCGCCTCGCCCAGCCGCTCAGTGGCGCGTTCGACGGCGGTGGCCGCCTCGGCGCGGCGGTAGCCGAGGTTGACGAGCGCCGAGACGGCATCCGCGCCCACCCCATCGCCGGCGCTTGCCGGGCTCGCGGCGGCACCGGCGGCGGCGCCCATCGGCATCGCGCCTGAGCGCTCGCGCAGTTCGGAGATCAGCCGCAGCGCGAGCTTGGCGCCGACGCCCGCAGCTCGCGTCAGCGAGGCCCGGTCGCCCCCGGCCAGCGCGCCGGCGAGGTCGCGCACGGACAGCGCCGAAAGGATGGAAAGCGCCACCTTCGCCCCCACTCCCTGCACGGTGGTGAGCAGGCGGAACCAGTCGCGCTCGGCGGCATCGGCGAAGCCGAACAGCACGATGGCGTCCTCGCGCACCTCGGTCTCGATCAGCACGATGGCCTCGGCGCCGTCGGCCAGCGCGGCAAGCGTGCGGGTGGAGGCGAACACCAGGTAGCCGACACCGTGCACGTCCACGAGGCAGCGGTCGGCGCCGAGCAGTTCCACCCGGCCGGTGAGCCGCGCGATCATCCGCCCACCACCCGGGCGCGGCGCTCGGCGCTCTCGCGGTGGTGCGCGTGGCAGATCGCCACCGCCAGCGCGTCGGCGGCGTCGGCCCGGCGCACCAGCGCGCCGGGCAGCAACCGGCGCACCATCATCTCCACCTGCGCCTTCGCGGCGCCGCCGGTGCCGACCACGGCGAGCTTCACCGCCTTCGCCCCATATTCGGCCACTGGGATACCGAACAAGGCTGGCGCGAGCAGCGCGATGCCGCGCGCGTAGCCGAGCTTCAGCGTCGCCGTGCCGTTGCGGTTGACGTAGGTCTCCTCGACGGCCGCCTCGTCGGGCCGCCACTCGGCCAGCAGCTTCTCCAGCGATTCGTGCAGGAAGCAGAGCCGCTCGGGCACGGACTGGGCCGCGTCGGTGGCGATCACCCCATCGGCCAGATGGCGCAGCCGGTTGTCCCGCGACTCGAGCAGCCCCCAGCCGGTGAAGCGCAGCCCCGGATCGATGCCGAGCAGACGGACCAGCGGCGCCCCTCCCTATGCCTGCAGCTTCGCCATCACCGCGTCGGGGATGTCGTAGTTGGCGTAAACGTTCTGCACGTCGTCGTTGTCGTCGAGCGCGTCGAGCAGCTTCAGCATCGCTGCCGCCTTGTCCTCGTTCAGCGTGACGAAGTTGGAAGGCCGCCATTCGAGCCTGGCCTCCTCCGGCTCGCCGAATCGGGCTTCGAGAGCGTCGCGCACGGCGAAGAAGCTGTCCACCGCGGTGGTAACCTCATGGCCGTCGGCGGTGCTTTCGGCATTCTCGGCGCCCGCCTCGATCGCCGCCTCCAGCATCGCCTCCTCGCTCGTTGCCGTGGCCGGGTAGCGGACCACGCCGAGGCGGGAGAACATGAAGGCCACCGAGTTGGTCTCGCCGAGCGCGCCACCGCTCTTGGCGAAGGCGTTGCGCACGTCGCCGGCGGTGCGGTTGCGGTTGTCGGTCAGCGTCTCGACGATGACGGCGACACCGCCCGGGCCGTAGCCCTCGTAGCGCACCTCGGCGTAGTCCTCGCCGGCGCCGGCACCGGCCGCCTTCTTGATCGCCCGCTCCACCGTGTCCTTCGGCATGTTCGCCTGCCGCGCCGCCGCCACCGCGGCGCGCAGCCGCGGGTTCGATCCGGCGTCGGGAAGACCGGAACGCGCCGCCACGGTGATCTCGCGGATCAGCCGCGCGAACTGGTGCGCTTTGCGCGCGTCCTGCGCCCCCTTGCGGTGCATGACGTTTTTCACATGCGAATGACCCGCCATGGCGCCGCCCTCCTTTCCGTAAGCGTGGTTGCCGCGATGCCTCTACCCGTCCCCACCGCCGCCGGCAACCGGCGCCGGCAGGCTTTCTACACCGCGGGCAGCACCGGCGACAGGCGCCCGCCCTGGCGTAGCGGCTCGACGCGGAGCGCGAGCCCGGTGGCATCGGCCGTCTCGACGAAGGTGCCGCAGATGGTCGCCTCGCCTTCGGCCGGCGCGAGGTGGGCGCCGGGCAGATGGCTCCAGAAGCGGGCGGCGGCGCCCGTCTTCTGCATGCCGATGACGCTGTCGTAGTCGCCGCACATGCCGACGTCGGACTGGAAGGCGGTACCGCCGGAAAGCACCATGTGGTCGGCCGAGGGGCAGTGGGTGTGGGTGCCGACGATCAGGCTCGCCTGCCCGTCGAAGGAATGGCCGAACGCCAGCTTCTCGCTGGTCGCCTCGGCGTGGAAATCGATCACCACGGCGGCGGCGGTGGCGCCGAGCCGGTGCCGCGCCAGCTCGTCGCGGGTGGCGCGGAACGGGCAGTCGATGGCATCCATGAACAGCCGCCCCATGGCGCACAGCACGAGCACGCGCCTGCCGTCGGCGAGTTCCACCACGGTGCTGCCGGCGCCGGGCGTGCCGGGCGGGTAGTTGAGCGGCCGCAGCAACCGGGGCGCGGTGGCGATGTAGGGGATGATCTCGCGCCGGTCCCAGGCGTGGTTGCCCAGCGTGAGAACGTCGGCGCCGGCGGCGAACAGCGCGCGCGCCATCTCGGGCGTGAGGCCGAAGCCGTGCGCGGCGTTCTCGGCGTTGACCACGACGAAGTCGAGGCGCAGGCGCTCCCGCAGGGTGGGCAACGCCGCCACCACCGCGTCGCGGCCGCAGCGGCCGACGATGTCGCCGAGGAAAAGGATGCGCATCTACTCTCCGCCGCAGAAGACCACGCCGCGCTCGGTGGCAATGGCACGAAGGCGCACGTCGTATGCTCCCGCCGGCACGAAGTCCACCTGCTGGCAGGCGAAGGCGCAGCCGACGGCGGGCACGCCGCGCAGGCGGCCGAGCGTGCGGTCGTAGTAGCCGCCGCCGTAGCCGAGGCGGCGGCCGGCGGCGTCGAAGGCGAGCAGCGGCACCGCGAACCAGGCGGGCACCACTTCCTCGCCCTCCGGGTGAAGCGTGCCGAACCGCCCGCGCACCAGGTGCGCGCCGGGATGCCAGCGGCGGAAGCAGAGCGCGTGGCCGCGCGGCGGCGTCTCCGGCAGGCCGACGACGTGCCCGCGCGCATGCAGTGCGACAAGCAGCGGGCGCACGTCGATCTCGCCCGGAAGCGGCCAGAAGCCCGCCACCACCGCGCCCGGCGGCGGCGGCGCTTCCTTCAGCAGGTGCCGCGCCATTTCCGCGCCGAGCGCCGGATCGCCGTCGGCGCGCAGCGATAGCGCCCGGGTGCGGAGCGCCGCCTTGGCGGCGTCGAGTTCAGAGGCAGTGAAGTGCGGAGCCGCCATGGCCGTTGGCGTTTGCATCCTCCCAAGGCCCGCGTGAGCAGGTGGGCACCAGGTACCGTGGCCAGGACCACGACAGAGCCAGTTCCCGGGAGTTGCTTATCGGCCCCGGAGATACGTAGCCTGACGCACCGGGCAGCCCCGCACCGCTAACTTAGGAAGGCTCGAGACCGGCCGCAATGCGTTCCGCGCGTGCGGCGAGTTTGGCAAGCCGTTTACCCATCTCGGCATCGGCCTTGCGCGCCGCCGCGGGGTCGGCCTTCGCCGCGGTTTTGCGCAGCGGCTCGATCTCGGCGCGCAGGTCGTGCACCTCGTCGGCGAGCACGAGCGAGGCGAGCAGCAGCAGCCGCACCTCACCGGAATTGCCGCTCAGAGCTTTCAGCCCCTCGATGCGCTTGTCCACCTCGGCGGCCATCGCCTGCAGGTGCTCTTCCTGCCCGTCCTCGCAGCCGACGGTGTAGACGAAGCCGTTGATCTTCACGCTGATCTGAGCCATCGGGGCATCCTCATCTGTTGCGGCCGCCGCGGTCAGGCCGGGCGGCCGGCGAGCGCGGCACGCAGCCGCGCGATCAGCGCATCGAGACGCGCCGCCATGGCGGCGGCCTCGGGCAAAGGTGCCGCCTTCCTCTGGTGCTCGGCCGCGACTCTTTCCGCCAGCGCGGCGATCCGCTCCAGCGCTTCTTCCAGCCGCACCGCGGCCTCTGCCGCGTCGTCGGTCTCGGCCACGCTCACATCTCCCGACAGCTGGGCTCAGGCTTGAGTTTCAAGCCCCAACCGGCTTCAACGTCAAGCATGATGCACGCGCCCGCGGTGGTGATCCATGGGCTTGCCGATGCCGAGGCCGCGCTCGCGCCCGCTCGTCCGGTGCTGCTGCTTTCCGCGCCGGGGGCCGTGCTCGGCCCCGGCTGCCTGTGGTGGCGCGAACTCGTCGCCGCCGCCCGTGCCCGCCACCCCGAAACACCCTGCACCGACGTTCTCGACTGCGCCGACGCCGCCGGCCTCGCCATGGGCGCGCTGCGTGCCGGGCAGAGAACGTTGCGGCTCGACGCCGCATGCCCCGGCTTCGCCGCCGTGGCGGCGGCGGCCGCTGTCCTCGGCGCCGAGGTGCTGGCCGAACGGCCCGCCGCGCTCGACCTCGCTGCGCCCGGAGCGCTGCGGAGACTTGCGGATTGGCTCGGTGACAGGGCTTCCATGCTACGCTAGGAGCACGAAGCCGCAACAAAGCCACGGAGAAACCCCATGCGCATCACCCAGCGGGTAAAGAAGATCCTCGACGGCTACGAAGGCGAAACCCCCGGCACCAAGGCCAAACTCGCCCGCATACTGATGGAGGGCAAGCTCGGCGGCACCGGCAAACTGGTGATCCTGCCAGTCGACCAAGGCTTCGAGCACGGCCCGGCGCGCTCCTTCGCCTCCAACTCGCCGGCCTACGACCCGCACTACCACTACCAGCTCGCCATCGAGGCAGGACTCTCCGCCTACGCCGCGCCGCTCGGCATGATCGCCGCCGGCGCCGACACCTTCGCGGGCGCCATCCCCACCATCCTCAAGGTGAACAGCTCGAACAGCCTCGCCACCAGCCGCGACCAGGCGGTGACCGGCGGCGTCGACGACGCGCTCCGCCTCGGCTGCGCGGCCATCGGCTTCACCATCTATCCGGGCAGCGAATACGCCTTCGAGCAGATGGAGGAACTGCGCGAGCTGGCCGCCGAGGCGAAGGCCGCCGGCCTCGCCGTGGTGGTGTGGAGCTATCCGCGCGGGCCGGCGCTCGACAAGCCGGGCGAGACCGCCTTCGACATCTGCGCCTATGCCGCGCACATGGCTGCCTTGCTTGGCGCGCATATCATCAAGGTGAAGCTGCCCTCGCCGGTGGTGAGCCTGGAAGCGGCGAAAAAGACCTACGAGACGAACGGCATCCCCAAGGCGACGATGGCCGAGCGCGTGGCGCACATCGTGCAGTCGTGCTTCGCCGGCAAGCGGCTGCTGGTGTTCTCGGGCGGCGAGGCGAAAAGCCTGGAGGGCCTCTACGACGACGTGCGCGCGGTGCGCGACGGCGGCGGCAACGGCTCCATCATCGGCCGCAACACCTTCCAGCGGCCGAAGGCCGAGGCGCTGGAGATGCTGGCGAAGATCATCGCCATCTACCAGGGCAAGGCCTGATGCCGATGGCCCGCGGCGAGCGCTGCCGGATCTATCTCGTCACACCGCCGGCGCTGCCTTCTGGCTTCGCCGACGTGCTGGCGGAGGCGCTCGACGCGGGCGACGTGGGGGCCTTGCAGATCCGCCTCAAGGACCTCTCCGAAACGGAACTCGCCCGCGCGGTCGATCTGCTCCGGCCGGTGGCGCAGAGCCGGGGTGTCGC
>JAJXZO010000190.1 GCA_021780035.1 Pseudomonadota bacterium
ACCGTGGCGTCGATCCACATGCCGCAACGGCCGTTGGCGAACAGCGACAGGTTCTCGGTGAAGCCGTTCGAGGTGGCGTTCGGCGGGCCGTCCTTCTTCATCATGTCGACGTAGAAGCTGATCGCCTTCTCCCACGGCGCCGTGTTGAGCTGCGGCTGCCACTTCATGTTGAACCAGCTGCCGCCGAAGGTGTTCACCAGCGTGCTGAGGTAGGCCATGTTCTCGCCCCAGCCGGGCAGGCCGCGCAGGCAGACGCCGTAGATCCCCTTGGCCGGATCATTGAGCTTGTCGGCGAACTTCCGGACCTCGGCGTACGTCGGCTGCGCCGGCATGGTGAGGCCGGCGGCCTTGAACAGGTCCTTGCGGTAGTAGGTCATCGAGCTTTCAGCGTAGAACGGCACGGCATACAGCGTGTTCTTGTAGGAAAGCCCGGCCTTCACCGAAGGGAACAGGTCGGCCATGTCGTAGGCCGCGCCGAGATCGCCGACCGGGTCGAGCCAGCGGTTCTTCGCCCAGGTCGGCACTTCGTACATGCCGATGGTGACGATATCGAACGAGCCGGAGTGCGTGGCGATGTCGGTGGTGACGCGCTGGCGCAGCGTGTTCTCGGGAAGCACCACCCAGTCGAGCTTGATGCCGGTTTCCTTGGTGAACTCCGGCGCCAGCTTCTGCATCACCAGCATGTCGGGATTGTTCACGGTGGCGATGGTGAGGGTTTCCGCGCCGGCGCGGGTGGCCCAGGCGGGCGCCAGACCCAGGAGGGCGGCGGCGGCGATCACGCCGGCGCGGCCGAGACCACGGCGCGCCGGCCTCTTGCGCGCCGAAAGGAACGTACGGAGAACTGCCGTTGGACTACCGAGCATTATGTATTTCCTCCTGGCTTCGGGCAGGATACCTGTCCCACTTTATATACTGACGGTAGGCGTCTTTCCTTTGGCAAGTCAACGATGTCGGGAGGCCAGGCCTTCAGGAACGCGGTTTCCCGCCGAGGAACGCCAGCAGTTCCGCCGCCGTTTCCTCCGGCCGCTCCTCCTGCAGCGTATGGCCGCAGTCCAACGCCCGGCCCCGCACATTGAGCGCCTTTTCCCGCCACGTTTCCAGCACGTCGTAAAGCTGCCCGACCGTGCCCCGCGCGCCCCAGAGGGCGAGCAGCGGCGCCCGCACCTTCACCCCGGCGTCGGCTTCGTCGTGCTCGAGGTCGATGCCGGCGGCAGCGCGGTAGTCCTCGCAGATGGCGTGGCGCGTGGCGGGGTCGCGATAGCAGCGCAGGTATTCGGCGAAGGCCGCCGCCTCCGTCGCGCCCGGCGTCCTGCTCTGCCCCTCGATGTGGCGGCGGAGGAAGAATTCCGGGTCGGCGGCGATCAGCCGCTCGGGCAGCGGCTCCGGCTGGATCAGGAAGAACCACCAGAAGTAGCGGGTGGCGAAGGTTCTGTCGGTGCGCGCGTACATCGTCGCGGTGGGCGCGATGTCGATCACCGCGAGGCGCTCCACGGCCTCCGCATGGTCGAGCGCCATGCGGTGCGCCACGCGTCCGCCCCGGTCGTGCCCCACCACAGCGAAGCGCGGAAGGCCGAGCGCGCGCATCAGCGCCACCTGGTCGCGCGCCATTTCCCGCTTCGAATAGGCGGTGTGATTTTCTCCGCCTTCCGGCTTGGAACTGTCGCCGTAGCCCCGAAGATCGGCGGCGACGACGGTGAACCGCCGGGCGAGCGCGGAGGTCACCTTCCTCCAGGTGACGTGGGTCTGCGGATGGCCGTGCAGCAGCAGCAAAGGCGGCCCGCCGCCGCCGACGGCGGCGCGGATGGCCAGCCCCGGCATCACCTCGGCGTCGAGAAGACGGAAACCGGCAAGAAACGGTGATGGTCCGCGTTCGGTGACAGGCACCATGGGAATTCCTTTCCGGCAGGCCGCTCTAGCGCCATCACGAAAATTCTGCTGCTCGCGCCCCGCCCGCGCAAGGGTGGAGGCGGCTGCCCGGAGAGCAGGGAAGGCTCCGGCCGCCCGCCGGAAGCCCGGCGCCCGCGCTTTGGCTTGCCGCGGGCGGGCGAACGGTCCTATCGTCCGCAAGCCTCTGGCGGCCGCGGCGGTGAGCCCGGCACTGGCGCCCGGGCCTCTGCAACCCGAGACGCCATGTTCCGTCACCTCCCGCCGCGATCCCGCGGACGGAACGCTTGTCATCTCGATCAGGGAGGAACGGATGGTTGGCTTCAAATCGCGGTGGCCGACGTGCGGTGCCGCGCTCACCGCGTCTCTCGCGGTTCTCTTCGGCGCATCCCTCGCCGCCGGCGCGGCGCGCGCGGCCAGCGTTTCGGTCACGTCCTTCACCGTCGATTTCACCGCCATGGCGGCGCTGAAATCGGTCGCGGCGGCCGGCAAGGGCAAGGTCGGCGTGCTGCTGCCGGAAACCACCACCTCGGCCCGCTACAACTCCTTCGACACGCCCTACCTGAAGAAGGCCTTCGCCGCCGCCGGCCTGCCCGCCTCCGACCTGATCATCACCAACGCGCAGGGCAGCGAATCCACGCAGCTTACGCAGGCGCAGGCGGATATCGCCCAGGGCGCCACCGTGCTTCTCGTCGATCCCATCTCGTCGGGCGTCGGCGCCTCGGTGGAGAGCTACGCCAAGTCGCATGGCGTGAAGGTGATCGACTACGACCGCCTGACCCTCGGCGGCTCGCGCGACTACTACGTGAGCTTCAACAACGTCGCCGTCGGGCATCTGATCGGCGAAGGCATGGTGGCGTGCCTTGCCGCGTGGCACGTGGCCAAGCCCGACATCCTGGTGACGCGGGGCGCGCCCACCGACAACAACGCCACGCTGTTCGCCCAGGGCTACGATGCGGTCCTCGCCCCGTACTTCGCCTCCGGCAAATACGTGAAGGCCGGCGAGCCGGCCGGCACCTGGGACCCGGCCACCGCGCAGACAACCTTCCAGGAACAGCTTACCGCGCACCCGCAGATCAACGCCGCCGTTATCCCCAACGACGACAACGCCAACGCCATCGTCGCCTACCTGAAGACGATGAAGGTGCCGCCGCGCCGCTTCCCCACCACCGGCCAGGACGCGACCCTCACCGGCCTGCGCAACATCCTCGCCGGCTACCAGTGCGGCTCCGCCTACAAGCCGATCTATCTCGAGGCGCAGGCCGCCGCGTCGCTCGCGCTGTATCTGCGCGCCGGGCAGATGCCGCCCGAGGGTCTCGTCAACGGCACGACGATGGACAGCGAAGCGAAAGTCGCCGTCCCCTCCTCGCTGCTGACGCCCATCTGGGTGACGCCCGCGAACATGAACGCCACCGTGGTGAAGGACGCGTTCGTCAGCCCGAAGGCGCTTTGCGCGAGCGGGCTCGAGGGAGCGTGCAAGGCGGCGGGCATAACGCCCTGAGGCAGGCCTGAACCGGCCGTCCCGTTCCGCCGCGGCGGACGGGGCGGTGCCGCCGCCGGGGAGCAAGGGAGAAGAACATGCCCGAGACAGACACGAAGGACTCCGTTCCGCTCCTGCAACTTCGTGGCGTGAAGAAACATTTCGGCGCCGTGCAGGCGCTCTACGGCGTAGATTTCGACGTTCCCGCCGGCCAGGTCACGGCCTTGCTGGGAGACAACGGTGCCGGCAAGTCGGTGCTGATCAAGACCGTCGCCGGCATCCACGAGGCCGACGGCGGCGAGATCGTCTGGGAAGGCAAGCCGGTGCGCATCCGCCGCCCCGGCGATTCCTCGGCGCTCGGCATCGAGGTCGTCTACCAGGACCTCGCGCTCTGCGACAATCTCGACGTGGTGGAGAACATGTTCCTCGGCCGCGAGCGGCTATCCGGCGGCCTGCTCGACGAGGACGCCATGGAGCGGGCGGCGGCGAAGACGCTCGCCGAACTCAACGTCCGCACCGTCCGCTCCGTGCGCATGGCGGTGGAATCGCTTTCCGGCGGCCAGCGGCAGTCCGTGGCGGTAGCCAAGGCGGTGATGTGGAACTCGAAGCTCGTCATCCTCGACGAGCCCACCGCCGCCCTCGGCGTCGCCCAGACACGGCAGGTGCTCGCGCTGGTGCGCCGTCTTGCCGAAGCCGGGCTCGCGGTGATGCTCGTCTCCCACAATATGCACGACGTGTTCGCGGTGGCCGACCGCCTGGTCATCCTCCGCCTCGGCCGCGTCGTCGGCGCCGGCCCCGCCGAGGAGTTCGACCCGCGCATGGCCGTGGAACTGATGACGCTCGGCCACACCTCCCGCTCGCCCGACCCCGCCATTCGCGGCGGCGCAGCGGCGCAGCGGCGCGCGGCGGAGGAAAAGGCGGAGGACGAAGGCGCCGAACGGGCTCCCGCCGCCGGGCCGGCCCCGCCGCAGGCGGCCGCGGCGGAAATGGGCGCTTATCTGGCCACACTGCGTTCGCGCATCCTCGCCGGGCAGAGCGGCGTCCTGCCGGTGATTCTCGGCGCGGCGCTGATCGCGGTATTGTTCCAGATGCAGAACCACCAGTTCCTCTCGCCGGGCAACCTCGTCAACCTGCTGGTGCAGGCCTCGGTGTTCATGCTGGTGGGCATGGGCGAAGTGTTCGTGCTGCTGCTCGGCGAGGTCGATCTCTCGCTCGGATTCGTCGCCGGCATCGGCGGCGTGGTGGTGACCGAGCTGGTCAGCCCAGCCTTCGACTGGCCGTGGTGGGCGGCGATGCTGGTGGCGCTCGCCGCCACGGGCGCGCTCGGCTTTCTGCAAGGCTCGCTCGTTACCCGCCTGCGCCTGCCGTCGTTCGTCGTCACGCTCGCCGGGCTGCTCGGCTTCGAGGGGCTGATGATCGCCCTCCTCGGCACCGGCGGCACGCTGCCGGTGGCAAGCCCCGTCATCAACGACCTCGCCAACGGCACCTTCAGCCCAGCCGCGAGCTGGGTTCTCGCCGGGATCGTCATCGCCGTCTACGCGGCGGTTACGCTGTTGCAGGACAGCAAGCGCCGGCGCGCCCGCCTCGCCACCCCGCCGTTCGCGGTGGTGCTGTTCAAGCTCGCCGCCGCCGCCGCCGCCGGCATCGTCCTGGTGGCCATCTGCAACGTCAACCGCGGCCTCGCCGCCTTCCCCTTCCGCGGCATGCCCTGGGTGGTGCCCATCGTCTTCGCCGTGCTGCTCGGCTGGTCGTTCATCCTCGAGCGCACCCGCTTCGGCCGCTACATCTATGCCATCGGCGGCAGCGCCGAGGCGGCGCGGCGCGCCGGCATCAGCCTGGTGTGGATGCGCACGCTCGCCTTCGTCATCGCGGCCACGACGGCGGGGCTCGGCGGCATCATCTACGCCTCGCGGCTGCGCTCCATCTCCACCAGCTTCGACGGCGGCACCATCGTGCTCTACACGGTGGCCAGCGCGGTGATCGGCGGCACCAGCCTGTTCGGCGGTCGCGGCCACCCCCTGCACGCCGTGCTCGGCGGGCTCATCATCGCCGGCATCGTCAACGGCATGGCGCTGCTCGGCCTCAGCGCCGCCGTGCAGCTGATGGCCACCGCCATCGTGCTGCTGGCCTCCATCACGGTGGACGTGGTGGTGCGGCGGCGCGGCGCCACCGCGCGCTGAAGGCGGGCGGCGGCCGGTGCGCCGGGCGGTCAGGCGTGGCGATGTCCGTCCGCTTGTCGGGCATCCGGCCGCGTCCTATCCGTGGCCGCGACGGTCGCGCCGCTGTGACCAGCGCCAGCCTGTCGAGTTTCGGCAGCATGCGGTCGATGACCAGCACGTCGAAATCCGCCGTTCCGGCCGTCAGCAGCCCGGCGCGGCCGTCGTCCGCGCTGGTGACGGCATAGCCGGCCGTCTCGAGTTCCGCGGCGATGAAATGGAAGGTATCCGCGTCGTCCTCGACGAGCAGGACGCGCTTGCGGACGGCGGTCTGCCCGGCGGTGTTCAATAGTTGACCGTCTCCGGCGGGCAGCCGCGGCTGTTCGGACCGAACACGCCGATGATGATGAAGCCGATGGCCACGGCGACGCCGATGAAAGAGGCGACGGCGGGAACGCCGCCGTAGTGAAGGAAGTAGCCGACCATCAGCGCGGCGAAGGTGCTGAACACGAACGTGCCGACGCCGCCCACGGTGATCGCCTTCAGCACCGCGAACGGGCCGAGACCCCCCTCCGCGAAGAGGCCCGAGCGGACCAGGCGGGGGGGCAGTGTAGCCGGTCATGAACAGGTAGTAGAACTCGAACGAACCGCCCGCGGAAATGCACAGCACCAGCGCCCACACCGAGCACGACGCCGGCAGGCGATCGAGCCGCGTCGGCCGGCATGGCGTCGGCGATCTCGGCCGCGCTGTGCGTGGCGATGTAGTGCATGGTGGCGACCATGGCATTCACCACCGCCTGCGTCTCCACCGGATGCTTCTTCACCCAGTCCTCGCGCGCCAGCACCGCCGCGGTCGGCCAGAAGCCGCCGAGCCATTTCTGCACGCCCGCCGCCGTGGCGATGACGAGCCCGAGGTCGTGCTGCGCGCCGAGGAACTCTCCCACGATGGCGCCGATGATGGAAAAGCCCAGCGCCACGTGCAGGCTGGCGATGACCCACGACATGGCGGAGGGCACGACGACGTGGCGGACCACCTGCATATGCGACGCGCCGAGGACACGGGCGTTGGCGATCAGGTTGCGGTCAACGCTGCGCACGCCCTGGAAGGCGTTGAAGAACACCACGAAGAACACGAGCGCCGCGGCGAGAACCACCTTCGAGGCGAGGCCGAGGCCGAGCCACATGACGAAGATGGAGCCGAGCACGATGCGCGGCAGGGCATTGACGATCTCGATGTAAGGACCTGCCACGTCGGCAAGGAACGGGATCTCTCCGAGAAGCACGCCGACGACGATGCCGCTCGCCACGCCGGCGACGAAGCCGAGCAGCGACTCCTGGAGCGTCACCCAGATCTCGTACCAGAACGGCCCGTAGGCGGTACCGTGGACGAACCAGTGGGCGAGGCGGAGTACGATGCCGAGCGGCGAGCCGAAGAAGAACGGGTCGATGGCGCCGACGACCGTGCCCCGTTGCCAGGCGCCGAGCAGCACGACAAGCACGTCGGCGCGTCCCGCCGTCACCGCCGCGCGCCGCCTCTGCGCGCGGACGCGGTTGATCTCGGCGATCGGAAGCGCCGGGGCCGGCGCAACTATATCGCTCACCGTCACGACCTCGCGGTCATGACGATCACTTTGTCGGCGAGGCCGATGGCCTCCTCGAGGTCGTGGGTGACGAACAGCACCGTGGCGCGTGCGCTCCCACAGCGCCAGCAGCTCGTTCGACATGATCGAGCGCGTCTGCACGTCGAGCGCCGAGAACGGCTCATCCATCAGCAGGATCTTCGGTTCGTTGATCAGCGCCGCGGCGAGGCTGGCGCGCTTGCGCATGCCGCCGGAAAGCTGGTGCGGGTAATGCGATTCGAAGGCCGTGGACCCGTCCACCTCGCGGCCGGACACGCGCACCGAGCCGTCGCTCGGGCCGTCGAGACCGGCGGTGAGGGTAAGCGACGTGGACTTGCCGCAGCCCGTCGGCCCGACGATGGCGCAGAATTCGCCCGGCTCCACAGTGAAGGTGACGTCGCGGATCGCGGTCAGTTCGTCGCCCTTCGGACTGACGAAGCGTTTCGTCACCCCCCTGAACGAAATGCCGCCTTGTTCGGCAGCAGGTTGCCGATGGCGAACTTCGGCCCGAAGTTCTGCGTCGGGCTGTAGATGCCCTGGAAGTTGATGAAGCCGCCGACGCGGATCGACGTGTCGGTGCCCGGAACCTTGAACGAGCCGGGCAGCGCCCCCTTGGTGACATACTGGTCGTTCGGGATGCCCTTCGCTTCGGCGCGAACGGGGGGAATCGCCTGCAACGCCTTTTCGGCCTCGGCGCGCCGGTGGCCGGAAGGCGGTAACCGCCCTCCGTAATCCGTTGATTTGGATGAAAATGGCTGTGGACGCAGTCAGGTGCGAACCGGTCTCCGACGGAATTCCCTGCGAACAGGGAAAAGAGCAGGGAATTTCGTCGGAATCGCCGCCGCACGGGGATCCGGAGCGGGATTTTGCCTGTGGGACCAGGGCGATACGGCGACATTCCCTGCGCGGTCTAACAGGGAATTTGCGCCGGCACTGCTGGCAGGAACAGGGAAATGCCGGGGCGCTGACGGCGCGAATACGCCACCGATGCAGCGCGCTGATCTCGGGTAATGGCTTGGTGATGAAAGGGGGCCATTCGTGTAAAAGGGCGCGGAAGCGGAACCATCGAACGGGCGTGAGTCAATTTGGTGATTAAACTTAGAAAACCATGTCTTGGCCAGAGTCGTGATCGACGCCGATCGGGATCCCGTCTCGAGGAGAGTTTGTATCGGTACATCAAAGAATTCCGGCCCGTTGAAGCGGGGGAGTTCACTTCGGCGCCGATCCACATGTGTTCGGTATAAGTGGCGGCGTGTCCCCGATGGCAATAGGCGAGAGGAGGCGGGCCCGGCTTTGCTGGCTACGACGCCGCGGCGCCTCTTGCGCTGCTTCGGCTGAGGCTACGGCAGGGCGAGCGAGCAGCGCGCCACTGTGTTTCGGCGTGGAAAAAGGACCCCCTTGGAGGGGTAATCGGCGTCCAAAAGGGACCCCTCTGATGATGGGGTTCACGATGGCTCCCTGGATGGGAGGGA
>JAJXZO010000167.1 GCA_021780035.1 Pseudomonadota bacterium
TGCAGACGACGCTGAACAGCAAGGTCGCCGCCGTTTCCGGCGTGTCGGTCGATGCCGAGATGTCCACCATGGTCGGCCTGCAGAACGCCTACGGCGCCAATGCCCGCGTGCTTACCGCCGTGCAGCAGATGTGGACCGATCTTCTCAACATAGGCACCGGCGCATGAGCACCTCCGCGGTCAGCCCGATGGCGCAGTCGGGCCTGCTGGCGCAGCTGGTGGCGAACAGCGCCGCCGCGCAGAAGCAGGTCGATGACCTGACGCTCGAAACCTCCTCCGGGCTCCGGTCGCAGACCTATGGCGGCCTCGGCGCCGAGGCCGGCGTCTCCCTCGACCTCCGCCCGCAGATGGCGGAAATCGGCGCCTGGCAGCAGAACATCAGTTCCGCCGGCACGGCGCTGGACACCACGCAGAGCGTGCTGGGGCAGCTGCATGGCATCGCCAGCACCTTCAGCGCGGACGCCATCGGCGCCGACCTGCAGACGGGCACCGGCGTCTCGGCGCTCGCCGGGCAGGCGCAGCAGGCGCTCGCGCAGGTGGAGGGGCTGCTCAACACGCAGCAGAACGGCGCCTACGCCTTTTCCGGCACGCAGTCGCAGACGGCGCCGATCGACGCCTCGGCGCTCAGCGGCTTCGCCTCCTCGGTGGCCGGCATCGTCGCCGGGCTTTCCACCGGCAGCAGCGCGAGCAGCGTAATGTCTTCGGCCATCAGCGCCGGCAGCACCGCCGCCTTCACCTGGCCTGGTCTTTCCGTATCGGGAACGACACCGGCGGCGCTCGGCGTGCCGGTGGGGCGGAACACCACCCTCTCCGTCGGCTTCGTCGCCGGGCGGAACAGCTTCGCGCCCCCGGCAGGCGGCGGCACCGGCTCCTACGTGCGCGACCTCGTCACCGGACTGGCCGCCCTGGCCGGACTGTCCGGCACCACCGCCGGCAGCGGCACCTTGCAATCGTTCGGCGCCTCGGTCTCGTCGCTGCTCACCGGAACCGCCGACACCATCGGCACCGAGGAGGCGGGCTTCGGCGGCGTGCAGGATCAGGCGGGCAGCCAGGGCACCGCGCTATCCGACACGCTCACCAGCCTCACCAGGCAGGTTTCCTCGGTGGAGGACACCGACATGACCTCCACCGCCACGGCGCTTTCGCAGGTGCAGACACAGCTTGAGGCCTCCTACAAGCTGATCGCGGCGCTGCCCAATCTGTCGCTGGTCGCCTATCTCTGACGGAACGCGCTTCACTCCCCGTTAAGCCCGGCCTGCCACAATGGCGCCGGCGGCCAGAACGGCCACCGCCGCAAGCCGGAAAACCGTCGATGTCGAATCTCGTCCTCGAACTGCGCGCCGGCGACATGATGATCGTCAACGGCGCCTCCATCCGCTTCCGCACCAAGACGCGCATCGAGCTTGCCGCCCGGGCGCGCTTCCTGTTCGGCAGGCAGATCATGCCGCCCGACGACGCGGACAGCCCGGCGCGGCGCATCTATTTCGCCCTGCAGACCGCCTACATCGGCACCGACAGCGAGCGCGCCCAGGGTCTCGCCAGCGCCCGCGAACTGATCGCGGAGTTCCAGGAAGCCACCACCTCGGCGTCGGCGCGGGAGATGCTCGCCCGCGCCGAGGCGGCGGCGCTCGCCGACGACTGCTACACCGCGCTCAAGCTGGCGCGGCGCGTCATCCGCCACGAGGATGCGGTGCTGCGGCGCGCGGGCGACTGAAGAGCGCGCCTCAGGCGAACAGCGACACCACCGGGTCGGTGCTGCTCGACACGCCGAACAGCGACACGACGGAGGTGCCGCTCGAGCCACCGAACAGCGACAGCACGGTGTTGCCGTTCGAACTTCCCGTGTTCCAGCTGGTGGGGTCCTGCACCGCCTGCAGCAGGTACTGCTCCGCCCAGGTGTCCACCGTCTGCGGATTCTGCAAGTCGGAGAGCCTGATGTTCTGGGTCAGGAACGCCTTCTGCTGCGTGTAGCTCATCGAGCCGTAGACCGTGAAGGTGACGCCGGTCTGGGCCACCGCCACGGTGAGCGCCGCCTGGTTGCTCATCAGCGCGTCGATGCCGGTGATGGAGGAGGAGGCGCGGCGAAAGGCGAGCGCGTTCTGCATGCCGGGAATCTGCTGGCCCTGCGCCTGCTCGTAGCTGTTCAGTTCGTAGGCACCGACGATGGAATTGACGTTCGAGGCGCTGCCGAAGAGATTGTTCCGCATACGGTTCATCGCTGTGGCGAAATTCAGGTAGGAGGCGTTGCCGATCTTCCGCGCCGTCGAGCCGGCGGAGGCGGGGTCTTCGGTGAGCAGGTTGCGCACGAGGCCGGGATAGGAGAGCAGGTCGGAAACGTTGTAGGCGCCGAGAACCACTTTCAGCGCCCGGTAGTCGTTCATCAGCGCGTCCGCCGAGGTGAGCGAGGCGGCGGCCTGCTGGAAATAGGCGACGTCGGCCTCTGTCTCGCCGTTCATGGCCGTCCATTGCCCGGCGAGCGCCTGCTCGTTCCGGCTGTCCGCCAGATAGGTGGTGACGGAAGCGCCGATGTTCGGGTTGCTGGAAATGCTGGTCATCGGGCCCTCGGCCGCTGGCGGCGGAAATCGCGCGCCCGTCTCAAATTGCCCGCGCCGTATCAACGGGCGGTTAATCTGTTGCCCCGATGCTTTGGCCGCGGGGCAGCAAAAGCGCCCCGCCGGCTTCAGCAAAAGGAACCCTCTCCCATGTTTTCCGTGAACACCAATCTGAACGCGATGGCGGCGCTCGAGGCCCTGGCGGCCACGCAGAGCGCGCTGTCGCAGACGCAGAGCGAGATCGCCACCGGCAAGAAGGTCGGCCAGGCTTCCGACAACCCGGCGGTCTATTCCATCGCGCAGACGATGCAGGACACCATCTCCGGCCTCTCCGCGGTTTCCGACAACTTGAACTTCGCCGCCTCGGTGGTCTCCGTCGCCAGTTCCGCCGCCACCGACATCTCCTCGCAGCTCGCCACCCTGCAAAACACCGTCACCACCGGCCAGCAGTCCGGCATTTCGTCCACCACCATCGACAACCAGATCAGCTCCATCCTGTCGAACATCGACGCCTTCGCCAACGGCGCCACCTTCAACGGCGTCAACATCACCACCAGCGCGGCGACGCTCACCACCACCAAGGACGCGTCGGGGGGCACGATCAGCGTCGCGGGGCAGGACATCACCTCCACCGGACTCGGCCTGAGCGGCCTGACCACGGCCTCCGGCGGCCTCGATCTCAGCGCCACCAACACCACCGCCTTCGCCAACGACGACTACGTGAAGCTGGGCAACGGCACGAACACCACCTATTTCGTGCTGAGCAACGGCAGCGCCGCGCCGACGGCGCCGGCGGCCACCAACTCCACCACCGGCGTGATCTACGTCAACTTCAACAGTACCGACTCGACCGCGACGGTGCTGTCGAAGCTCGCCTCGGCCATGCAGCAGAACGGCTACGGCGCTTCCATCGCCGGCAGCGCGGAGGGAAGCATCAACGCCGGCGATCTGGTGGTCACCGGCAGCGGGGTCACCGCCGCCAGCTCCTCGCTCAGCCTCGCCACCGCCGGCGGGGCGACGCTGACTTCCGCTTCCGGCGCCGACACGGCGCTCGTCACCGTCACCAACGCCATCAGCAGCCTGAATACGGCGATTTCCGCGTTCGGCCAGGCAACGAAGCAGATCAGCGGGCTGCAGAGCTTCACCACCTCGCTGTCGGACTCTCTCACGTCCGGCCTCGGCGCGCTGACCGATGCCAACATGGCGGCCGAAAGCGCCCAGTTGCAGTCGCTGCAAACCAAGCAGTCGCTCGGCATCCAGGCGCTGGCGATCGCCAACCAGCAGCCGCAGTCGCTGCTGTCGCTGTTCCGCTAGGGCGGAAAGGCGGCCGGTCCCGCCGGGGCCGGCCGTCGCGCCCGCTCCAGAACGGGGTTCGTTCGCAGACGATGACGCGCAACCGGGGCTACTTCGCTTCTCCGCAGCTCGGCGGCGCCAGCCCGCGCGAAACCGAGGCGCTGGCTCTCGGCATGTGCAACGACCGCCTTGCCAAGGCGGCGACGCCGCGCGCGCGCACCGAGGCGCTGCACAGGAACCACCAGTTGTGGTCGGTGCTGGTGCGCGACCTGCAAATGCCCGGCAACAAGCTGCCAGCGGAACTGAAGCGGCAGCTTCTTTCGCTCGGCATTTGGGCGATGGCCTACAGCACGCGCGCCATCACAAATAATTTGCCGCTGCAGCCGCTGATCGCGGTGAACCGCAATATCGTCGAGGGTCTGCGCATGCACGAGCCGCCGCCGCCCGCGCCGCCGGCCGCGAGCCATCCCGTCGCGCCCACCACCGCCTGGGCCTGAATTTTCGGCAACCCGGCATCGCCGTTCCGTGTTTGCAAGGGGGCGAAAGATTCTGGCATTCCGCCCCGGAACGTGGCATCCACACGGCGGACGCGCGAACATCGCCCGCGCCGGAGGCGCGGGGCGAAGGTTTTGCGCAGGTCTCGCGTTTTCGTGAGAGCGATCGGCGGGGCCAGGGTTTTTTCCGGAGCCGTTGGATGGACTACGAGGCTTTCTTCGCCACCCGCCTGGACGGGCTTCGCACCGAGGGCCGCTACCGGGTGTTCGCCGACCTGGAGCGCAGGGTCGGAAACTTTCCGCACGCCACCTACCACGGCGGCAAGACGCCCATCGAGGTCACGGTGTGGTGCTCGAACGACTACCTGGGCATGGGCCAGCACCCCGCCGTGCTCGCCGCCATGCACGAATCTTTGAACCAGTGCGGCGCCGGCGCCGGCGGCACGCGCAACATCTCCGGCACCAACCACACGCACGTGCTGCTGGAGCAGGAACTCGCCCTGCTGCACGGCAAGGAAGCGGCGCTGCTGTTCAACTCCGGCTACATGTCGAACTGGGCCACGCTCACCACGCTGGCGGCGCAGCTTCCCGGCTGTGTGGTGTTCTCCGACGCCGGCAACCACGCCTCGATGATCGAGGGCATCCGCCACAGCCGCGCCGAGCGGCGCATCTTCGCCCACAACGACCTTTCCGACCTGGAGCGCCGGCTGGCCGAGACCGAGCCCGGCCGCCCGAAGCTGATCGCCTTCGAATCCGTGTATTCGATGGACGGGGATATCGCGCCGATTTCGCGCATCTGCGACCTCGCCGACCGCTACGGCGCGCTCACCTATCTCGACGAGGTGCACGCGGTGGGCATGTACGGCGCCCACGGCGGCGGCGTCTCCGAGCAGGAGGGCGTGGCGCACCGGCTCAGCGTCATCGAGGGCACGCTGGGCAAGGCGTTCGGCGTCATGGGCGGCTATGTCGCCGGCAGCCGCGCCTTGTGCGATTTCGTGCGCAGCTTCGCCTCGGGCTTCATCTTCACCACCTCGCTGCCGCCGCTGCTGGCGGCGGGCGCGCTCGCCGCCGTGCGCCACCTGCGCCAGAGCGACGCCGAGCGACGGGGCCAGCGCGACCGGGTGGCGCGGCTGCGCCACCGCCTCGACGAGGCCGGGCTGCCGCATCTGTGCAACCCGAGCCACATCGTGCCGGTGATGGTGGGCGACGCGGCGCTCTGCCGCCACATCAGCGACCTGCTGCTCGACGAGTACGCGATCTACGTGCAGCCGATCAACTACCCGACGGTGCCGCGCGGCACCGAGCGGCTGCGGCTCACGCCCTCGCCGCTGCACTCGGACGCCGACATCGAGCACCTGGTGGCGTCGCTCGCCGCCATCTGGAACCGGCTGGGGCTGCGCCGCGCCGCCTGAGGCGCCCGCCGTCCCTTACACTCAGCCGACGATATCGAGGCGCGAGAAGAAGCAGGCAATCTCGGTCGCGGCATTGGCCACGCTGTCCGAACCGTGCACCGAGTTTTCCTGCAAACCCAGCGCGAATTCGGCGCGCAGCGTGCCGGAAGGAGCCTTCGCCGGATCGGTCGGGCCCATCAGCTCGCGGTAACGCGCCACCGCGCCCTCGCCCTCCAGAACCTGCGCCACCACCGGGCCGGAGGCCATGTAGGCCACCAGATCGGCGAAGAAGCCGCGCTCGCGGTGCACGGCGTAGAACCCCTCCGCCTGCGCGACGGTGAGGCGCACCCGCCGCTGCGCGACGATGGCGAGGCCCGCGGCCTCGATGCGGGCGTTGATGGCGCCCGTTAATCCCCGGCGCGTGGCGTCGGGCTTGATCAAGGAAAGAGTCTGTTCAATGGCCATGCGTATTTCTCCCGGCGCGGAGATACGGGAGGCCGATTGGCGCCGCAAGGCGCATTTCCGGCCAGGCGGCTTTTCTCGCCCGCCCGGGGCGGCTACATCGCCGCCATGAGCCTTCTCACCCTGCAATCGGTAGTGATCCGCATCGGCGGGCGCACCCTGATCGACGGCGCCGACCTCACCGTGCCGCCCGGCCGCCGCCTCGGCCTGGTGGGGCGGAACGGCGCCGGCAAGTCCACGCTGCTGCGCGCGATTTCCGGCGAGCTTGCCGTGGACGGCGGCGAGATCCTGCTTTCCAGCCGCGCGCGCCTCGGCCAGGTGCGGCAGGAGGCGCCGGAAGGCGAGCAGCCGCTGCTCGACGTGGTGCTCGCCGCCGACCCCGAGCGCCTCGCGCTGCTGGCGGAACGGGAAGCCGCGCCCGCCGAGCGGCAGGCGGAAATCGCCGAGCGGCTGCGCGCCATCGGCGCCGACAGCGCGCCCTCCCGCGCCGCCGCCATCCTCGCGGGGCTGGGCTTCGACACCGCGGCGCAGGCGCGCCCGGTTTCCAGCTACTCGGGCGGCTGGCGCATGCGCGTGGCGCTGGCCGCGGCGCTGTTCGCCGCGCCGGACCTGCTGCTGCTCGACGAGCCGACCAACCACCTCGACCTCGAAGCCACGCTCTGGCTGGAATCGTGGCTCGCGCGCTTTCCCGGCGCGGCCATCATCGTCTCCCACGACCGCGGCCTGCTGCAGCACGCGGTGCACGCCATCGCCCACCTGGAGGAAGGCCGCATCGGCGTCAGCCCCGGCGGCTTCGACGCCTTCGTGCGCATCCGCGCCGAGCGCGCGGCGCAGCAGCAGGCGGAGGCGGGGCGCATCGAGGCGCGGCGCGCGCATCTACAGGCGTTCGTGGATCGCTTCCGCTACCAGGCGAGCAAGGCGCGGCAGGCGCAGGCGCGCCTCAAGGCGCTGGCGCGGCTGCCGCCGCTCGACGCGGTGGTGGCGCCGGCCGCCACCCGCTTCGCCTTCCCCGAGCCGGGGCCGATCGCGCCGCCGATGCTGGTGCTGGAGCGCGCCGCCGCCGGCTACGACGGCAGGCCGGTGCTGTCGAAGCTGTCGCTGCGGCTCGACGCCGACGACCGCATCGCCCTGCTGGGGGCGAACGGCAACGGCAAGTCCACCTTCGTCCGCCTGCTCGCCGGCCGCCTGCCGCCGCTCGCCGGGGAGATCCGCCGCGCGCCGGGGTTGCGCGTGGGCTATTTCGCCCAGCACCAGGCCGAGGAACTGGCCGCCGCCGAGACGTCCGTGCAGCACCTCGCCCGCGCCCTGCCGCGCGCGCGAGTGGAGGCGCTGCGCGCGCAGCTTGCCCGCTTCGGCATCGACGCCGACCGCGCCGACACGCCGGCGGGCAATCTTTCCGGCGGGGAGAAGGCGCGGCTGCTGCTCGCGCTCGCCACCGCGCACGCGCCGCACCTGCTGCTGCTCGACGAGCCGAGCAACCATCTCGACATCGACGCGCGCGAGGCGCTGGTGGAGGCGCTGGCCGAGTTCACCGGCGCGGTGGTGCTGATCACCCACGACCCGCACCTGGTGCAGCTTGCCGCTGACCGGCTGTGGCTGGTGGCAGACGGCACGGTGCGGCCGTTCGACGGCGACCTCGACGACTACCGGCAGCTGCTCACCGAGACGGCGAAGGCGGGGGAGAAGGCGCAGACGGCCCCGAGCCGGCGCGACGACCGCCGCGAGCGGGCGGAGGCGCGGGTGGCGACGGCGCCGTTGCGCAAGCGGGCGCAGGCGGCGGAGGCGAAGCTCGACCAGTTGGCGAAGGAGCGGGCGAAGCTGGAGGCGCTGCTCGCCGACCCCGCGCTCTACGCTGCGGGCCGGGCCGGCGAGGTCACCGCCGCGCAGAGGCGGCTCGCGGCGCTGGCGAAGGCGACGGACGCGGCCGAGGCCGAGTGGCTGGCCGCCGAGGAGGCACTGGAGGCGGCCCAGGCATAGAGGCCGGGGCCGCCCGTTGCCGGCTCAGGCCGCCTTTTGCAGGCAGGCGGCGAGATCGGCCGCCGCCTCGCCGGTCGGCTGGATGCCGAACTTCTCCACCAGCACGCCGAGCAGGCCCGGCGTGAGGAACGCCGGCAGGGTCGGGCCGAGGCGGATGTTGCGCACGCCGAGCGCGAGCAGGGTGAGCAGTACCGCCACCGCCTTCTGCTCGAACCAGGAGATGACGAGCGACAGCGGCAGGTCGTTGACGCCGCAGTCGAACGCCTTGGCCAGCGCCGACGCGATGACGATGGCCGAGTAGCTGTCGTTGCACTGGCCGATGTCGAGCAGCCGCGGCAGCCCGCCGATGGTGCCGAAGTCGTGGCGGTTGAAGCGGTACTTGCCGCAGCCGAGCGTGAGCACCACGCAGTC
>JAJXZO010000022.1 GCA_021780035.1 Pseudomonadota bacterium
CTTTCGTGGCCTTCGTCTTGGCGATGCCGTAGCCCGCCGGCACACCGAACAGCAGCGCGAGCGCGGTGGCGGAGAAGGTGACGATCACCGAGTTGATCGTGTAGCTCAGGAAATCGTTCTCGGCGAACACCTTGATGAAATTGACGAAGGTCGGCGGGTTGGGGATGAACACCGGCGGGTAGGCGGTATTCGCCAGTTCCGACTTCAGCGACAGCGACGCCATCCAGAAGAAGAACAGGATCGCCGGCGAGACCAGGAACAGCACCGAGGCGTAAAGCCCGACCCGGCCGAGGGCGCGGCGCAAGCGGTGACGGCCGATGGAGCGGCGGTGGGCAGCGTTCATCGTGTTGCTCGCGCTCATGGCTGCACCCGCCGCAACGCCAGCAGCGCCATGCTGACCAGCAGGATGAGGGCGAAGAACACCAGCACGATGGCCGAGCCGTAGCCCAGGTTGTAGTAGCCGAAGGCGGTCTGGTAGAGCAGCATGTTGATGGTTTCGCTCGCCGTGCCCGGGCCGCCGCCGGTGATGACGAAGATGGTGTCGAAGGTTTTCAGCGCGTCGATGACGCGCATGACCCCGGCGAAGACGATGAACGGCCACACCATCGGCACGGTGATGAAGCGGAACATCTGCCAGGTGGAGGCGCCGTCGATGATCGCCGCCTCGTAGGGGTCGACCGGCAGGCCGGCGATGCCGCCGAGGACGATCAGCATCACCATCGGCGTCCACTGCCAGGTCTCAACCATCACCAGGGTGGGGATGACGGTATTCACGCTGTAAACCCACGCGAAGGGCGGCAGGCCGACCAGGTGCAGCAGGTAGTTGAGCACGCCGAGCTGCGGGTGGAACATCATCGTCCAGACGAGACCGATGGCGACCGGCGTCGCCATCATCGGCAGGATGAAGATCGTCCGTGCCACGCCGCGCAACCTGAACTTGGTGGAGAAGCAGACGGCCGCCCAGATGCCCAGCACCATCGGGAAGGCCACCGCCATGACGGTGAAGTAGAGCGTGCGCACCACCGCCCAGCCGAAGCGGGGATCATGGAAAAGCTGGTTGAAATTGGCGAGGCCGACGAAATCCGCCTTCCCGGTCACCTGCCAGCTGAACAGCGACATGACGATGGTGAACAGCCAGGGAAACAGGATGACGACAAAGACCACGATCGCCGCCGGCAGCGCGAACATCCAGTAACGGCGCGCGTAGTTGCGCCCGTGCGGCCGCGCCGGAAGGTCCCCCGCGGTGGTCGCCGTCGCGCTCATCGTCCTGTCCGGCCGGCGGCGGCAAAAGCCGTTCCGGCGCCTTCCTGCACATTCACGAATTCACACCCGGTTTTTGCACTTGCGCGCACGGCACGTCGTTTCGGCTTGCCGTCAGTGTCGGAAAAGGCAGCCGGGGCCGCGCGCGGCGGCCCCGGCCGTTCTTCACGGAGTTCAGCTCTGCAGCGATTTCGCCAGAACCGGCTTGAACTCCTCGGTGGCCTTCTTCAGCTCGCTCGCCACGTCGGCGCCACCGATCATGTTGGTGAGGGCGATGCCGAACACGTCGCGGAACTCCGTCACCGGGATGATTTCCGGCAGTCCGGGCTCGGCGATCTTCAGGCTGGCCAGCATGGTCTGCAGCCATTCCTTGGTCGGCGGCTTCAGGTTCGGTTCGGTGTAGGTGGACACGCGCGGAGAGGCGCCGCCGCCCATGTTCACGAGGTTGAGCGCCATCTGCTTGCCGGTCGCCCACTGCACGTAGAGCCACGCGGCGTCCTTCACCTTGCTCTTGGCGGCGATGCCGATGCCGTCGTTGAACATGGCGCAATGGCGCGCCTTCGGCCCGGCCGGCATCAGCCCGACGCCGACGTGGTCGTAGATCTTCGACACTTTCGGGTCCACCAGCGGCGGGCAGAAGCCGACGCCGTCGAGCCACATGCCCACGTTGCCCTGCATGAAGCTGTTCTGGCACTCGTACCAGTTGAACCCCACCACGCCGGGCGGCGCATACTTGCTCAGGATGTCCTTGTAGTACTGCCCGGCCCAGATCGCCTCAGGAGTGTCGGTGAGCAGGGTCTTGTTGTCCGGCGTCACGGTAAGCTGGTTCTCACCGAGCAGGAAGGATGTCCACACGGGAACGTTGGCGTTCTTCAGGCCTCGACCGACGAAGCCGTAGACGTTCTTCTTCGGGTCGTTGAGCCGCGCCGCCGTCTGCATCATCTCGTCGAGAGTGTCGGGCATCTTCGGCAGCATTTTCTTGTTGTAGTAGACCAGCCACACGTCGGTCTCCACGGGCATGCTGTCGATGCGCCCGTCGGGCTGGGTGATGGCGGTCACGGCGCCGGCACCGAAATCGGCATAGTCGAACTCGGGGGCCGTCAGCTTCGGATCGGCGAGGTAGGGCCGGAGGTCGAGCAGCCATTTGCCCGCGCCCACCACGCGCTTCGAGACGTGCAGGGAGAAGTGCGTCACGTCGAAGCTCGGGTTGCCGGCGGCAAGCTCCATCACCATCTTCGGCCGCTGCTGCTGCTCGGGCAACTGCTCCGAGATCACCTTGATGCCGGTAAGCGCCTCGAATTCCTTCTGGTGCGCCTGCAGATTGTCGGCCCGCGGGCTCTTGGTGAGGCTGACGACGATGGTCTGCCCCTTGTGGCGCTTCCAGTCGAAGGCGGTGGTCGCGCCCACCTCGCTGACGATGGCCGGGGCGGCGAGCGTCGCTGCCGTCGCGGTTAGCAGGGTGCGCCGTGAGATCATCGACTATTCCTCCTGACGGTTCGCGGCGGCCGCCGGACCCTTCCGGGCTGCCGGCACGCCGCCGATACTGTTGTTTCAGTCACGCCGAACGGTTCAGTGGAGAACCGATTCAAGTTGCTGTCAAGCAAGCCATTCGGCCACTTCGCCGGCTGCCAGCACCACGATGTTCTGCGTGAGCGCCTGGGCGACGAAGGCCCTGGTCACGTCCTTCAGCACCGCCTCGTCCACGTAGGCGATGCTGATATGGTTGCTCTGGTGGCCGGCCATCAGGTCGTCGCGGCCCACGCCGTCGAGCACCACGTTGCACAGCGGCCACTCGTAGGTGGTGGCGCGCCGCCGCCTCTCGAACTCCGCCTCCGGCAGTTCCAGCGCGTGGCCGGTGCCGACGTGCAGGATCACCCGCGTGCCGGAATAGTGGGCGCGCGCCCACAGGATGCGCCCGGCGCGGCCCTGGCCGGCGATGGTGGCGCCGCCGAGAGGGAAATACATCGGCGGTTGTCGGTAACCGGTGGCGCCGTCGATGCCGCCCTTGATGTGCCCGAACGGCACCGAGCCCGAGATCTCCAGGTCCCAAACGAACTGCCCCTGCCACTCGCTGCCCCAGCGGATGTCGTGCAGCGTCGTCTCCGCCGGCAGGCCGAGGCTGGTAAGCAGCCGCCACATCATCGTCTGCGGAATGGCCGTGCCCATGTCCACTTCGTTGATGCAGGGGATCGGCTGGCCGGGGCGGATGATGCTGCCGTCTTCGTCGGGAATGGGGAAGCGCTCCGCCGAGCCGATCGCCCCTTCGGCGAAATCGGAGGCGGCGCACGACCAGGCGAGCCCCTGCTGATACTGAACGCCCACCGCCGAAAGCCCGAAGCGCTGGCTGATGCGCGCCAGGGCGATCAGCATGGCGCACTGCTCCAGCACCTGCTCGCGCACCAGTTCCTTCGCCGGATCCTTGCCCCACTGGAAACGCATGCCGCGCTCCTCGTACCAGCGCAGGCACCGCTCGCGCAGTTCCGCCGGCACCTTCCGCATCTCCACCAGCAGCGCCGACTGCGACAGCCCTTCGAGCGGCATGCCGATTTCGCACAGCGCCTGCTGCGGGAACACGCCGTTGATCATTCCCATGCAGAAGGTGTCGTGCAGGCCGATGAGTTCCTTGTGTCGCAGCACGTACTCACCCACCTTCCGCCCGATCTGCCCGGCCGGGGTGCGCATCACCGGATGGTCGGCCTCCACGCGGTGCAGATAGCCGGTGTCGTGCTTCAGCCAGCCGGTACGGAGCCAGGTGCCAAGCCCGTCGAGGAAGAAGCGGTCCTCGAAATCGGCCGACCACAGCCGGGAGACCGGCTTGCCCAGGCTGGTCATCGTGCCGGCCATGCACAGCATGCCGACCAGCCCCGGCCAGGTGCCGTCGAAATTGGCCAGCAGCAGGATCGGCCCCTGATGGTGGGCGAGGGAAGGGGCGAGGTGGTGCGAATACTGCCACGCGGTCAGCAGCACGATCACCGGCGCCTTCGGGTCGATGCGGCCGAACAGGTCGCTGCCCTCGCGCTGGCTGCTGATGAAGCCGTGCCCCTTGTCGGTCTTCACCGGATGCGCGCGCTTCGCCGTCACGTTGAAGTGCTGCTTCAGCGCCGCTTCCAGCTTGTGCTCGAAGCGCTGCTGCACCGGCCAGCATTCCACGTTGGCCGATTCGCGAAGGTCGGCATTGGTGACGAGCAGCACCTCGCCGGGGCCGGCGGCGATCGTCTGGCCAAGATCAGGCAGGGTCAAGGAGAGCATTTCGTCACCTATCGGGTTGCGGAAGGACCGGCTTCGGCCATCAGGATCCGGCAGCGCTGCCAATCGTCGTAGAGGGAGAGGTAGACGCGGTATTTGGCGTCGTGGAAGCGCCGCCGGGCGGGATCGGCGCGCAGCACGCGGGCCGGATGCACCATGGCGCCGGCGGCAGCCTGCAGATCGGCATAGGCGCCGCAGGCGGTGGCCGCCAGCACGGCGCTGCCCAGCGTCACCGCGTCCTCCTCGCTGGCGAGTTGCAGGTCGCAGCCGGTGGCGTCGGCGTGCTCGCGCAGCGACAGAGGGTTCTTCGCCCCGCCGCCGGTGATCAGCAGGCGCTCGATCCGGTGCCCGGCGGCATTCATGGATTCGATGATGTGTCGCGTGCCGTAGGCCAGCGCCTGCACGCTGGCGAGGTAGAGCCGCGCCAACCCGTCCCGCCCGCTTTCCAGGGCGAGGCCGGCGATCACGCCGCGCGCGTCCGGGTCGGCTCGCGGCGAGCGGTTGCCGTAGTGGTCGGCGAGCACGTGCAGCGACGCGGCGGGTTCGCCCTCCCGGCTTTCCAGCGCCGCCACCCAGTCGCCCGCCACGGCGTGCACCGAGCGACCCTCCCGCTTCGCCTGCACCTGCAGTTCGGGCCAGGCCTCCGATTGCCGGAGTGTCCAGTCGAGCAGGGAGCCGGCCGCGCTCTGCCCGCCCTCGTTCAGCCACCAGCCGGGCAGCATGGCGCCGAAATAGGGTCCCCACACGCCCGGCACCATCACCGGCTCGCGGCTTGCCACCAGATGGCAGCAGGAGGTGCCGCTGATCACCGCGAGCGAACCCTGCGGCTGCGCCCCGCACAGCGCCACCCCGCCCGCGTGCGCGTCGATGATGCCGGTGGCCACGGCGATGCCGGCGGGAAGCCCCAACTCGTCGGCGGCCTGCTCGGAAAGCCGCCCCGCCGCCGAGCCGAGCGGCAGCACCGTGGGCGGCACGTATTCCGGCAGGTGCGAAAGCCCCACCGCCGCCAGCAGGTTCTGGCTGAACTGCCTCTCGTGGGCGAGATAGTTCCACTTGCAGGTGAGCGTGCAGACGCTGGCCACGTCGCTGCTCGAAGCCCGCCACACCATGAAATCGGCGAGGTCGAAATAGCGCCACACCCCGGCCTGCCGCTCCGGCTGGTGCCGGTGCAGCCACAGCACCTTCGGCAGTTCCATCTCCACGCTGACCTCGCCGCCGACATAGGCGAGCGCGCGATCGCCGGTGGCGTTGATGTCGGCGGCCTCGGAGGTGGCGCGGTGGTCCATCCACATGATGATGTCGCGCTCGGGATCACCGTCCTCGGCCACCGAAACCGGCTTGCCGCCTTTCCCCACCACCGCGAGCGAGCAGGTGGCGTCGAAGCCGATGCCGCGCACCTGGGAGGCCTGCCTGCCGCTCGCCGCCAGTGCCTCGCGCACGGCCACCGCGGTCTGCCGCCAGATGTCGGTGGTGGATTGCTCGTAGAAGAACGGCCTCGGGTTGGCCTGCAGAATCGGCCGCACGGCGAAGGCGAGCTTGTTGCCGGAAGCGTCGAATACCCCCGCCCTCACGCTCGCCGAGCCGACGTCGATGCCGACGAACAGAGCCGCCTGGGGATTTGTATCCATGATGCGCCTCGGAGCCCGTTTCCTGTGCCGCCTGCGTACGGCGCCAGCAGGCTAACGTTCCGGCTGAGGCTGTCAATCGAACGCTTCAGCCCGTCCGCGCCGCGGCCTCCGTGCGCACCCGTTCGTGCCAGTCGGCAAGCACGTCGGCCAGTGTCTGCTCCCACGGCCGTTCCGGGCACCACCCCAGCAGATCCCGCGCCTGCGCGGCGTTGCCCCGCGCGGTGGGGATGTCGGCCGGACGCAGCAGCGCTTCGCGCGGCTCCACGCGGGCGCTCACCCCGGCGAGGCGGAGCAGCGAGTCGAGGATATCGCCGATCCGCCGCGGCGTGCCGGAGGCAAGGTTCAGGATCGTCCCCGGCTGCAGCCGCTCGGCGTGGTGGAGGCAGGCGACATAGGCGGCGCAGATGTCGCGCACGTCGACGAAGTCGCGCCAGGGGTCGAGCGCGCCCGTGCGAATCACCGGCTCCTGTAGGCCCGCGGCGATGCGCGCCACCTGCCGGGCGAAGGCCGGCACCACGAAGGCCGGCGTCTGCCCCGGCCCGGTATGGTTGAACGGGCGGAGCCGCACCGCGCGCAGCCCCTCGGCGGCCAGCGCCCCCACCGCCAGGTCGGCCGCCGCCTTGCTCGCGCTGTAGGTGTTGAGCGGTGCCACCACGGCGCCCTCGTCGAGGGCGGAACCGGCGCGGAAGCTCGCCCCGTAGATGTCGGCCGAGGAGACGAACAGACAGAAGCAGCCCGAGGCGTGGCGGCGGACGGCGCGAACGACGTTCAGCGTGCCGAACAGGTTGACCCGCCACGCGAGGTCGGGGTCCTTGCTCGCCGCCGGCACCGCCGCGAGCCCGGCGAGGTGGATGCACGCGTCGGGGCGAAGGGAGGCGATCAGCGCCTCGGTGGCGCGGGCGTCGGTGACGTCGAGCGGGGTGAGCCCGGGCCGGAGGTCGCACGGCGTCACCGCCGCGTCCGGGAACGCCGCGCGCAGTTGCGGCATCAGGTGCGCGCCGACGAAGCCGCCGGCCCCGGTCACCAGGATGCGTGCGGGCGTCACGACTCCGGGCCGGTCACGAGGCGGCGGCGTGCAGGCGCGCCCGGTGGCGGGCGAGATCCGCTTCCACCATCTCCGCGGCAAGCTGCTCCAGCGTCGTCTCCGGCTCCCAGTCCAGCACCGCCTTCGCCTTGGCAGCGGAACCCAGCAACACCTCCACCTCGGCCGGGCGCAACAGCGCCGGATCGGTCGTCACGTAATTCTTCCAGTCGAGCCCGGCACAGCCGAAGGCGAGGGCGCAGAAGTCGGCGATGGAGGTGGTGCGGCCGGTCGCCACCACGTAATCGCCCGGCTCGGGCTGCTGGCACATCAGCCACATCGCCCGCACGTAGTCGCGGGCGTGGCCCCAGTCGCGCTTCGCCTGCAGGTTGCCGAGCCTGATTTCGCCGGCGAGGCCGAGCTTGATGCGCGCCACCGCGTCGGTGATCTTGCGGGTGACGAACTCGATGCCGCGCAGCGGGCTTTCGTGGTTGAACAGTATGCCCGAGGAGGCGTGCAGGCCGAAGCTCTCGCGGTAGTTCACGGTCATGGCGTGGGCGTAGAGCTTGGCAGCGGCGTAGGGGCTGCGCGGATAGAACGGCGTGCGCTCCGTCTGCACCGGCTCCTGGATCTTGCCGAACATCTCGGAAGAGGACGCCTGATAGAAGTGCGCCCGCGGGCATAGCAGCCGCACCGCCTCCAGCAGCACCACGGCGCCGAGCCCGGTCACCGAGCCGGTCAGCAGCGGCTGCTGCCACGAGGCATGCACGAAACTCTGGGCCGCCAGGTTGTAGACCTCGTCCGGCTGCACCTCCTGCACCACGCGCAGGACGCTGGACAGGTCGAGCAGGTCGCCGTCGTGCAGCGCCACCTGGTCGAGCACGCCGAGCCAGCGCAGCCGCTCGCCGATCACCTCAGCGGAAGCCGAACGGCGCAGCAATCCATGCACCGAATAGCCGCGCTGCAATAGAAATTGAGACAAATAGGCACCATCCTGTCCGGTGATGCCGGTAATGAGAGCCGTAGGCATGGAAGATGAACCGCCTTCTGTTGCGCGCCGCGCGGCGGAAGCCTGCGGCGGGAAGGAGAAGAGCCTAGACAAAAGCCGTGCCTCCGTCCATGCATCGGCCCCTGTCAGCACGGAATCTGCCATGGCATTCGTCGCCTTCTGCCGCACCCAGCGGGATGCGTTTCTCGCCGGTGCGCGTCGGCGCGATGGGCGTGTGGCGGTTGCTGCGGCCGGTGCTGCGCCCGCTGCTGTGGCGCGTACGCGGCTTCTTCATTGCCGACCTGCGCGCCGACCACGTCTCCCTGCACTGGGACGTTTTCAACCTGCATCACTTCGTCGCTTCCGACCTGATGGGCGAGATCCGGCAGCTCAGGACCGAGCAGATGCGCGAGCAGGTGCAG
>JAJXZO010000148.1 GCA_021780035.1 Pseudomonadota bacterium
CGGCCCGCGGGGTCGAGGCCGAGCATGCGGCGGATGGGGCGAAGGGTGCGCCGGGCGGCGGGGGAGTCGGCGAAGGCCGCGGCGGCTTCCGGTTCGGCAAGGAGGGCGGCGAGCTGGCTGGCGTAAGCGGCCGCTTCGGCGCCGATGGCGGCGACGAGCCAGGCGTGGCCGGCGGGGAAGAAGCGCGGGCGGGGCGCGGTGCGGAGTCGCGGGCTTTTACGGTGGGGCGTTGCCGGGGCGGCGGCGGATGGCCGGGCGAAGGCGCGTTGGAGTCGGCGGGCGGAGAGGGTGATGAGGCGCCACGCCGGGCGGGCGAGCGAGGTGTTGCGGGGATGACGGAGGAAGGCGCGGACGACGAGCGCGGCGAGGCCGGCGAGGATGACGCCGAGCCTCAGCGTGAAATCGGGAGCGCCGGGCGGGGGGGAGACGGCTGACACGAATATATTCCTAGCACAAACGCACGGCAAAAGCAACGGCGCCCGTATCCGGACGGTATCGCCGATGCGGTTACACCGTACTGTCCTGCCGTCGGGACCGGCAACTGCCGGTGGGCTGATGCCCACCCGACGTTGCCTGCGCGCATTCCGCCCCGCGGATGGTGGTAGGATGGGGCGGGTGGCCGTGGCGGGGAGGGTTGGCGCTGGCTGTGGGCGCGAGCGCGTGCGCGGGGTTCGGGTATCGGCCGAGTGACGCCAGTTTCACGCAGACAGAGACGGAGGCGAACGCGGGCAGCGCCGACGCGCAACTGACGCTGGCACGGATGTACGCCGACCCAGCCGCGTGGCCGCAGATGCGCTGAAGGCCGCGGGACGAGGCGCGGGCGGCGAAGTGGTGCCTGATCTGCCGCGGCCGGAGCGAAAGGCGGCGGGATACGCTGCGCTTTCCCGCCCTACGGCTTGCTCGTGTCTTATTTGTATGATTCGTGGGCGGATGGCGGCACGCTAACGGCGGATTGCGCTTCGCTTATCCGCGTACGACTTGCTGCGCGAAGTGCACCCTGCGGGGCAGCCTGATGTGGGGAGGGTGGCGATGCGGTGGCGCTTCGCGCTGGCCGGAGTGGTGGCGGCGGGGGTGAGCGGGTGTGCGGCGCTGGGCTACCAGCCGGGCGACAGCTACGCCCACACGCGGGCCCTGGCGAATTCCGGCAACTCCGAGGCGCAGCTTGTGCTGGCGCGGATGTATGCCGAGCCTTCCGCGTGGGCGGATAGAAAGGGCAGGAAGCCCGACGGGGCGCGGGCGGCGAAGTGGTGCGTGATCTACCAGCGGCAGGGGGTGGCGGCGCGGGCGGAGGTGGCGGCGGCGGGGCCTTCGTGCCCGCGGATTCTGGCGGGGCTTTCTCCCTCCGCCGTGTTCGTCGGCGAAGGAATGGCCGGCGAGTTCGGGGCCGAGCCGATGCGGTGGCTGTGGGCGCGCTGAGGCGGTGACGGGGCCTCTGGCCTACCGGAGCACCCCGCCGGTGGCCTTGGCGACGGCGGAGACGATTTTCGCGCAGGCGGCCTCGATCTCGGTGTCGGTCAGCGTGCGTTCGGAGGGTTGCAGCGTCACCTCGATGGCGAGCGACTTCTTGCCCTCCGTCAGCTTCTCGCCCTCGTAGAGGTCGAACAGCGCCACGCCGGCGATGAGCGCGCGCTCGGCGCCGCGGGCGGCGCGGATCAGGGCGTCGGCGCGAACGGAGGCATCGACGACGAAGGCGAAGTCGCGGCGCAGCGGTTGGAAGGAGGCGAGGGTGGGAGCCTGCCGGCGGCGGCGCTTGCCGTCGGCGATGGCGTCGAGGAACAGTTCGAAGGCGACCGCCGGACCGGGGAGATCGAGACCGGCGAGGACGCGGGGGTGCAGTTCGCCGAAGGTGGCGAGCACCGTCTTCGGCCCCTGGCGGACCACGCCGGCGCGGCCGGGGTGGTAGTAGGCGGGAGGTTCCGCCGTGACGGTGAGCGCATCGAGCGGGACGTTGAGTGCGGCGAGCAGCGCCCAGAGGTCGGACTTGGCATCGAAGGCATCGACCGCGCGGGCGGGCTCGATCCAGCTTCTGGGTGTGCGGCCGATGCGCAGGCCCGCGGCGACGAGGCGGTGGCCTTCGGGGTCGGGGCTTTCGAAGCCGGGGCCGACCTCGAACAGGCCGAGATCGCCCCAGCCGCGGGCGGCGTTGCGCGCGGCGGCCAGCGCCAGGGTGGCGAGCGGGCTGGGGCGCATCTGGTCGAGATCGGCGGCGATGGGGTTGTCGAGCGTGAGCGAGCCCGGCGCCGTGCCGAGCAGGGAGGCGACGCGGCGCTCGGTGAAGGAGAAGGTGACGCATTCGGCGAGGCCGCGGCCGGCGAGGATGCGCCGTGCCATCGCCGTGCGGCGCTGGCGCGGCGTGAGCGTGGGTTCCGGAACCGGCTGGGCTCGCGGCAGGCTCGCGGCGGGGACGGCATCGAGGCCCTTCAGGCGCAGGACTTCCTCGATCAGGTCGCACTCGGCCTCGACCATGGCGCGACCCTCGGCGGCTTTCGCCACCTGCCCGGCGGGGAGCGTTTTCGCCGGTTCCAGCGCGCCGGGGGCGGCGACGTCGTTGCGCCACGAGGGGACGCTGACGGTGACGGAGCGGGCGTCGCGGGAGACCTGCCGGAAGCCGAGGCGTTCGAGCGCGGCGGTGGCTTCGTCGGGCGGCACGGCGAGGCCGCCGAAGCTTTGCAGCCGCGCGAAGCGGAGGGTAGCTTGGCGCCGCCAGTTCGGCTCGGCGCCGGCGGCGACGACTTCGCTCGCCTCGCCGCCGCAGAGTTCGATCACCATCGCCGCGGCGGCTTCGAGGAAGGCAGGCATCAGGGCCGGGTCGATGCCGCGCTCGAAGCGCTGGCGGGCGTCCGACGTGAGGCCGAGGCGGCGGCCGGAAAGGGCGACGCGCACCGGATCGAACAGGGCGCATTCGATGAAGACGGTGCGGGTGGCTGCATCGGAGCCGGTGGCTTCGCCGCCCATGACGCCGGCAAGCGACTGCACGCCCGCCGCATCGGCGATGGCGCAGTCTTCCGGGCCGGCGGAATAGTCTTTCCCGTTCAGCGCGCGGAAGGTTTCGCCCGCGCCCCGGCGGAACGTGAGGGTATCGCCGGCGATCTTGTCCACGTCGAAGACGTGTAGCGGCCGCCCGAGGTCGATGGTGAAGAAGTTGGTGATGTCCACCAGCGCGTTGATGGGGCGGAGGCCGATGGCGAGGAGGCGGCGCTGCAGCCACTCCGGGCTGGGGCGGTTGGTGACGCCGCGGACGGTGCGGCCGAGCACCCAGGGGCAGTATTCCGGCCAGTCCACCCGCCAGGAGACGGGGCTGGCGAACGCCGAGGGCACCGGGGCGGGGTTGAAGGGCTTCAGCGTGCCGAGGCCGGCGGCGGCGAGGTCGCGGGCGACGCCGCGGACGGAGAGCGCGTCGCCGCGGTTGGGGGTGACGGAGATCTCGATCACCGGGTCGTCGAGGCCGGCCCAGGCGGCGTAGGGGACGCCGACGGGGGCTTCGGCGGGCAGTTCGACGATGCCGGAGTGGTCGTCGCCGAGGCCCATTTCGCGCGCCGACAGCAGCATGCCGTTGCTGGCGACGCCGCGGATGGAGCCGGCCTTCAGCGTGAGGCCGGTGCCGGGGATGAAGGCGCCGGCGGGAGCGAACACCGCCTTCATACCGGTGTGCGCGTTCGGTGCGCCGCAGACGACGGAGACGAGCGTGCCATCGCCGGCATCCACCGTGCAGGCGTGCAGGCGGTCGGCGTTCGGGTGCTTCGCCGCTTCGACAACGCGGGCGATGCGGAAGGGGGCAAGCGCGGCGGCGCGGTCTTCCACGCCTTCGAGTTCGAGGCCGATGTTGGTGAGGGTGGAGGTGATGGTTTCAAGCGAGGCTTCGGTTTCGAGGTGCGACTTGAGCCAGGAGAGGGGGAATTTCATGGCGTCATACCCCCTCGTGCAGGATGGCGGGCGTGAGCGGGCTGGCGCCGTAGTGGCGGAGCCAGCGGATGTCGCTGTCGTAGAAGGGGCGGAGATCGGGGATGCCGTGCTTCAGCATGGTGACGCGCTCGATGCCCATGCCGAAGGCGAAGCCCTGCCACTCCCGTGCATCGATGCCGCAGTTGGCGAGAACCTTGGCGTGCACCATGCCGCTGCCAAGGATCTCCAGCCAGTCGCCGCCGCCGCCGAGTTCGCCGGTGCGGCGGTTCCAGCCGATGTCCACCTCCATGCTGGGCTCGGTGAAGGGGAAGTAGGAGGAGCGGAAGCGCACCGGCAGGTCGGCGATGGCGAAGAAGGCGCGGAGGAAGTCGATCAGGCAGCCCTTCAGGTGGCCGAGGGTGATGTTGCGGTCGAGAACCAGGCCTTCGACCTGGTGGAACATGGGCGAGTGGGTGGCGTCGTGGTCGGCGCGGTAGGTGCGGCCGGGGACGATGACGCGGAAGGGGGGCGTGCGGCTCAGCATGGTGCGGGCCTGCACCGGCGAGGTGTGGGTGCGGAGCACGCGGCGCCTCCCGCCCGGTTCGCGCGCGGGGAGGTAGAACGTGTCCATGTCTTCGCGCGCGGGGTGGTGGGCGGGGATGTTGAGCGCCGAGAAGTTCAGCCAGTCGGACTCGATGTCGGGGCCCTCGGCGATCTCGAAGCCCATGGCGCCGAAGATGGCGGCCATCTCCTCCATGGTGCGGCTGATGGGGTGGATGAGGCCCGAGGCGGCGGGGCGCGGCGGCAGGGTGACGTCGAGGCTTTCGCGGGCGAGTTTCGCGTTCAGGGCCTCGGCTTCGAGCGCGGCGCGGCGGGATTCGATGGCGGCGGCGAGTTCGTCCTTCAGCACGTTGAGGGCGGCGCCACGCTGGCGGCGTTCCTCGGGCGGGAGGGCGCCAAGCTGCTTCAGCAGCGCGGTGAGGCGGCCGGATTTGCCGAGGATGCCGACGCGCACCGCATCCCAGGAGCGGAGGTCGGCGCAGGCCGCGAGAGCCGCCGCGGTTTCGCTTTTCAGCGTGGAGAGTTCGTCGGTCATGCTTCTGTCCAGGCAAAAGGGCCGCCCGGTGCGGGCGGCCCTTTGCGTACGCATTCGATTGGCCCCGGGGGAGAGCCCGGCGGGGTCAGGAAAGGGCGGCCTGCACCTTCTTCACGATCTCGCCGAAGGAGACGGGATCGTCGTAGGCGACGGCGGCGAGCATCTTGCGGTCCATCTCGATGCCGGCGCTCTTCAGCCCGGCGATGAACCGGGAGTAGGTGAGGCCGTGCTCGCGGACGGCGGCGTTGATGCGCTGGATCCAGAGGCCGCGAAAGTCGCGCTTCTTGTTGCGCCGGTCGCGGTAGGCGTACTGCAGCGACTTTTCCAGGCGCTCGATGGCGATGCGGAAGCCGGCGGAGGAACGGCCGACGAAGCCCTTGGAGGCGTCGAGAACCTTCTTGTGGCGGGCGTGGGTGGTAACGCCGCGTTTGACACGTGCCATGGGTCTGCCTCCTCAGTCGAGCCCGTAGGGAGCCCACTGCTTGACGGTAAGACCGTCGGCGTGGGTAAGGGTTTGGCTGCCGCGGTTCTGCCGCTTCATTTTCTGCGAGCGGTTTATGAGGCCGTGGCGCTTCTTGCCGGGGCCGGCGAGAACCTTGCCGGTAGCGGTGATCTTGAAGCGCTTCTTGACCGCTGACTTGGTCTTGAGCTTGGGCATTTGGGTCTCCTGATGGTTCCCGCGACATGCGGACGCCGCGGCCGGGCATGCCCACACAGAGGCCCGGCGCGCAGACGGAGGCGGGCTTATAGCGGGCGAGGCGGGAGGGTGCAAGGGGCGGAGGCGGTTGCGGCCAGGGCGGGGGTTCCGTATAAGGCGCGGGCCGCTGCCTGCGGAGAGGTGCCGGAGTGGTCGATCGGGACGGTCTCGAAAACCGTTGTGCCCTACGGGTACCGTGGGTTCGAATCCCACCCTCTCCGCCAACAAGCCATATCAATCTATTGAGTAGACACGGTTTTTGTTTTCGGCCTCGGCGCAGTTCCCCCATCCGTTCCCCCTACGCGCGCCAGATGATGGCGAACGGCGGCGAACCGATGCGCGGCCCTCAGCGCCGCCTCGACGCTCGCCACGAGCAGCAGCAGCGTTACCGCCAACAGCAGCAACGCCGGCAGCAGAACGAACGCCATCACTTATTCGGCTACCCGGTAGGTTCGGCGTCGCCCTCGACGACAACGCCCGGCTCAACGTCAGCGGTCAACAATAACACCTCCGCGAACGCGGCACGCTGCTCATCTGTTAATTTGTCGAGATTAACCGGCAAAGGCCGGTCGTCTCGCGGCGGCGTCAGATCAACTGTTGCTTGGATCGCCCGGCCCTCGGCGCGATCAACTATCTTTTCGGCGGCAACGACGCGCGCGATGGGCGGCGCTTCCTTGTTCTCCATCACTTCTCTCCATACCAACACGGCCCGAACGGCATGCTTCTTGGCTTCCTCCGCCGCCGACCGGGCTGCGGCGTGGCCCGCCGCCTTGGCCTCGGGGCTGGGCTGGCCGTCCCTCGTCAACGATGGACGGGTTCCCGTTCCTCGCGCTGCGCCCCCCTAACCGCAGCCGCCGGCAGGGGTGCCGCTGGCAGGGATGCCGCTCGCCGGCGTGTTCACGGGGGCCTTTCCGGTTCCGCGGTGTCTGGGTTTACGCGGCATGGTCGTTTCCTTTGGCAAATGAGGTGCTCGGAGGAGCAGGGCGTAGGCGGGAATCGGCCGGTTTCGTGGTCATGGGGCCACCTCCATCGGACGCGCGCGCGGCGTTCTTCCGTGGTGCCGTGGAACGCGCGACAGAAGGCCGCTCGCCGCTTGCGCGACTACTTCCCTTCGCGCCCTCACTCGCGTCGCCGTCTGTGGAAAAATCACCTGCGTAGCTACGCGGACGTGGGGTGGTGCGAGGCTTCCATCCCGATGCCGGGCCCGTGCCGCCGTGACCTTGCCGGCGTTCGGCCTCGGGTCAGCGCCCAGGCGGAAAGCGTAAAGGGAGCAGTGTCCCCGCACCCGCATTCCTTCACCGCCACTGGGCTGCCACAGCAGCTGATGCAGAAGTGATGGACTACATGCAGAAGCTTTGTCTTGGTTGTCACGGCTCCGTTCCTTCGATCTGGTTGACGAATTTGCGCGCCGCCGCTTCCTCAATTTGAAGCAGTAGGCCGCGCGCCAATGGATCGAGCGCCGCCAGCCGATGTCGCGCCCCTACCTGGTAGTAGGCGAGATCCCGTTCGGGATCGACGATGCGTTGCCAGCGGCGCGGTCTCGCCATCGCGCACGCCAACCGCTCCACTAGGTCGGCCGGCGGATCGGTCGGCGCCGCTACCGGCAGCGCCTCCGCCTCGGCGATGGCGGCATCGTCAGTCAGTACGTCCGGAGCCACGAGGGTGTTGGGCAGCAACGGCGCCAACGCATCGCAGGTGGCCACCAGGTCGGTGAGGTGGCAGGCTCCCTCGGCCCGCGCCAGGTTCCGCCAGCACCTCGCCCCGGTGCGCTTTCACCTCGGCCAACAAGTCGGGCGAGACGCGCGACGGCGGCCGGAGCGCCAGCCGGCCGCCATGCGGTTCCACCGTGATGCCGAGGTCATGCAGCCGGGCGAGCACAGCGGCGCCGCTCATGGTGCCGGCTCCGTTTCAACAAGGCGGTGCGGTTCGGCGAGGCGCAGGCGCAGCAGGGCGGCGATGGCCGCCTTGTGCTGGCGGACAGTGGCGAGCAGGTCGGGCGACACTTTCCCCGCTGGCCGCATGGCGAGGCGGCCATCCCCTTGAAGCCGCGCCTCCACACCCGCCGCTTCCAGCCGGGCGACGGCGAGATAGGCGGCGGCGCCATCAGGCCAGGACGAACGGACCGCGCTCATCTTCTCCTTCCTCTCGCTCGTCACCTCTAGATTCAGAAGGGATTTTTGCGTCCGCCCCGTCCGCATCGGTCTCCGCATTGGTTTTCAACGGGTTGGCGCGGACGGTCTCGACGGGGGCTCGGCCCGTACCGTCCACATCGTTGGCGACCGTCCGCCGATCGGGAGCCATGAAGGCGTTGGCCGGGTTGGACTTCGACAGGGAAGCGGGCGGTGCGGACGATGCGGACGGTTGCGCCCCGCGATCTTCCGGCTTGAAATCGCCGGAGGCGACGGTGAGATGGATGATCCTGGTCCGCGCCCGCCCCTCGCGGTGGAATTGGACGTCGATGCCGATCTGGCGCAAGGAAGTGGCTGCTCGCCGCAGCCGGCCCGCCAAGGCCCGAGGGCTGTCCGGCCAGGCCTTGGACTTGGCGACACGCTCGCCCGCTGCCTCGGCCGGGGTGTCCAGAAGCTCCGAGGTGGTTCCCGTCCACACTGTCCGCGTCAGCATGATGGCGCGCACGGCGGCGGCGATCGGGTCGGCGTCGAACAGCACTTCGTCCTGGTCGGTGTAGAGTTGTCGCACGGCGAAGCCGCCACCGGTGGCCAGGCGGCACAGGGTGTCGGAAATCCACGCCGCCAGGCCCGATACGTTGTCGGTGGATATGACGCTCGCCTTCCAGGCGAGCTTGGACGACGCTGCCGCGTCGTCCACATCCCCACAGCCCCAACCGCAGCCAAAGGCGGCTTGATTCTCATGGAGATCAGAACGGCGCCGTTTCCAACTTAATTCCCCCGGTCCCTGGTCCTTACCCACGGGTCCAGTTCACGGTCTGAGGGGCCGGCTTCGCCGCGCGGCGGGTGATAGCCGAGTTGTACCGAGATCAGCCTGGCGTGGGTAATCGCCAGTTCGGCGAGGTCTTCCGTGCGGTGCTGCTCCATCCGCCGCACGCTGCCGCTGACGCTGATGGCGGCGAACACGCGGCCGGCGGCGTTGCGGATCGGGGCGGCGACGCAGCGAAGGTCGGGCTCGTGCTCGCAGTTGTCGATGGAGTAGCCGCGGGCGCGGATGGCGGCGAGTTCCTCGCGCAGGGCCTCGGCGGTGACGATGGTGTTGCGGGTGAAGCGTTGCAGGCCGAGGCCGATGATGCGGTCGATCACTGTCGGCGTCTGGAAGGCAAGGGCGGCCTTGCCGACGCCGGTGGAATGGCAGGGCGTGGACTCCATCGTAGTGACGACGTTGTTCGGCCGCGCGCCTTCACGGCCGCGCGCCACGAACACCATTTGCGTGCCGTCGAACACGAAGAGGTGCACGGCCTCCGCGCTGAGCTTGGCGAGCGTATCGACGAAGGGCGCGGCTTCGCGGTGCAGCGGCATGGTGGTGAGCGCGGTGTTGCCGAGGCCGAACAGCTTGAGGCCGAGTCGGTAGTTCTCGCGGCTGGCCTCCTGTTCGAGGAAGCCGGCGGCGCGCAGGCTGTCCACCAGGCGATGCACGGTGGTGCGCGGCAGGCCGGTGCGCTGGGCGATCTGCAGCACCGACAGTTCCGGCGTGGTGGGGGAGAAGCACTCCAGCACGTCGACCATCTTGAACAGCGATTTGACGCTGCCAGTGCGGTCCTCGATTTCCGTGGCGGCGGTGTTCCTGGAATCTGCCATGACGGAACGCATAGGCCGGGCTGGGGCAGGACTCAACGGCACACGCGCGCTCCCGCCCGCGGCGTCCGCCGAGGCGGCGGCGTGCCGAAGGTTCGATCCGGGATGATTCCTTCGGGGAATGTCCATATAACGGACATATATAACGTTTGTGGGATACCGCTGTCAAGCCAGGCCGGCAGGAATGCGAAGTGATCGTTATCAGTAGTTGAATTTTCGTGCGTGGCGGAATTCGTCATTGACAAGCCTTTTTTGCCGGCGGAATTATCTTGTCCGCAATACGGACAAAAGCCAGTCGCACCCATGGCCCTGCCGTGGAACGGAACGGCGCACAGGGAGGACGGCGATGAATTCCAGGGCAGCGGTAGAGTCTCGTGCCGGAGTGTATTCCAGCGAAGGCGAGGCGGAAGGCTCGGCCATCCTGAAGGTGGCGCTGGCCAGCGCCATCGGCACCACCATCGAGTATTACGACTTCACCCTCTACGCCACCGCGACAGCCCTCGTCTTCAACAAGATATTCTTCCCGTCGTTTGATCCTCTTGTCGGTTCGATGGCGGCTTTCGCCACGTTCTTCGTCGGCTACTGCGCGCGGCCGCTCGGCGGCGTGCTGTTCGGCCATTTCGGCGACAGGGTCGGGCGCAAGATCTGTCTTCTCATCACCATCCTGATGATGGGTCTCGGCACCGTGGCGATCGGACTGATGCCCTCGTATGCCTCCATCGGCGTCTGGGCGCCGATCGGCCTCATCGCGCTGCGCATGGCGCAGGGCATCGGCCTCGGCGGCGAATACGGCGGCGGCATGGTGATGACCGTGGAGCACGCGCCCCCGGCACGGCGGGGCTTCTACAGTTCGCTGGTGCATGTCGGCGTGCCGGCCGGCTTCCTGATCCCCATCCTTCTGCTCGGCATCCTTTCGAGGTCGATGGACGGCACCGCCTTCCTTGCCTGGGGCTGGCGGGTGCCGTTCATCCTCAGCATCGTGCTGGTCGCCGTCGGGCTGGTGATCCGCTTCCAGATCTCCGAAACCCCGGCCTTCCGCCGCGTGCTGGCGAGCGGCAGGACCGCCGCCGTGCCGGCCTACGAGGCGGTGCGCCACCATTGGGTCAGCATCGTCTTCGGCATCGGCGCCAAGATCGCCGAAAGCGGGCTTTTCAACATCTATGCCGTGTTCGCCATCACCTACTCCGTCGTCGTCCTGCACCTGCAAAGCCAACCCATCCTGAACGGCGTTCTTTTCGGCTGCGCGGTGGAGTGCGTGACGCTGCCCTTCTTCGGAGCGCTGTCCGACCGCATCGGCCGCCGCCCCGTCTATGTCGGCGGCATGATCTTCCAGTTGCTGCTTGCCTGGCCGTTCTTCCTGATGGTGAGCAGCGGGCAGACCGCCCTGATCTGGCTTGCCATCGCGCTCGGCCTCGGCTTCGGCCACGGCTCCGTCTATGGCGCGCAGGGGGCCTATTTCTCCGAGCTGTTCCCGGCCCGCCTGCGTTATTCCGGTCTTTCGCTCGTGCAGCAGATCGGGCCGATCCTGGGCGGCGGCCTGTCGCCGCTGATCGCCACGGCCCTGCTCGCCGCCTACGGCGGCTACGGCGCCATCGTCGCCTACATGGCCGGCATCGCCCTTCTGTCCGCGCTCTGCACCCTGGGGCTGCGGACCCCGGCCGAGTCCTGATCCGGTACCCCACTCCAACCTGGTGCGAGTCACCCCATGAACACGCAGAACGCCGCTTCTCCCCGCCGTCGTGCCGTTCTCAAGGCCCTGGCCGGCACCGCTCTCGCCGCGCCGATGCTGGGGCGCACGGCCGGCGCCACCGGCGCGCCGATCCGCATCGGCTTGTCCGCGCCGCTTACCACCGCGTTCGCCGAGGACGGCAAATGGATGCGCCAGGGCGCGGAACTCGCCATCAAGGAGATTAACGCCGCCGGCGGCATCAAGGGGCGGCCGCTGCAGCTTTTCGTCGAGGACGACCAGGGCCCCAACCCGACGGCGGCCGCCAACGCCGCCACCAAGCTGATCTCCGAGGATAAGGTCCTGGCCATCGTAGGCCCGCACTTCACCCCTGGGATTCTCGCGGTGGAGCCGCTGCTCAAGCAGTACCACGTTCCCGCCTTCTCCGGCGCCACCGGCCCGGTGGTCACTGCCCAGGGCAACCCCTACGTCTTCCGCGTGCGGCTCAACGACAACGTCGGTGCCAGGCTGCTGGTGCGCTACGCCGTCGAGAAGCTGCACTGGACCGATATCGGCATCGACTACGTGAACACCGCCTTCGGCCAGGGCGGTCTCGGGGCGCTGAAGGCCGCGCTGGCCGAGATGCACATCCAGCCGAAGATGGTGCAGACGCATCTCGACAGCACGAAGGACTTCACGCCGCAGTTGCTGGCGTTCAAGAGCGCCGGGGTGAAGAACCTGTTCATCTGGACCGACGACCAGCCGATGGGTCTCATCAACAAGCAGATCAAGACCCTGGGACTTTCGTTCGGCATCGCCGGCAACGCCGGGCTGACGCTGCCCAACGTCATCGCCCTCGCCGGCGACGCGGTGAACGGCGCCTACTCCATCGGTGAGTTCATCGCCGACAACCCCGACCCCGTGGTGCGGGAGTGGGTGAAGCGCTACCACGCGGCCTACGGCGCCGATCCCGAACTCTACGGCAGCGTCTATTATGACGCGACGAAGATCCTCGGCGACGCCATGCAGCGCGCCACCGCCATCGACGGCGCGGCGATCCAGGAGGCGCTGACGAAAACCCGCAGCTTCCGCGGTGTGGTGACCACCTACACCTGGTCTCCGGGCGGCGACATGGTGCACAGCGCCCTCATCACCCGCGACGAGAACAAGAAGCCGGTGATCATCGAGAAAGTCACCGACTAGCCCCCGCGGCGCCCGCGGGCATGGGTGCCGTCCTTCCTCTTGAGTGACAACAAAGGAGTGCCGACATGCAAACGCGACTGAAGGGCGTCATCCCCGCCCTCGTCACACCCTTCGACTCCGACGGCGAGATCGACGAGGCCGCCTTCCGCGCCCAGGTCCGGTTCATGCTGGGCAAGGGCGTGCACGGCGTCTGCGTCGGCGGGTCCACCGGCGAGGGCTATGCGCTGGAGACGGCGGAATTGCGCCGCCTGACCGCCGCCGCCGTGGAGGAGGTGGCGGGGCGCATCCCCGTGGTGGCGGGCATCATCGCCAACTCCACCCGCGAGGTGATCGCCCGCGGCCGCGCGGTGGCCGACCTTGGCATCGAGGCGATCCAGGTCACGCCCACCTTCTACGTGTTCCAGACCGACGAGGAATCGCTGTTCGGCTACTTCAAGGAGATCTGGGAGAGCGTGGGCAAGCCGGTGCTGCTCTACAACGTCATTCCCTGGAACCTGCTTTCCACCGATTTCGTGCTGCGCATCCTGAACGACATTCCGGGAGTCGTCGGCATCAAGCAAAGCGGCGGGGACATCCACCGCATGGCGGAGATGCTTCTGCACGTGCCCGAGGGCAAGGTGATTCTCGCCGCCATCGACGGCCTGCTCTATCCCTGCTTCGCCGTCGGCGCGCACGGCACGCTGGCGGCCTCGCCCACCGCGGCGCCGGGGCCGGTGGTGGCGCTGTGGGATGCGGTGCAGGCGGGCGATCACGCCAAGGGCATGGCCATCCACAGGAGCCTGCTGGAGTTCTGGCGGAAGATGCCGCACGCCAATCTGCCGGCCTGCGTCAAATACTGCCTAGAACTGCAGGGATGCCGCTCCGGCAAGCCGCGGCGGCCGATGCCTTATCCGGGCGCCGCCGAGCAGGCGGTGATCGCGCCCTTGCTGCGGGCGCTACTCGCCTACGACCGGACGCTCTGAGGGGGACGGAAACGGGGGTCCGGGGACCATCGGTCCCCGGACGAACCGGGGCGGCGCCCTGACGGAACTCCGGCCTGCGTGCCTCGCGCGAGTTCGGAGAGTTGACTTATGCGGACCGATATTCCGTATAATGGGATGAAAGACCGGCCGTGGGGCGCCGGACGGGAGTGGCGGGGGAGACGCGGGAATGCCGACGAAGTCGGACCTGGTGTGTGCGCGGGCGGAGAACGTGTTCGAGCCGCTCGGCACCATGCTGGGCACGCGCTTTTCCATCTCTCCGGCGGTGCGCGAGCACCACAGCCACGGCGAGGGCCTGCCGGCGGCGGGCATGCCCGACGGTGTCGCCTTTCCCGAGAGCACCGCGGAAGTGGCCGCGATCGTGCGGATCTGCCGTGACGCCGTGGTGCCTATCGTAGGCTTCGGCGCGGGATCGTCGCTCGAGGGACACGTCGCCGCGGTGCGGGGCGGCATCTCGGTGGATTTCACCGGCATGAACCGCATTCTCGACGTCTCGGCCGCGGCGCTCGACTGCCGGGTGGAAGCCGGCGTCACGCGGGAACAGCTCAACGCCGATCTGCGCTCGCAGGGGCTGTTCTTCCCGGTCGATCCCGGCGCCGACGCCACGCTCGGCGGCATGGCGGCGACGCGGGCCTCGGGCACCACGACGGTGCGCTACGGCACCATGCGCGAGAACGTGCTCGGCCTCACCGTGGTCATGCCCGACGGCACGGTGATCCGCACCGGCGGGCGGGCGCGCAAGTCGGCGGCCGGGCTCGATTTAACGCGGCTGTTCGTCGGCAGCGAGGGCACGCTCGGGCTGATCACCGAAGTCGCCTTGCGGCTCTACGGCCTGCCGGAGACGATCACCGCTGCGGTCTGCCAGTTCGAGAGTTTGCGCGGCGCGGTGGAGACGGTGGTGGCCGCGCTGCAGTTCGGCCTGCCGCTCGCGCGCATGGAACTTCTCAACGCGCTGCAGATGCGCGCCTGCATCCGCTACGCCGACCTTAGCGAGTTCGCGGACAAGCCGACGCTGTTCCTGGAGTTCCACGGCAGCGAATCCTCGGTGGCCGAGCAGGTGGAGACGATGCAGGCGCTGTGCTCGGAAGGCGGCGGCGAGGGATTTCGCTTCGCCAGCCGTCCGGAGGACCGCACGCGGCTGTGGAAGGCGCGTCACGACAACTACTACGCCTGCATGGCCCTGGCTCCGGGGCGGAAGAACATGGGCACCGACGCCTGCGTGCCGATCTCCGAGCTTGCCTCGTGCATCATGGAGACGGAGCAGGACGTCGAACGCACCGGCCTGGTGGCGCCGATCGTCGGCCATGTGGGCGATGGCGCTTTCCATCTCGGCATCATGTTCGACCCGGACGATCCCGACGAGGTGCGCCGGGCAGAGGCGCTGGCGCGGCGGACCGGCGAGCGGGCGATCCGGATGGGGGGCACCTGCACCGGCGAACACGGCATCGGCCTGCACCGGCGCGAACTTCTGGAACTGGAGCACGGGGCGGCGGTGGGGGTCATGCGCACCATCAAACGGGCACTCGACCCGCTCGGCATCATGAATCCCGGCAAGATGCTGAACGACGGGACGGCGGAGTAACGGGGCGGGGGTGATCGGCCAGAACATCCCACAATCCGGCACGGAATTCCGAAGATATGTTGACAGGGCATTTCCGATCGCCCATGCTCGCCGCCATTCTGTCCAAGCGGCCGCAGAGCGGCCGGAACAACGAAAACTGGAGGAAAACAAGACATGCCGACACGTCGCCAGAACCCGTCGTGCCGCGGCGGTAGATTTTCCCGCCGGGCTGTCCTCGGCAGCGGGCTTGCCGCTGCCTCCGCCGCGCTGTTGCCCGCAGCCGTGCGGGCCGCGCCCTCCGGGGCGCCGATCCCGATCGGCTGCTCGGCGGCGCTCACCGCGCAGTTCGCCCAAAACGGCCTGTGGATGAAGCAGGGCGTCAGCCTGGCCGCCAAACAGATCAACGACAAGGGCGGCGTCAAGGGCCGGCCGGTGCAGGTGTTCTTCGAGGACGACCAGGGCCCGAACCCCACCGCGGCTTCCAACGCCGTCATCAAGCTGCTGACGCAGGACAAGGTGGTGGCGGTGATCGGTCCCCACTTCACTCCCGGCGTCCTGCCGGTCGAGCCGATGCTCTCCCAGTACAAGGTGCCCGCCCTCACCGGTGCCTCCGGCCCGGTGGTGACGCAGCAGAACAACCCGTACGTGTTCCGCGTCCGCCTCGACGACGCCACCGGCGCGGTGCTGCTGGTGAAGTACGTGCTCGAGAGCCTGAAGTGGAAGAAGATCGGCCTCGACTACGTCAACACCGCCTTCGGGCAGAGCGGCATCGCCGCGGTGAAGGAGGCGCTGAGCGCGCGCGGCGTCACCCCGGTGGCGACGCAGACGCATCTCGACAGCACCAAGGACTTCACCTCGCAACTGCTCACCTTCAAGCAGGCGGGAGTGGACGGCATCATCGTCTGGACCGACGATGCGCCGAGCGGGCTCCTGGTGAAGCAGATGAAAACCCTGGGCGTGAAGTTCGGCCTGGCCGGCTCCACCACTTTCAGCCAGCCGCCGTTCCTGGCGCTGGCGGGCGACGCCGCGAACGGGGTTTATTCCGTTACCGATTTCGTGCAGTCGAACCCCAACCCGCGCATCACCGAATGGAAGAAGGTCTATCACGCCGTCTATAACGAAGACCCGGAACTCTACGCCACCACCTACTACGACGCGATGAACATCCTCGCGCTCGCCATGGGGCAGGTCGGGGAAATCAGCGGACCCGCCATCCAGGAGGCCCTGACCAAGGTGAAGGACTACCAGGGCATCATGACCAGCTACACCTGGAGCAAGAACGGCGATATGGTTCACTCGGGGCTGATCGCTGAGGTGAAGGGCGGGGCGCCCCAGGTCATCGAGACGGTCAAGGAATAGGGTGCCGTGTCGGCGACGGTTCTCCAACTCGTCCTGGGCGGGCTTGCCATGGGCGCGGTCTACGCGCTCGTGGCCCTGGGATTCACGCTGATCTGGAATGCTGTCGGCATCGTCAACTTCGCCCAGGGCGACCTGGTGATGCTTGGCGCCTACGTGGTGGTCGGCTCGTGCTTCAACGTCTGGCACCTGCCGATCGGCCTCGACCTGCTGGTGATGCTGGGCGTCATGGCGGTATTCGGCCTGGCGTTCGCCGTTTTCGTCTACTCCCCGGTGCGCAACGCACCGCAGTTGTCGGCGATCGTGGCGACGCTGGGGCTCTCGATGGTGCTGGAGAACTCCGTCGTCCTGGTCTGGGGGCCGGAGCCGCTTTCCTTCGGCGGCCCGCTGGGCAATGCGACGGTGCAGATACTGGGCGCGAAAATCTATGCCCAGTATGTGCTGATCCTGGGCGTGCTCCTGCTCATGATGCTCACGCAGGAGGGGATGTTCCGCTTCACCTCGATCGGGCGGGGCATGCGCGCCACCGCCCAGGATGCCGAGGCGGCGCGGCTGATGGGGATCCGCACGTCGCGCATCACCGCGCTCATCTTCATCTACGCCTCGGTGCTGGCCGGCATCGCCGGCTGGCTGCTGGCGCCGGTGTTCTACGTCTCCGCTGACATGGGGGTGAAGGTGTCGCTGGAGGCGTTCGCCTCCTGCATCCTCGGCGGCTTCGGCAGCATTCCGGGCGCGCTGATCGGTGGGCTGCTGCTTGGCGTCATCGAATCCCTGGGCGGATTCTACATCTCCTCGGAATACATCGACGTCATCGCGTTCGGCGTGCTGTTCGTCACCCTGGTGGTGCGCCCGGAGGGCATCTTCGGCGAACCGCAACTGGAGCGGCCGTGATGGAAGAACGGAGATTGTGGGGGCAGCTCGCGGCGCTGGCGACATTCGCGGTGGCGCTGGCGGTCGGTCTGCCGCGGCTCGTCGATCCCTACTACGTCCATGTTGTCGACGTGACGCTGATCAACCTGGTGATCGCCATCGGCCTCAACCTGGTGCTTGGCTTCGGCGGCCAGATCTCCTTCGCGCAGTCGGCATTCTTCGGCATCGGCGCCTATACCTTCGCGTTCCTCCAGGCACACGGCGCACCGGCCGCGCTTGCCGCGGTGGCGGCGGTGCTCTTCACCTCGCTCGTCGGAGCACTGCTGGGCTGGCCGGCGCTGCGCCTCAAGGGCCACTATCTGGCGCTGGCGACGCTCGCCTTCAGCCTCATCATGGGCGAGCTGATGGTCGATCTCGATTTCATCACGGGCGGCGCCAACGGCATGATGAACATCGTCGGCATCGGCCTCGCCCGCGACGACGTGGCGATGCTGCCGGTTCTGGTCGCGGTGGCCGCTCTCGGCCTCGGGGCGGCGATGATTTTCGCCGCGAGCCCGGCAGGACTTCGCGTGCGTGCCTTCCGCGACAACGCCATCGCCGCGCAGGCGGCGGGAGTGAACGTGCGGTCGCTGAAGATCGGCCTGTTCATCGCTTCGGCGGCCTACGCCGGGGTCGGGGGCGTCTGCTACTGCTGCCTTCTCGGCTACATCAGCCCCGACGTGTTCGCGTGGCAGACCACGTTCGCCTATCTGGCCATGGTGGTGGTCGGCGGGCTCGGCAGCAACCTCGGCGCGCCGCTGGGCGCGGCGCTCTACACGCTGGTGCCGGAATGGCTGCGGTTCCTGCAGGAAGCCTATTTCGTCATCTTCGGTGCGGTGGTCATTGCCGTGATCGCGCTGCTGCCAGGCGGCATGGCGGGCGTGGTGGGCTGGGTGTTCGGGCGCATCTGGCAACGATCGAAGTCGGTGCTGCGGTTGCACGCAGGGCCGACAACGGAGAGCGGATCGTGACCGACATCCTCCGCACCCACGCCCTCACACGCACCTTCGGCGGCCTGGTGGCGCTGCGCGACATCGACCTCGCGGTGCGCGAGGGCACGATTCACGCCGTGATCGGCCCGAACGGCTCGGGCAAGACCACGCTGTTCAACGTCATCAGCGGCGTCTATCGCCCGACCGCCGGGCGGGTGGAGTTCCTCGGCCGCGACACCGGGGGGCTGCCGCCCGAGACGCTGGCCGACCGCGGCCTCGGCCGCACGTTCCAGAATTCCCGTCTGTTCACCAGCATGACGGTGCTGGAGAGCGTGCTGGTGGTTCTGTACCGGCGCGGCTTCGCGCTTCGCGTCGGCGCCTCGGCGCGACGGCGCGCGCACGAGATTCTCGACTTCGTGGGCCTGAGCGACGAGGCGAACGCCGCCTGTGCCAGTCTTCCGCAGGGGAAGCGGCGCCTGCTGGAGATTGCCAAGGTGCTCGCGCTCGACCCCAAGCTGGTGCTGCTCGACGAGCCGCACGGCGGGCTCAACCACGCCGAGACGGCGCGCCTCATCGCAACCATCCGCAGCATGCACGGGAAGGGACTCACGGTGCTGCTGATCGAGCACGAGATGGACGTGGTGATGCAACTGGCCGACGAGATCACCGTGCTGAACTTCGGCCAGCAGCTTGCGCACGGGGAACCCGCCGACATCCAGCACAATGAGGCGGTGGTGGAGGCTTATCTCGGCAGCGCCGGCGAGGCGGCGATCGCGCCGCCGCAGCCGGCCGCGACGGCCGAGGAGCGCCTGCTCGACGTTCGTGGACTCACCGTGCGTTTCGGCGACATCGAGGCGGTGCGCGGCATCGATCTGCACGTGGCGCCGGGCGAAATCGTTTCGGTGCTCGGCAACAACGGCGCCGGCAAGAGCACGACGCTCAAGGCCATCTCGCGGCTTCTGCCGGCGGGCGGGGAGGTGAGCTTCGCCGGGACCGACCTGCGGCAGAAGCGCACGGAGCACCTTGTGGGCCTCGGCATGGCGTTGGTGCCGGAACGGCGGCGGCTGTTCGGAGCCATGTCGGTGCTCGACAATCTGCGTGTCGGCGCCTACGGCCGCCCGGCGGCGGAGATCCAGGAGGTGATGGAGGAGGTGCTGGATCTGTTTCCGAGCCTGCGCCGCCTGTCCGGCCTGCTGGCGGCCTCGCTTTCCGGCGGCGAACAGCAGATGCTGGCCATCGGCCGGGCGCTGATGAGCCGCCCGCGGCTTCTCATGCTGGACGAACCCTCGCTCGGCCTGGCGCCGATGCTGGTGGACCAGGTGTTCGCCAAGCTCGCCGACATCAATTCGCGCGGCACGGCGGTGCTGCTGGTGGAGCAGAACGCGCGCATGGCGCTGGCCGCCTCGCACCGCGCCTATGTGCTGGCGTCAGGGCGCGTCGTCGCCGAAGGGGATGCCCGGAAGCTCGCCGAGGACGAGAGCGTGAAGAACGCCTATCTTGGCATCGCCGCCTGAGCCGGTTCCGCCGGGCGATAGCCGAGCGCCAGCGAGATGGCATTGGCGGAATGCATCGCCACTTTCGCCAGGCCGTCGATCTCGCTCTGCGGCAGGCGCCAGAACGGCCCGGTGATGCTGATGGCGGCGACCACGCGGCCGCTCTGGTCGCGGATCGGCGCGCCGACGCAGCGGAGCCCTGGCTGGTGCTCGCCTTCGTCGATGGCGTAGCCGCGGCCGCGGATCTCGTTGAGCTGTTCGCGCAGCACGCGGGGATCGGTGATGGTGGAATCGGTGAAGCGGGCAAGCCCCGCCGCGATCACCCGTTCGACGGTGGCTTCGCTCTGGTAGGCGAGGATCACCTTGCCGACGGACGTGCAGTGCACCGGCGCCTGCTCGATCATCGCGGTGGGCTGTCCCTTTTCGGGCGAGGCGTCGGCGCGGTGGATCACCAGCGCGCGCTGGCCGTCGAACACGGCGAGGTGCACGGCCTGGCCGCTCTGGCGGGTGAGGGCATCGACGAACGGGCGCGCCTCGCGGTGCAGTTCCATATTGGCGAGGACGATGTTGCCGAGTTCGAACAGCTTCATGCCCAGGCGGTAGCGGTCGCGCTCGCGGTCCTGGTCGAGCAGCCCGGCCTCGCGCATGGCGGCGAGCAGGCGGTGCGCCGTGCTCTTGGGAAAACCCGTGCGCTGACCTATGTCGGCGAGTGACAAGGCGCGGTCGACGGTGGAGAATGCATCGAGGACGCGCACGACCTTGGTGAGCGACTTGAGTCCTTCGTCGGCGCGGCGGGGCGGCCTGGAAATTTCACGATTCATACCCGGTATCCCAGAAAGTGGAATTCGATACCGCATAACCAGGAATGCGGCAAGGCCGATATCGTTGTCCCTTCCACCCTCACCGTTGGTTCCCGGGAGAAGTGCGCGCGTATCTTCCGCCAGACGGAATTTTTCATCATGGTCCGATATGCGGGACAAAACTCTGATTGACGGGACGAGATCGGTTTCGTAAACTTTCGCCAACGTTCCGGGATGGATGGCGTGCCAGAACCGCTCGCGGAAATGCCTGTCACCGACAGCGCCGCTGCCTGCTCCGCAGTATCGCCGGCCGCCGCCCGCCGGAACGTGTTGCTTCCCGCGCGCTCCGGCGCGCGCGTGCGAACCGCATTGCGGGACCGCTTTCGGCATGGCCTCCGCCGTGCGCCGACAAGCCAACAATAAAGCAACGGAGTAGACAGATGGAAGAAAATACGGCCGTTATCGCGCCTGCGCCGTCAGCCAGGGCCTTCCAGGAAAGCAGCCTTGCCACGGTCGTCGGCTCGAGCATGATCGGCACCACGATCGAGTTCTATGATTTCTTCATCTATGGCACGGCAGCCGCCTTGGTATTTCCGCAGCTTTTCTTCCCGACTCTGAAGCCGATCTACGGGCTGATGGCGGCCTATGCCACGCTGGCGATTCCCTTCACGACCCGGCCGATCGGGGCGGTGCTGTTCGGCCATTACGGCGATCGCTACGGCCGCAAGAAGATGCTGATTCTGGCACTCCTGGTGATGGGGCTTTCCACCTTCTTCATGGGGCTGGTGCCCGGCTACAGCACCATCGGCGTATGGGCGCCGATCGTCGTCATTCTGCTCAGGCTGCTGCAGGGATTCGCCCTTGGCGGCGAATGGGGCGGCGCCGCGGCGATGGTCATCGAATACGCGCCGCCGAACCGGCGCGGCTTCTACGGCACGTTCGTGCAGCTTGGCAACGTTGTCGGCCTGTTCACCTCGGTTCTGGTCTTCGCCGCCATTCCGCGCGCGAGCCTGCTGGCCGGCGGCTGGCGCATTCCGTTCCTGGTCAGCATCGTCGCCCTGGCGGTCGGGCTCTATATCCGCTCGCACATCAACGAAACGCCGCTGTTCCGCGATCTTACCGCGAAGAAGGCGGAGCGGCGCGCGCCGGTGATGGACATCCTGCGCTGGGGCAAGCGTGCGGTGCTGCTGGCCATGGGCGTGCGGACGGGCGAAATCATTCTTGGCTGGCTCGTCATCGGCTTCCTGCTTTCCTATGCCACCCGCAACGTCGGCTTCAATTCCACGCAGGTGCTGTGGGTCATCCTTACTGCGAGCGTGGTTGACATGGTCTCGGTGCCGCTGGCGGGCTACATCTCCGACCGCGTCGGCCGCCGCCCGGTATTCCTGTTCGGCGCCATCGTTGCCGCGCTGATGGCCTTCCCGATGTTCTGGCTCACGGACACCGGCAGCTATCCGCTGTTCGTGCTGGCCGTGGCTTTCACCTTCGCCTTCGGCAACGGTGTCATGTTCGCCGTGGAACCGGCGTTCTTCTCGGAGGCGTTCGCCACCGGCGTGCGCTACACGGGCATTTCGCTCGGCTTCCAGTTCGCCAACATCATCGGCGGACTCACGCCGCTGATCGGCACCTGGCTGCTGCAGCTTTCCGGCGGCAAATCGTGGATCGTCTCGCTGTTCCTGCTGACGGGTTGCGTCATCACCATCGGCTGCGCGGTGGCGATGCGCGAGCGCGCCGGCGTGCGGCTCGACATCGAGCAGGTCGAGCAGCAGCAAGGCGTGGCCGACTGAAACGGCACCTCCAGTGCCGATCCCTTCCAACCCGACAAGGAGAGACTGATGTTCGACAAAGCCAAGTACGGCCGGATCCTGGTGCCGATCCTCACGCCCTACGCCGCCGACCAGAGCGTCGACCACACCGCGCTGAAGAAGCTCGCCGTCCACCTGGTGGACAACAAGCTCTGCGACTCGCTCGTGCTAAGCGGCACGACCGGGGAATTCCACACCCAGCGCTTCGAGGAACGCGTGGCGATCTTCGAATCGGTGAAGGCGGCGGTGGCGGGGCGGGTGCCGCTCATCGCCGGCGTCGGCTCGGCCTCCACGATCGAGACGGCGGCGCTGGCGAAGAAGGCCGTCGAGATGGGCTTCGACACGGCGATGGTCGTGGCGCCGTACTACACCAAGCCCACGCAGCGCGAGCTTTATGCGCACTACACCGAAATCGCCCGCGCCGTGCCGACGCTCAACATCATGGTCTACAACATCCCGATCTTCACCGGCGTGAACGTCGATCCGGCGACGCTGGGCGCGCTCGCCACCCTCCCCAACATCGTCGCGGTGAAGGAAGAGGCCGAACTGAACCCGAAGCAGATCACCGGGTTCCTGAATGCCACGCCGGAGAGCTTCATCATCTACAACGGCGACGACACGATGATTCTGGAGGCGTATGCGCAGGGCGGCGACAGGCGTATCGGCGGCGTCATCTCCGGCGCCTCGCATGCGGTCGGCAACTACATCCGCACGATGATCGAGACGTTCCTGGCCGGCCGGATCGACGAGGCCGCCGGCATGCAGCGCAAGCTCTATCCGCTGCTGAAGATCATGGGCCAGAACGGCAGGACCAACCCCGCGCCGCTGTGGAAGGACGCGATGAAGCTGCTCGGCGTCGATGCCGGCATTCCGCGCCGGCCGCTGAGCGCCGGCACGCCGGAGGAAGTCGCGGAGGTCCGCAAGGCGATGGTGACGTTCGGCCTGCTGTAAGCGCGGGCCCGGCGGAAGCGGTGGCCGTTTACCGGCGACGGAGGACGGCCGCCGCGCCGATGAGGAAGGAAAACGATCGATGAAGAAGGGCGAGCGCTTCAGGGGCATCACGCCCCCGGTCCTCACCACGTTCAGCGCCGACGAGAAGATCGATACCGAACGCTACCGGCGCGAGGTGCGCTACCTGATCGATGCGGGCATCGACTGCATCAGTCCCGGCGGCAGCACAGGCGAAAGCGCCGCGCTGTCCGATGACGAACTGGTGCAGTTGATCGGGGTTATCCGCGAGGAGAACCGCAAGGGCATCCCGGTCGTCGCCGGCGTGGCGCGCTGCTCGACGCAGGCGGCCATCGCCACAGCGCTCCGCGCCAAGGCAGCCGGTGCGGATGCCCTGATGGTGACGCCCACCTTCTACAACGTGCTCGTCCCGGACGACAACGGCAACGAGAAATTCTACCGCGCCATCTCCGACGCCGTCGGCCTGCCTATCATCGTCTACAACGTCATCCCGCAGAACGAGATTTCCTCGGAACTGTTCTCGCGACTGCTCGAGATCGAAAATGTTGTCGGCGTGAAGCAGAGCGTTGGCGGCATCATGGCGATGTACGACATGAAGGTGATGTGCGGCGAACGCGGCATGGTGTTCGCGGCGACCGACGAGATGATCTACTCCTGCTTCGCGGCGGGTGCCGATGGCGCGATCTCCGCGATCCTGTCGCTGTTTCCGCGGCTTTGCGTGAAGATGTGGCGGCTTGCCAATGCGGGACGGCATGACGAGGGCCTTAAGATCCAGAACCGCCTCTATCCGCTGTGGAAGATCGTGCGCGGGCCGCAGTTCCCTGCGCGCATGAAGGCCGCGGCGAAACTGCTGGGGCGCGACTGCGGCTATTCGAAAAGCCCAATGACGGAGGTGAGCGGCGAGACGATCGGGCGCATGGCGGCGATCCTGCGCACGGTTCGCGACGAAGACTGACTCCGGTGATGTGTCGGGGCCCGTCGCGCGGTGCGGCGGGCCGCTTCATCGGTTTCATCCCGAAGGATTGCACCGGCATTCGCCAGGAGTTCGGCGGGCATTTCTCCGTTGCTATACCAAACGATCCCGCGTTAGGGTCGCGGCGGAAGTGGTGGCTGAGCGGGCTCGCCAGCGGCTGCTCGAAGCATTGTTTTGGGAGGGGAAGACATGCCTTTGAACCGGCGCCAATTCGTGGCTGGCATCGGACTTGCCTCGACCGGCGCGCTCGTGCCCGCGGCAGGCCAGGCCGCCGAGCTCACGCTCAATTTTTTGTTTTCCCAGCCGCCGAGCACATGGGACGCGGTAATTGCGGCCTTCGAGAAGGCGAACCCCGGCATCAGGATTGCACGCCAGAACGTGCCGTTCGACGCGCTGAATGCGGCCGTGCAGTCGCGTATCGGTCAGAAGGACAGCAGTATCGACGTGTTCGGCTGCGACGAGCCGCGCGTGCCGACGTTCTCGCATCGCGGCTACCTGGTCGATTTGAGCGGGATGCGCCCCGCCTTCGAAAAATCCGTGTCGAGCGCGGCGATAGAAGCCGTCAGTTTCAAAGGCAAAATCTGGTCGTTCCCGCTTTGGACGTCGACCCAGGTGCTGTTCTACAACAAGGACCTGCTCGCCAAGGCCGGCCTGCCCGAGCCGCCGCTTGACGTAAACAAACGGATGACCTGGGAGCAGGTGCTGGAGGCCGGGGCGAAGGCACAGAAGGCCGGCGCGAAGTGGGGGCTCGGCTTCGACCAGGTGGACCGCTACTACCAGTTGCAGGCGCTCTACGAATCGAGGGGCGCCGGTCCCGGCCTGACCGGCCCCGACCTGCTGACGCCGGCTATCACGACACCGAAATGGATCGAGACGACCGAATGGTACGGCAGGCTGTTCTCGAGCGGGCTGGCGCCGCGCGGCATCCCGCCGGAACAGATGCCGCCGCTCTTCGCCGCCGGGCAGGTGGCGTATTTCTACGGCGGGCCGTGGCAGATGGGGTTGTTCTTCAAGACCGCGGGCCTGAACTTCGGCATGGCGGCGGCGCCGTATTTCGCTGACGGCAAACCCTGCACACCGACCGACAGCTGGTCGATGGCGGTCAACCCCTACAGCAACAACCGCGAGGCGGCGCTCAAGTTCGCCTCGTTCATGACGCTGGACGACGTCGGCGCACTGGCATCGACGCAGAAGATGCCGCTGCCGCCGGCGAACAAGACGGCGTTCGTGGAATACCTGAAGCGGATCGAGGCGGAAGGGGGCGCGGTTACGAAGGGTTATGGCACGCTCGTGCGGTACGAGCTTGCCAACACGGCGGTGCATCGCCCGCGCACCATCGGCTGGGTCGATTTCGAGCAGATAATGAACAAGTCATTCAGTGACGTGCGGAATGGCGCCGACGCCACGAACACGTTGAAGGCGGCCGACAAGCAGTTGCGGATCGTCTTCAGCCGGCTGTGAGAACCGCCGTGGCGGATGGTGGTCGACGCCGCCCGCCACGCCTGGGCCGGCGGCAGGGCGAATGGCTGGCCGCGGCGGGCTTTCTCGCGCCGGCGCTGCTGGCGGTGGTGGTGCTGCGGCTGTGGCCCACGCTGCAGGCCGCGCTGGTGGCGTTCGGGGTCGGGTTGAGCAAGGGGCCGTCGCTGGCGAACTTCCGTTTCCTGTTCGCCGATCCCGAATTCACCGGTTCGCTGCTGACGACGGCGCTTTATTCCCTGCTGGTCAACCCGATCCAGATCGCGCTGGCGCTGGCGCTCGCGGTGCTGCTCAACCGGGCGCTTCCCGGCGTAGGGCTGTGGCGGACGCTGGTGCTGCTGCCCGTGGCGGTGCCGCAGGTGGTGTCGGCGGTGATCTGGGGCGTGGCGATGCGTCCGGACGGGCCGCTCAACGCGCTGTTCCAGGCTTGCGGCTTCGCGCAGCAGCCGTTCCTGACCTCGCCGCGACAGGCGCTCGGATCGATCATCATCATCGTGAGCTGGATCGGCGTTGGCTACTGGATGACCTTCCTGATCGCGGGCATGAAGGACATCCCGACGCAATACTACGAGGCGGCGGCCATCGACGGCGCCAACGCGTGGCAGCGCTTCTGGAAGATCACGCTGCCGCTGCTGCGCCGGCCGCTCACCTTCGTGCTGGTGGCGGACACCGTCTCCAATTTCCTGGTGTTCGCGCCGGTGCAGGTGCTGACCAAGGGCGGCCCGCAAGGATCGACGAACCTGGTGATGAACGAGATCTTCACGCGCGCCTTCGACCAGGGCGACACCGCGGGCGCGGCCGCGGCGACGACGATCCTGGTGCTGGTGGTCGTGGCGGTGGTGACGATCCAGTTCCGCCTGATGCTGCGGAAGGACGACTTCAGTTGAGCGCCGCCGCTGTGCCGCGACGGCCGAGCCGCGGCCGCGCAGGGGCCGCGCTTCTCCTCGTCCTGGCCATGCTGGCGGCGCTTTATTCGATGATGCCGCTGATCTGGGCGGTGGCCAGCGGGCTGCGGCCGGGAGCGGAGATTTTCCGCTATCTGTCGCCGCTGACCATCTGGAGCCTGCTGCCGCGGCACCCGACACTGGCCAACCTGCACGTGCTGTGGAGCGGGCCGTTCGCCCGCGCCATGGCGAACTCGATCTTCGTTGCCGGGACGACCGTGGTGGTGGGACTGCTGCTGTGCTCGACCGCGGCCTTCGCGCTGGCGGTACTGCGCTTTCCGGGCAAGAACGCGGTGTTCGCGATCATGGTGGTGAGCTTCCTCATCCCCTTCGATTCCATCGCGGTGCCGCTGTCTTCGCTGTTCCGAGGCTTCCACCTCGACAACACCTACACGGGGCTGGTGCTGCCAGGGCTCGGCAACGGGCTGGCGGTGTTCCTGTTGCGGCAATTCTTCCTCGGTATTCCGGGCGTGCTCAGCGAGGCGGCAATGGTGGACGGGCTGGGGTGGTGGGGGATCTATACCCGCATCTACCTGCCGCTTTCGCGCCCGGCGCTGATCGGCGCGGGACTGATTTTGTTCGTCTTCCAGTGGCAGGCGTACCTCTGGCCGCTGCTGATCGCGCCGGCGCCGAATGTGCACGTGGTGGCGATTGCCATCGCCAACTTCGCCGGCGAGTTCCAGGTGGATTACGGCGAGATGTTCGCGGCCACGAGCTTCGCGGCGCTGGTGCCGATGCTGATCATGCTGTTCTTCCAGCGCTACTTCGCCGCCTCCCTGGCCACGTCAGGCAGCAAGGAGTGACAAGACCGTGCGTATGATCCTCGATTGCGACCCCGGCAACGGCGTTCCCGGTTCCGACGTGGACGACGGGCTGGCTCTGGGCCTGATTCTGCGCAGCCCGGAGTTCGAGATGGAAGCGGTGACGGTTGTCGGCGGCAACACGGCGGTGGATGTCGGCACACCGGCCGGGCTTGCGGTGCTGGAGGCGGCCGGGTCCAGTGTGCCGCTGTACCGGGGCGCGTCGCGGCCGCTGGCCGAGGATCCCGCTCCGTGGCGGGCGAGCCTTGACGGCAGGCGCACCGTGGAGCCGGCCGTTTCCGTGTATCGCGGCACGTCCTATCCGGCGCCCACCCGGCGTCCCGCGCCCGGCTCGGCGGCGGAGGCGATCGTGAACAGCGTGAATGCGCATCCCGGCGAGGTGACGATCGCCGCCGTCGGCCCGCTGACGAACGTGGCGCAGGCGATCCTCATCGACCCCGACCTGCCGCGGAAAGTGCGGCAGATCGCCATCATGGGCGGCGCCTTCAACGTGTGGCACCGGCCGCAGGAGTTGAACGTCTGCTACGACCCGGAGGCGGCGCACATCGTCGTGACCTGCGGCGCGCCGGTGGTGATGGTGCCGCTGGACACGACGCTGCGCACCGGGATGGCGCGGGACGATGTCGAGAGGCTTATCGCCTCGGCCGATCCCCTCGCGCACTACCTCGGCGTGACCAGCGATCCGTGGCTGCGCTGGGTGGGGGCCGTGCGCAACCGCGCCAGCTTTCCGCTGCACGATCCGCTCGCCGTGGCGGTGCTGCTGGAACGCGGCTTCGTTACGGTGGAACGGGCGCATGTCGATATCGAGCTGGTCGGCCGGTTGACCCGTGGCCGGCCTGTTTCGTGGCGGCCCGGCGATCCGTTCTCCTCCTGCGGCCTGCGTCTGCCCGAAGTGCCGCAGATCGAGATCGTTACCGACGTGGACAACGACGCATTCAAGGCGTTCCTGATGGATCGTCTGCTGGGAGAATGAAGCGGCGGGTGCGGCGAGGGTCGTTCGATTCCGCCGGCCAAGCCGCCCGGCAGGAAGATCGGGACCGCAAACGGGAAGGGCGTTCTAGAGTCGGTAGTTGCAGCCCATCATCACGTTCAGCGCCAGGACGATGAGGATGGAGAAGAGGAACATTCTGCGCGCCCAGGCGCGATCGTCGCCGCTCCGCGGGCCGGCCAGGCCGAGAGAGAACCAGTAGGCGCCCGCCGCCAGGACAACCGCCAGATAGGCGTAGCCGGTGTAGCCGGCCAGCGTCAGCGCCGCCGACGACGGCACGAAGGCGGCGATGTAGGCCAGGATATGTCGCCTGGTCGCGGCCACGCCGTGGCGCACCGGGAACACCGGAATGCCGGCGGCGGCGTAGTCGTCGCGATACAGGATGCCGATGGCGTAGGAGTGCGGCATCTGCCACAGGCTGAAGATCAGCAGCAGCAGCGCCGCGCCGGCGTCGAGCTGTCCGCGCACCGCGCAATAGCCGATCACCGGCGGCATCGCCCCCGACAGGCTGCCGACGAGGGTGCTGAGCGGCGAGCGGCGTTTCAGGTAAAGACTGTAGGCGCCGATGTAGACAGCGAAGCCCGCCGCCGCGAGGACGGCCGCCAGCCCGCTTACCGCTTCGGCCAGAACGGCGATCCCGGCCAGCCCGAGCATGATGGCGAAAACCAGCGCCGCGGCGGGCGAGACCAGCCCGCGCACCAGCACCCGGCCGCGGGTGCGCTTCATCGTGGCGTCGATGTCGCGGTCGACGACGTTGTTGAAGGCGCAGGCCGACGCGATGACCAGCGCCACCCCGGCCAGCACCGCCAGCAGCAGCGGCAGAGAAAAGTGACCGCGGGCCGCCAGGAGAAAACCGCCGGCTACAGAAACGAGATTGCCGAAGACGATTCCGGGCTTGGTCAGTTGCAGGTAATGGCCGAGGGTGGTCCTGACCCGGTCAAGCTGCCCCGCCGCCGGCCGCCGGAGCGGCGACGAGGCTTCGATGCCGGGGCAGGGATCGAGGCGGAGTTCCGCACGCATCGCGAACTGTTCCTGGATGACTTTTGCCATGAACCGACCTGGATTCCTCTTTCGCGACCCGTCCTAGCCGTGCGGCATGACCGACGGCGAGGCCATCAGGGTGGTGATCATGTTGTGCATGATCCAGAGCGACCCGCCGACGATCAGGGCCAGGATCAGCACGGTGAAGACGAGGGAAAGCAGGTTCCAGCGGTTGTCGCGGCGCAGGCTCATGTGCAGGAAGTAGGTGAGATGGACCAGGATCTGCACGACCGCCAGGGCCAGAATGACCGCGATGATGGCGGTCCGCGGCATGGCCGGGTGCATGACCACGAAGAAGGCGGCGACGGTCAGGACGACTGCCAGCGCGAAGCCGGTGAGGTAGGACTTCAGCGTGCCGTGATCGGCGTGACCGGTTTCCATCAGACGGTTCCCATCAGATACACGATCGTGAAGACGCAGATCCAGACGATGTCGAGGAAGTGCCAGAACACGCCGAGGTTGCTCAGCCGGCGCCGAGCCGAGCCGCCGAGGCCGCCCCGGGCGACCTGGACCATCATCACCGCCATCCAGACGAGGCCCAGGGTGACATGCAGCCCGTGGGTGCCGACCAGGGTGAAGAAGCCGGAGAGGAAGGCGCTGCGGGCGGGACCGAAGCCCACCGTCACCAGATGGTGGAACTCGGTGACTTCCATAGTGATGAAGACGAAGCCGAACAGGAATGTCACCGCCAGCCACGACAGCACCTGGCGGGAGGCGTTCCGATACAGTGCCAGCGAGGCGAACCCGTAGGTCACGCTGCTGATCAGCAGGCAGAAGGTTTCGGTGATGACGTAGGGAAGATCGAAGATGTCTCTGCCGGTCGGGCCGTCGGCCACGTTGTGGCGCAGTACCGCGAACGTCGCGAACAGACACGCGAACAGGACGCAGTCCGTCATGATGTAGATCCAGAACCCGAACAGCGCATCGCCGTCGGCCGCCGAACCGTCATGATGCCCGTGCGCGACGGGCCTTGGCGCGATCAGCGAGTATTGGCCGGGAAGATCGACGGACATGGATCGGTATCGCCCTGCTTGATGTTACGAATGGCCTTGTTCGATCTGCGCGACCACCGCGGCCGGCACGTAATAGTCGGTGTTGCCGTCGGCGGCGCGGAGCAGCAGCGTCACGAAAATCCCCAGCCCGGCGGCGACGGCCATCCACCAGATGTGCCAGATGAGGGCGAAGCCGAGCACCAGGCTGAATCCTCCGACGAACAGCCCGGCCGCGGTGTTGCGCGGCATGTGGATGTCGTGGAACGCGGCGCCTCTGGTCGAGCCACCCTGCTCCTTGGCCGTGGCGAAGGCGTCGCGGCCGGTGACCACCGGGATTTCGGCGAAGTTGTAGAAGGGCGGCGGCGAGGTTGTCGCCCATTCCAGGCTGCGGCCGTTCCAGGGGTCGCCGGTGAGGTCGCGGTTCTTCTCGCGGTCCCTGATGCTGACGACGATCTGCAGGAGCTGGAAGAAGATGCCGAGCGCGATGATGGCGGTGCCCACGGCGGCCAGCACCAGCCACGGACGCCAGTCCGGGTTGTCGTAGTGATTGAGGCGGCGGGTCATGCCCATGAAGCCGAGGACGTAGAGCGGCATGAAGGCCACGTAGAAGCCGACCAGCCAGCACCAGAACGCGGCCTTGCCGATCCGTTCGTCGAGAGTGAAGCCCGTAGCCTTGGGAAACCAGTAGGCGAGCCCGGCGAAAGAACCGAATAGCACCCCGCCGATGATCACGTTGTGGAAATGGGCGATCAGGAACAGGCTATTGTGCAGCAGAAAGTCGGCGCCGGGCACCGACATCAGCACGCCGCTCATGCCGCCGATGGTGAAGGTGACGAGGAAGCCGATCGTCCACATCATCGGGGTGGTGAAGCGCACCCGGCCGCGGTACATGGTGAACAGCCAGTTGAAGATCTTCACCCCCGTCGGCACGGCGATGACCATGGTGGCGATGCCGAAGGCGGTGTTGACGTCGGCGCCGGCGCCCATGGTGAAGAAGTGGTGCAGCCAGACCATGTACGACAGCACCGTGATCGCCATCGTCGCCCACACCATCGAGGTGTAGCCGAACAGCCGCTTGCCCGAGAAGGTGGCGGTGACCTCGGAGAAAACGCCGAAGGCCGGCAGGATCAGGATGTACACCTCGGGATGGCCCCACGCCCAGAACAGGTTGACGTAGAGCATCGGCTCGCCGCCGGCGGTATTGGTGAAGAAGTGAGTGCCGACGTAGCGGTCGAGGGCGAGCATGGCCAGCGTCGCCGTGAGGATCGGAAACGCGCCGAGGATCAGGATGTTGGTGCACAATGCGGTCCAGCAGAAGATCGGCATGTGCATCATTTTCATGCTGGGCGCGCGCTTCTTGATGATGGTGACGAAGAAGTTGATGCCGGTAAGCAGCGATCCCACCCCGGCGATCTGCAGCGCCCAGATGTAGTAGTCGACGCCGACGTCGGGGCTGTAGGTCAGTTCCGACAGGGGCGGATAGGCAGTCCACCCGGTCATGGCGAACACGCCGAGGAACAGCGACAGGTTGACCAGTGCCGCCCCGGAGATGGTCAGCCACAGGCTGACCGAGTTCATGAACGGGAAGGCGACGTCGCGGGCGCCGATCTGCAGCGGCACGACGATATTCATCAGGCCGATGACGAACGGCATGGCGACGAAAAAGATCATGATGACGCCGTGCGCGCTGAACACCTGGTCGTAGTGGTGCGGCGGCAGGTAGCCCTGGTTGGAACCGTAGGACAGGGCAAGCTGGGTCCGCATCATCACCGCGTCGACGAAGCCGCGCAGCAGCATGATCAGGGCGACGAGGATGTACATGATGCCGATCTTCTTGTGATCGACCGACGTCAGGTACTCGGTCCACAGCCATTTCCACTTGCCGGCGTAGGTGACGCCGCCGACGATCGCCGCCCCGGACAGGGCCATGAAGGCGACCGCCCCCATGATGATGGGCTGGTCGAAAGGAATGGCGGAAAGGCTGAGCTTACCGAGCATTTGCGACCCCCTGGGCCATGGGCTCCATGCCCGATTTCATGTACTTGGCGATGATGCTGCCGAACAGATGCGGATCGACCGCCGAATAGTAGCGGACGGGGGTGTTCTCGCTCGGCTTGGCCAGTTCCGCGTAAGCGGTGGTGCCAAGCTCGGCGGACGGCCGCCGGGCGTTGGCCACCCAGGCGTTGAACGCGGCGTCCGACAGCGCCAGCGCCTTGAACGACATGCCCGAAAAACCGCTGCCGCTGAAATTGGCCGATTCGCCGTAATAGCTGCCGGCGGCATTGGCGATCAGGTAGAGTTTCGCGTCCATGCCGCCCATGGCGTAGATCTGGCTGCCCAGTTGCGGAATGAAGAAGGAATTCATCACCGAGTCCGAGGTGATGTCGAAGCGTACCGGCACGCCCACCGGAAAGGCCACCTCGTTGACGCTGGCGACGTTCTGGGCGGGATAGATGAACAGCCACTTCCAGTCGAGCGAGACGACCTCGATATGGATCGGCTTCGCCTTGGCCACGATCGGCCGGGCGGGGTCGAGGGCGTGGGTGGACTGCCAGCAGACGACGCCGAGGATGGTGATGATGAGAAGCGGCACGCCCCATATCACCGCTTCGATTTTCCCGGAGTAGTCCCAGTTGGGGGCGTAGGTGGCCTTGTCGTTGGAGGCCCGGTAATGCCAGGCAAAGAACAGGGCCATGAAAATGGCCGGGACCACCACCAGCAGCATCAGGCCGACGGAGAGCAGGATCAGGTTCCTCTCGTCGATGCCGATAGTGCCCTTGGAGTCGAACAGCACCAGCTGGCAGCCCCCAAGCAGGACGGGAAGGCACAACACCACGCCGCCGCGCAGCAGACGCATTGCGTCACCACGCAGCCCGACGCGCAGCTTTCGACCCATATCGAGCGGCTCCTTTGTGTCCACCGACGGAAACTCCCCCAATCCAGCATCTAAGAAGGGACAAGGGCCGCGAAAAGACCTTCCGGTGACGAGCCGATGCCATCAGCGCCCCTTTTGTGGCGTCGTTGCAACGGTAGGCGGCCTTTTTCTCGATCTCATCAAGTTCTGGCGATGTCGCGCCGTCTCGCATTCGACGCCGGCGGACCGGGTGGCGGCGTGCGTCCGCCTGAACCGGCGACGCCCCATGATGTGCCGTGCGGAGCCAATTCGCGGTGGTCGTCGTTCCGCCCGTGGCGTTATGATGCCGTATGCCCGAAGACGTTACCGGCACGGTGGGGAAATACGAGCTGATCCGCGTCCTCGGGCGGGGCGCCATGGGCACGGTCTACGAGGCCCGCGACCCGGTGATCGACCGGCGGGTGGCGATCAAGACGGTGCGGCGGGCGGCGGCGGACGAGGGCGAGGGGCTCGACCGCTTCCTGCGCGAAGCTCAGGCGGCCGGCCGCCTGAGCCATCCCAACATCGTCGGCGTGTTCGACTACGGCGAGACCGACGAGGTTGCCTACCTGGTGATGGAACTGGTCCAGGGGCGGACGCTGAAATCCATTCTCGACAGCGGCGAGATCCTGCCGCCGACAACCATCGCGCGGGTGATGGGGGAAGTGCTGGACGGGCTGGGCTACAGCCATCGCCACGGCGTGGTGCACCGCGACATCAAGCCGGCGAACATCATCCTCACTCCGGAGGGACAGGCGAAGATCGCCGATTTCGGCATCGCGCGGATCGAAAGCAGCACGGCGACGCAGGTGGGCACGGTGCTCGGCACGCCGGCCTACATGTCGCCCGAGCAGTTGCGCGGCGAGACGGTGGATGCGCGCACCGACATCTATTCCGCCGGGGTGATGCTCTACCAGCTTCTCACCGGCGAACGCCCGTTCGAGGGCGGCCTGACGGTGATTCTGCACCGCGCATTGAACGAGGTGCCGCCGAAGCCGTCGGAACTGTCGGTGAGCGTGTCGCCGGCGTTCGACGCGGTGGTGGCGCGGGCGATGGCGAAGCGCCCGGCCGAGCGCTACCAGACCGCCGAAGCGTTCGCCGAGGCGATCCACGCGGCGATGGCGGCGCCCCTTCTGCCGGTGGAAGGCGAAGCCGACGCGACGCTGGTGGCGCGGGCCGCACCGCCGCCGCCGGCAGCGCGAAAATCGGCACGCGGGCCGCTGGTGGCGGCGGCGATCGCCGCCGTCGTGGTGCTGGGGGGCGGCGGGGCGTGGTATTTCCTTGCCCAGCCGAGGCAACCGGCGCCGCCGCCCGTGCCGGCCGCCGCACCTGCGGCGCCGGTGGCAGCGCCGGTGACGCCGGCATCGCCACCGCCTGCCGCTCCGCGCGCGGCGCCGGTCACGACCCAGGCGC
>JAJXZO010000125.1 GCA_021780035.1 Pseudomonadota bacterium
ATTGCCGTCGGACGCAAAGCCTGGCTCTTTTGCGGCTCAGACCGCGGAGGCGAACGCGCCGCGGCCATCTATTCGCTGATCGTCACCGCCAGGCTCAACCGCGTCGATCCGCGCGCCTGGCTCGCCGACGTCCTGGCCAGGATCAACGATCACAGGGCTTCGTGCCTCGACGAGATCCTGCCCTGGAATTGGTCCCCGGCGCTGTCATCCACATAACACCGCGGTAGTCCCCGGATGGATACGCTTATCAGTTCGACTGGAGCCACGAGATCGTCGTGCTGAACAGCGCGACGGTGACCGTGAAAGTGGCGCACATGCGGCTGTGCCACAGCCGCATGCTGTTCGCGCGCGCCTATCCGCGCGAGACGCAGGAGATGGTGTTCGACGCGCGCGCCCTGGCTGCGCAACCCCACCAGCTTCGCCCGGGCGCGCGCTGTCGTTGAGCAACTGTATCGGCCCAAGAGGTCCCTTTTGGACGCAAAACCGGGGTCCCGATTCCGCGCTGATTGACACCGACCGACGCCGAGATCATCACCTCCTGGGAGCAGCGCCACGGCCAAGGGGGCGGCGACCATGACTGACCGCCGCACCCTTCTGCGGGCCCTGCTGCGCCAGGACCTGCCGAGCTTCATCGCCAAGTGCTTCGCCACTCTCGAGCCGGGCGGCACCTTCCACGACAACTGGCACATCCGGCACATCGGCTGGCAGCTCGGCCGGGTGCGGGCCGGCGAGGTACGCCGCCTCGCCATCACCATCCCGCCACGGCATCTGAAGTCGATTTGCGTCACCGTGGCCTATACGGCCTGGGCCATGGGCCACGACCGGAGCCTGAAGGTGATCGCGGTCAGCTATGGCGACGAGCTGGCCCGGCTCCATGCCCAGGCCTTCCGCACGATCGTGGAGAGCCCCTGGTACCAGGATCTCTTCCCTCGGTTGGCGATCGAGGCGGCACGTCAGAACGTGGTCCGAACCACCCTGCACGGCGTTCGCTATGCCGGGTCGGTGGGCGGCTCGATCCTGGGGCGCGGCGCCGACCTGATCGTCGTCGACGACCCGATCAAGGCCCAGGCGGCGCTGTCGGCTGTCGAGCGGCGCAAGGTCTGCGAGTTCTACGACAACACGCTCTACACCCGGCTCAACGACAAGAGGCGGGGCTCCATCGTCATCGTCATGCAGCGGCTGCACCAGGCCGACCTGGTGGGGCACGTGCTCGGCCAGGAGGTTTGGGAACTGGCCGCGATCCCGGCGATCGAGACGGAGGACCGGGCGTACCGGCTTGGGCCAGGCCCGGCGGAGGTGCGCTACCGCAAAGCTGGCGAGGTGATCGACCCCACCCGCGAGGACCGGCCCACGCTGGAGCAGCTGCGGCGGACGCTCGGGAGTATGGCCTTTGCCGCGCAGTACCAGCAGGACCCGGTGCCGCCGGACGGCAACACCATCCGCCGTGAGTGGCTGCGCTACTACGACGTCGCGCCGGTCGAGTGGGACCTGACGGTGGCCAGCTGGGACACGGCCTCGACCTTGGGGGAGGAAAGCGACTACTCGGCCGGCTCGGTTTGGGGGCTGAAGGGGACGGATATCTATCTGCTCGACGTCATCCGCCAGCGGTTGGAGGTTCCGGACCTGCGGCGGCGGATCGAACAGGTCAGCCAGCACTATCGGGTTGGCGCGACGCTGATCGAGGAGACGGACATCGGGCGGGCGCTGGTGCAGGAGATGCGGCGGAACAGCCCGGTCCGGCCGATTGCCCGGCGTCCGTGTTTCGACAAGGAAGCGCGGCTGCTGGCACAGGCACCGAAGTTCGAGGCGGGGCAGGTGCTGCTGCCACGGGAGGCACCGTGGCTCGCGGACTACGTCTCGGAGCTGCTGGCGTTCCCCAACGGCGCGCACGACGATCAGGTCGACAGCACCTCCCAGGCCCTCAACTGGTTGTCCGGCAAGATCGGGGTCGGCCATCCCCGCACCCGGCCCGATCCACGACGGCCACTCGGAGCAAGCGCGAACTCGCTCCGTTGGTGCGATAATACTGCCACAGGCGAGTGAGGGCCGGGGGCGAGTGAGGGCCGCGGCGATCCATCTGGATTTAGTATCTGCCTATCCCGGCACCAGCAGGTTTAAATCGGGGGCACGCCGCCATCCTGATTTGCTGCTCACCGGCTGATGCCCGACCAAACTGCCGAGCGGTCCCAGGACGGATTCTCTCATTCTTCTGTCTCCGACAACCTCGGCACCGGGAAGGCTCTTTCGCGATGTCCGCGCTCACCGCGTGAGGTGCCATTCTTCGGTGCGAGGCGACTTTTACCACCACCGCACCGGCTTCTGTTTGCCACCTGCGGCATTCGGCGCTGTGACGCCACGGCGTTTCCTGGCTGCCGCTCCCTGTGACCCTGCTTTCGTGGCGGTGCCAGCCGCGGGCGGCGCCTTGGCTGCCGGCGGCGTCTTTGCTGCGAGTGAAACATCCGCCGTGTTCTCCGGCCGCGGCTCGTTCCTCGCCCCGCGCGTCCCAGCCTTGGCCGTGCTCACCGTCTTGCTGGACGCACCGACACTGCACCGCGCCGCCCCTCGCGTGGCGGCAGCTTTCTCCGCCGCAGGCCGCGGCATTCGGTCGGCCGCCGCCCCGCCGTTTCGTGTCGGCGGCACCGCCGTCTTCGCTGCCGGCCGGCTGCGGCCTCCCGCCTTGCCGGCGATGGCCGACCCCTCGTCGCCCTTCGGCCCAGGTTCATTGTCCGCCATGTCGAGACCAAACAGCGCGGCGGCATCGTCCGTGCGCAGCACGCGCTCCGAAGCCGCCAACCGCGTCGCCAGCTTCATACCCGCCCCGGCCTCGGCGACGAGTTCCGTCTCGTCCACCCCGCGCAGGCGGAACAGCAGCTCCGGCTGCTGGTCGAGCCGGGCGCCGACCCCATACAGCGCCGCCGCCACGTGCTTGCACATGCCGGCATAGTCCGGGCAGGAGCAGGAAAAGCGAATCTCGGATGGCCGCGGGAACAGCCCACCCTCCTGGCGGCAGAGCCGCTGCATCACCGCCCGCGAGAACCGCCCCTGCAGCAGTTCGACCACCGAATCGATGCCGCCGGCGCAGTCCGCGCACACCGCCCGCCACCGCCTCTTCGCCATCCCGGTCACGGTGACGCCGACATCATAGAGTTCCGAGCCGCAGACGACGGCCTCGATCCGTCCCGGCACAATCTGCAAATCCACCACCGCGCCACCGCGCACATAGGTGCGGCCACGCGGCAGACGGTTCTCGAAATCGTGGTAGCCCTCGATATTGTCGCACCACGCCTTGCCCCAGAACGTGGTGGCGATCGCCCGCCCGGCGATGGTGACCGGCGCCACGGGCTGCCCCGCCTTGTGCCGCTGCTCCATCGCCCGGGCGGCCTTGCGCCGGCGCACAGCCACCGGAACGTAGGCCGGCCATCCGCCGTACCGGCGCGACATGCTCACTCCCCCATCATCGCCTCGAGGTCGAGCGCGACCAGCCGCAACAGCGCCTCGTCGGCCATCTCGGTAAGCGCAACCTCTCCGCCGCCCGCCAGCACCGCCTCCGACAACCCCTGCTTCGACTCGAGCATGGCATCGATCCTCTCCTCGAGCGTGCCACGGCAGATAAACTTGTGCACCAGCACGTTGCGCTTCTGGCCGATGCGGAACGCCCGGTCGGTCGCCTGATTCTCCACCGCCGGGTTCCACCAGCGGTCGAAGTGCACCACGTGCGCGGCCGCCGTCAGCGTCAACCCCGAGCCGCCGGCCTTCAGCGACAGCACGAAGAACGGCACCGCCTCGTCGTCCTGGAACCGCGTCACCAAATCCCGCCGCCGCGCCACGGCAGTGCCGCCGTGCAGCACCAGTCCCGCCCGCCCGAAAATGCCGCCGAGAAACGCGGCAAGCGGCGCCGTCGCCTCGCGGAACTGGGTGAACACCAGCATCTTCTCCTGGCGGGAGGCCACCACCTCGGCGATCTCCCTCAGCCGTGCGAACTTGCCGCTGTCGGGCTCCGCCCAGTCGGCCTCGTTCAGCCACTGCGCCGGGTGGTTGCAGATCTGCTTCAGCCGCGACAGCGTCGCCAGCACCAGCCCCTTGCGCGTCATGCCCTCGGCCTCCTCGAGACCGCGCCGCAGATCGGCAACCGCCTGCGCATAGAGTGCCGCCTGCCGGCGGCTCAGATGGCAATAGGCCCTCACCTCGGTCTTGTCCGGAAGGTCGGTGATGACGGCGCGATCGGTCTTCATCCGGCGCAGAATGTAGGGCCGCACCAGTTCGCGCAGCGGCCCATACGGGTTCGCCGTGTGCTCGGCCAGCCGCTTCACCGTGGTGGCGAACTGTCTCTCCCCGCCGAGCAGGCCGGGATTGAGGAAGTCGAACAGCGACCACAAATCGCCGAGGCCGTTCTCCACTGGCGTGCCGGTCAGCGCGATCCGCGCCTCCGCCCGCAGCGCCTTGGCCGCCCGGGTCTGCTTGGCGCCGGGGTTCTTGATCGCCTGCGCCTCGTCCAGCACCACCAGCCGCCAGCCGATCTCCGCCAGCACCGGCAAGCGCAGCAGCGTGCCGTAGCTGGTGATGACGAGGTCGAGCCCCGCCGCATCCTCCGCTGCGAATCGCTTCGCTTCGCCCGCCGCCATCGCCGACGGGTGGACGATCCGTGCCCGTAAGCCCGGCGCGAAACGCTCGATCTCCGCCGCCCAGTTGGCGAGCAGCGAGGCGGGCGCGACCAGCAGACAGGGCGGCAGCGTCCGGCCTCCCGCGCGTTGCCGCTGCACCAGCAGGAGCGCCAGCACCTGCATCGTCTTGCCGAGCCCCATGTCGTCGGCAAGGCAGGCGCCGAGCCTGAGGCCGCCGAGCAGATGCAGCCAGTGCACCCCCGCCTTCTGGTAGGGCCGCAGCATGGCGTGCAGCCCCGCGCCGGGATCGATGCCGGTGCCGTCGGGCGCGCGCAGGGTGCGCAGCGTCTCGGCGAGCCAGGGTCCGGCAACCACCCGCGCCCAGGCAGGCGCATCCCCATCGGCGCCCTCCGCCGCGACCGCGACACCGGCGAGCAGCCGCATCGCCTCGGCAAAGGGCAGACCCCGTTCCGCCGCCAGAGCCTCGGCGGCACGAAACCGCCTTAGCGTGCGGTCGAGCCGGGCACGGTCAACCTCCACCCACCGCCCGCGCAACAGCACCAAGCCATCGGTGCCGGCAAGCAGCGCGTGGATCTCGCTCTCGCTCAGCGTCTCGCCGTCGAGCGTCGTCTCCATCGCGAAGTCGAGCAGGCCATCGAGACCCACTGCCGATGGCGCGCCGGCGCCGATGCGCGCCACCACCTGCGGCCTAGCCGGGCGTCCTGCTGGCCAGCCCGCCGGCATGCGCACCACCACGCCCGCCGCCTCGAGTTCGCCAACGCTGCCGAGCAGGCGCGAGGCCTCGAACGCCGTCCAGCGCAGCGGGTGGAAAATCTCTCCCGCTTCGACCATCGCGCGCAGCCAGTCGCAGCGTTCCGTGGCACGCTGCACCGGCAGCAGCAGCGACAGCATCTTCACCCGGTTGGCGGCACCCGCATACGCGCCGAGCGCTTCGCCGAGCGGCGCATGCCGGGCGCGGCCGTGCTCCGACAGCCCCGTCGTATAGGTCGCCATGAAGGCGAATGGCGCCTCCGCGTCGCGGCGGTTCTCGGCGAGATTGAAGTGCACCCGGCCGACCAGGTTCCATGCCGGGTTCAGCCCCTGCAGCGCCAACGGCAGCGAGCCGCCGGCCTGCGCCACGGCGTCGGCCATCGCCCGGGCGAGTTCCGCCCACAACTGCCGCAGCATGGCGGTGTCCAGATACTCGGCGCCAGGCATCAACGGCGCCGTCAGCACCAGGGTGGCGAGCTCGCCCTCGGCCGGCGGCGGTATCTTCGGCATCTGCGCCCCGGGGTCCGCCGCCTCCCCGTGATGGCACAACGCCACGACGTAGCGGCCAGCAAACCCGCGCCACCACGCAAAGGCCGGCGGCAGCGCCTGCCCCACTTCCGCCCCTCCCAGTTGCAGCAGGCCGGCTCCTCTGCCCTTCGCGAACGCCGCGCCGAGGCGCGCGGCGACGCCGAGGTCGAGCGCGGGCACTTCCGCCGCCGGCTCGCAGACAAGGCGCCCGCGCGGTGTCAGCCGCAGCCGCAGGCGGGCAGATTCCCCCACCACCGCCATGACAGCAGCGTCCGTGGACGCCGGAAGCGGCGTGGTGGCCGTTCGCCGCCGCATCGCCTCACGCACCACCGTTACCTCCACCACGTCGGCAATCATGATTGTGTATCGGCACCCAAAGTTGACCCTCCTGCCAGATAGGCCAAGCAACTGAAACTACTTCGCTATTGTGATTTTCAAAGAGTTTCGATCGGCGCCGATGGTTGACCCCTCCGACGAGTAATTTCCGCTGTGTTGTCAATCCTCTGGGCCCGAGGCCACGGGGGGCCAAGGTTGGACGCTGATGCACAGCCGTCCTTTTCAAGCTGTTCGACCACGGCCTGAAGCTTGTCATCAGGGAAATCGGCAACGACCTGCTTGGAGATATGGAAGACTTGTTCGTCGGAGAGCTTCTCCAGCCGGCTCATGACGTAGCGCGTCTTGCTTGAAAACGCTTCGTCGCCCGTGCCGGGCTCGAGTCCGTACCGCTCGCAAACTGAGGGCAGGTTGTACGACTTGGTCGGGTAGAGCGCGCTGGCGACAACGTGACGGAGCTGTGATTTCACGGAACCCTCCCCTCGGCGGGCAAGGAATAACTGGTGCTGCGGCCGCCGCCTTCGTCTTTCGCGAGCACGCCGAACTCGATGAGCTGGGTGATGTCGCGCAGGGCGGTGTCGGGCGAGCACTTCTCGATCTTCGCGTATTTCGAGGAGGTGAGCTTCCCTTCGAACCCGTCCAACAAGCGGTTGAGCATGTCGCGCTGCCGGTCATTGAACGAGGCGCGGCGATGACGCTCCCAGAACTGCGCCTTGCGGAACACCACGGCGAGAATTCCTTCCGCGCCGTCGAAGGCGCGATCAAGACAGGCGAGGAACCAGCTCAGCCACCGCGTGATTTCAAGGTCGCCTTTCTGCGTCGCCTCCAGCATGCGGTAGTAGCCCTGCCGCTCCTGCCGGATCTGTGCCGACATGCTGTAAAAGCGCTGCGGGCTTTTCTCGGAGCGCGCGAGCTGCATGTCGGCGATGGCGCGGGCGATACGGCCGTTACCGTCCTCGAACGGGTGGATGGTGACGAACCACAAATGCGCGATGCCGGCCTTGAGAACGGGATCGGCTTCTTCACCGCCGTTGAACCAGTCCAGGAAGGCTTTCATTTCAGCGGGAAGAAGTCCCGCCTGCGGCGCTTCATAGTGAACGTGCTCGTGGCCGATCGGCCCTGAGACGACCTGCATCGGTCCGTTCTTGTCGTCGCGCCACCCGCCGACGGTGATCTTGTTCATGCCGTTGCGCCCAGTCGGAAACAGCGCCCCGTGCCAGCCGAACAGCCGGTCTTCGGTCAGTGCCTGATCGAAATTGCCGGTGGCGTCGAGCATCATCTCGACGACACCTTCGACGTGCCGGTCGGCGGGAGTCAGGGCGCCGATATCGATGCCAAGACGCCGCGCGATGGATGAGCGCACTTGGTCGCTGTCGAGGATTTCGCCTTCGATCTCGCTCGACTTTACGACCTCCTGCGTCATGGTTTGCAGCATGGCCTCGTTGCGCAGGGAGAAGCCAAGGCCCTCCATGCGCCCGATCAGACGCCCCTGCCGGTGCCGGACAGCGGCCAGCGTGTCCGCGAGCGCCTTGGCGTCCCAGCGAAACTGCGGCCAGTCAGCTAGCTCATGGATATAGGTCATTCTCCGCACCTTTTGCGGAGATTGTGCCGGCTATTCTCCGCAAAGGCAAGATTTATCTCCGCACGTCATGCGGAGATAAGAACCGGCAATCTCCGCAAATGCAGTAAATGTTGATGGGGTGAGAGGTGGCCGGGCAAATTCGGACAGGTCGATAAGTGGAAAATCTGTCTGACCGCGGCCAGGATGGCGCGGATGGGGAGAGACCATGACGAGACGAGCACGACGGACGCACAGTCCGGCCTTCAAGGCGAAGGTGGCATTGGCGGCCCTCAAGGGCGAGAAGACGTTGGCCGAGTTGGCGCAGCACTATGACGTGCATCCGAACCAGATCACGGCCTGGAAGGCCCAACTGGCGGAGGGTGCGGCCGGGGTATTCGGCTCCGGTCCTGCGGGCAACCCGGGGGCGGCGGCGGTGGACCTCAAGGTGGTGTCGCGGATGGTGTGGAAATTGCTGAGGCGGGGTCTCCGGCGCGGTAAGGATGCTGGTATCAGGCGACGAGATCAAGCGGCATTGAGGCAAGCGGCTCGCCGAGGCTCTGCCAGCCGTCGACTTTGCGCATGGTGATCTGCGCGGATGCGAGCAGGGACCAGAACAGCATGGCGGCGGTCTCGGC
>JAJXZO010000154.1 GCA_021780035.1 Pseudomonadota bacterium
GGGCTTCGAGCATGATGGATTCCCTCTCGTTTCTTGACGGTTTAGGCCGGCGGAGCCGGTATCCGGGGCGTGCTGCTCGCCGCCGGCGCCGGGTGCCCCTGGCGGACTGTTCAAAAGGCACGCCGGGAACGGCGCCTTCGCGCCGTTCCCGCGATGTCGGCATGAGCCAGCAATATCGGGTTGCCGGCGCCGGTTTGCTACTGCCTCGCGCCGATCGGCAACACGGTCTTGCCGTGGGTTTCGTTGATGACTTCGGCGGCCGCGAGATAGAAGGCGAGGATCGCGGTGACGAGGCCCGTGTAGCCGCCCAGCACGTGCAGCGCCGCCGCGCCGAACAGTTCGCCGAAGCCGAGCAGCGCGAAGGTGATCCACAGCGCCAGGAAGATCAGCATCACCGCGCGGTTGAGCGCCAGCGAGCCGATCCACATGTAGAACGTGAACACGCCCCACATGATGAGCCACCAACCGACATAAGTGCCGGGGACGCCCTTGGCGAAGAACTCCACGAACAGGGCGAAGGTCCACCAGAACGCGCCGTACGAGCAGAACGCGACGAAGCCGAAGGTGTTGCCTTTCGACATTTCCATCAGCCCGGCGAAGAACTGGGCCGTGCCGCCGAACGCGAAGGCGGAGGCGAGCACCAGTGGCACCCCGGTTGCCGGGAACCAGCCGGCATTCACCATGCTTAACATCCACGTCGTCAGCGCAAAGCCAGATAGTCCCAGCGGCGCCGGATTGGCGAGCTTCATTGAGATTATCCCCCGTTGATTTGTATGGCTGAGTATCGCGCCGTCAGCGGCGCTTGGCGTCATGTGCGCGTGGCGTTATCTGATATTTCCCCCGAAGATTTTCTTTTGGAACGGCGCGGTCACCGTCCGACTCGCCTTACCATACCCGGATTCGGCCTGCAACGGAAGGCCGCAGCACAAGGTGCCGGAGCGGCGAGCGCCCGATTCCTCCGGCCCGCGTCCCGTCTGCTCCGGGCGCGCACCATGGCGGGCATCCGCGCGCCTAACGGCATCGATGAGCGGACGCGCAAATTGGGGGCTGGCGCGGCCGGCGGCAATCTGCTGCAATGTCCGCGCTCCTGCCTGCGAAACGACCGACCCCTGCGCATGACGAATACCGATGGCTGCTGACCTGCCGAGACGTCTTGCCCGCCTTCTGCTCGCCGCCGTCTTTCTTGCCGGCGTGGTGGGGGGTCTTGGCGTGCCTTCGGCTTCGGGCGCCATGATGCCGATGTCGATGCCGATGCAGGCGCAGCACATGACGGCCCGTGCGATGCCGATATCGGCGCATCATCCGATGCCGATGCCGATGCCGATGGCCGGGCGGACGGCGATGGCGGATGTTCCGTCCGACGGCATCGGCGGCCAGCCTCAGGTGCCGCAGCCTCCGCACCCCGGCTGTCCGAAATGCCTGCAGCATTGCCTGATGACCTCGCAGGCGGTGTTTTCGGCCGTGGCCCCTCCGGGCCGGCCCGTTTTCACCACCGCGTTCCGTCCTCATGCGTCCGAATTCAAGGCGCTGCGCGGCCTTAGCCACAAGCCGCCCCTCTCTCCGCCGATAGCCGGCTGAGGCGCGCTCCGGGCGCGCCACCGGCCTGCCGCGCGGTTCCGCGCCCCTTGGGTGCCCCGTTGCCGCCGGCCGCATCTGTCCCAACGGCAATCCGGAACCGCGTGCCGCGGTTCCACGGAAGAGAGTTATTCACGATGAAGTTCGCATTCCTCGCGGGCGCGGCGATCGCGTTCGCTTCCTCCGTCGCCCTGGCCGCTCCGGCCGACTATCGCCTGACCGTGGTGAGGCAGGCGCACCAGGCCGGCGGCACCGATGCTGTCACCGTCCACCTCGTCCACGTGCCCGACAACCGGCCGGTGGCCGGCGCGGTGATGTTCTCTCCGGTGGCGACGATGGGCGGCATGTCGATGGCCGCACCCGCGACCCTCGCCCCCGCGGCGGACGGGGCGGCCGTGGTCAATGTCACGCCCTCGATGCCCGGGACGTGGACGATTTCCGTCTCCGCCCGCGTCAACGGCGAGCCCGCCGTGATCAAGGGCGCCGTGGACGTCGAACTCGGCAAGTAGCCATGCAGCGGTTCGTCGGGGGCGCGCGTCGCGTCCCCGCGGCCGCGGTGCTCAGCTTCGTGCTGATGGTCGCGGCCGCCCCCGCCTTCCCGGCGCGTGCCGGCGAGGGCGGACTCGGGAGTTCGCTGGCCGGCCTGCTGCAGGCCGGGCATCGGCTCAGTCCGCAACTGCGCGGCGCCGCCCTGGAGACCGAGGCGGCGGCGGCGCGGGCCGACGGCGCCGGCGCCTTGCCCGACCCGATGTTCAGCGTCGGCATCAAGCGGGCGTCCAGCATGACCGAGTTCATGCTGGAGCAGACGTTTCCGCTGTGGGGCAAGCTCGGCCTGCGGAAGACCGCGGCGCTCGATGCGCTGGAGGCGACGCGCGGCCGCGAGCGGGCGACGCTCGACGCCTTCGATGAACGCATGAAGGTGGAGTATGCGCGCTACGAGGCGGTAACCGGCGAGATCGCCCTCAACCGGACGATCGTCGCCCTGTCGCGGCGGGCCGCCCGGGTCCGGCGCGATCGCTATGGCCAGGGGGAAGGCGGCGCCGCGGGAGCGATTCTCGCCGGTGCCGAGACGATCAGGGCGGAGGCCGACGCCGTGCGGCTCGAGGCCGACCGCCAGGCGGTGCAGGCGCGCATCAACGCCCTGCTGGCCCGGCCCGCCGACGCGCCACTGGCCCGGCCGACGAGCGGGCGGGTGCTGCCGGCGAGGCTGCCGCCGCTACCGGCGCTCGTCGCCCGCGCCGTTCACGGCAATCCGACCCTGAGGGCGGCCGAGGCCGAGGTGCGGGAGGCGCATACGCAAGGCGAACTCGCCCGCAAGGCCTGGTACCCCGACGTCACGCTCGGCGCCGGGCCGGTGCAGCGCGACGGCATGTCGACCAGCTACGACGTGACCGTGTCTTTCTCCATCCCGTTCCAGACGGGGCCGAAGATCGCCGGTGAGCGCGAGGCCGACGCCAACGCCGCCGCGGCCCGCAGCCGGGTGGATGCCGCGCTCGCCGATATCAACGGTCAGCTTGGCGAGCAGGTCGCTGCCTACGATGCTGCCCGCAAGATCGAGGACCTGCTCGGCCGCCGCCTGATCCCGAACTACACCGCGGCGAAGGCCGCCGAACTCGCGCGCTACGCCGAGGGCCAGGGCGGGCTCGACGCCGCCATCGACGGCGACCGGCGCATCCGCCAGGCGCGGCTCGAACTGCTCAAGGCCCGGATGGACGGCGAGATCGCGCTGGCGGCCATCGAGCGCCTCATCGGAGGAAAGCTATGAAACACCGTTCGCTGCTGGCGGGCGCGAGCCTGCTGATGCTCGCCGCCGCCTTTTCCGCGCCGGTGGCCGCCTGGGCCGCCGACACCCGCACGCCGCTCTACTGGCAGGACCCCGACGGCAAGCCGGAATTCTCCTCGGGACCGAAGAAGACGCCCGACGGCCGGGACTACGTGCCGGTCTACGAAGACCAGTCGGCCAAGACCGCCCCCGCCGCTCCGCCGGCCGCTCAGCCCGCCAAGGCAGGCCAGAAGCGTGGGCCGATTCTTTTCTACCGCAACCCGATGGTGCCGACCGACACCTCGCCCGTGCCCAGGAAGGACAACATGGGCATGGACTACATCCCCGTCTATGCGAACGAGGCGGCCGGCGCGGCGCGCGGGATCGTCACCGTGGCGCCGGGACGGCTGCAGATGCTGGGGGTGCGGACCGCTCCGGTCGAGCGCCGCGCCGCGCCGGTGGGCACCGTGCGGGCCTCCGGCACGCTCGCCTTCAACGAGCGCACGCTCGCGGTCGCCACCGCGCGCACGGAGGGGTGGGTGAAGGCGCTGCACGTCGCCTCCGCCGGCGAGACGGTGCGAAAGGGCGAGGTGCTGGCCGAGATCTACGCGCCCGACATCGCCGCCACCGAGCGCGAATACGCGGTGGCCGGCGGCGGATTCGCCGGGGCCGCGTTGAGCCGGCTCCGGGCGCTCGGCACGCCGGACGAGGAGATCGCCCGCCTGCGCCGCACTGGGCGGCCGGCCCGCACCGTGGCGGTGCGCGCCCCGGAAGATGGCGTGGTGATCGAGAAGATGGTGACGCTGGGAACCCGGGTGGCGCCCGACCAGCCGCTGTACCGGCTCGCCGATCCTTCGGTGCTGTGGCTCATCGCCGAGGTGGCGGAGCGCGATCTAGCCTCCGTCGGTCCGGGCAGCGCGGCGACGGCGCGTTTCGTCGCCTTTCCGGGGAAGAACTTCGCCGGCACGGTGGAACTGATCGCTCCCAGCCTTTCCGAGCGCACGCGCACCGCCAGCGTGCGCATCGCGCTGCCGAACGCGAACGGCCTGCTGCGGGCGGGGATGTACGCGGACGTGAGCATCGGTCCCGAACCCGGAACCAGCACACCGGCCACGCTTGTCGTGCCCGATTCCGCCGTGCTCGACGACGGCACGCACCAGGTGGTGCTGGTGGCTCTCGGCGAGGGGCGTTTCGAGCCGCGCAGCGTGCGCATCGGCCGCCGGGGCGAAGGCGAGGCACAAGTGCTCGACGGCCTGCATGCGGGCGAGAACGTGGTGGTGGGCGCCAACTTCCTGATCGATTCCGAGAGCAATCTCCGAGCGGCGCTGAAGGGATTCTCCGAGGGCGCGGGGGCCAAGGCGCCATGATCGCCCGCCTCATCGCGCTTTCCGCGCGCCACGCCTTCCTGGTCGTTCTCGCCACGCTGGCGCTGGTGGCGGGGGGCGTCTGGGCGGTGGCGAACACGCCGCTCGACGCCATCCCCGATCTCTCCGACACGCAGGTCATCGTCTATACCGAGTATCCCGGGCAGGCACCGCAGGTGGTCGAGGACCAGGTGACGTACCCGCTCGCCTCGGCGCTGCTTTCCGTGCCGCATTCGAAAGTGGTGCGCGCCATCTCGGCCTTTGGCGCCTCCTACATCTACGTGGTGTTCGATGACGGCACCGACCTCTACTGGGCGCGGAGCCGGGTTCTCGAATACCTGAACTTCGCGCAGAAGCTGCTGCCCGCCGGCGTGACGCCCTCGCTCGGGCCGGACGCGACCGGCGTGGGCTGGGTCTATCAGTACGCGGTGGTGGGCGCGCGGCACACGCTCGCCGAGTTGCGGAGCCTGCAGGACTGGGTGATCCGCTTCGCTCTCGCCAAGGCAAGGGGTGTCTCGGAGGTTGCCTCCGTCGGCGGCTTCGAGCGCCAGTACCAGGTGGTGGTGGATCCGCGCCGGCTGCAGGCTCTCGGCATTCCGCTCTCGCGCGTGATCGATGCGGTGCGGGCGAGCAACCGCGATGTCGGCGGCCGCACCATCGAGATGACCGGCACCGAATACATGGTGCGCGGACGCGGCTATATCCGCTCGGCAAAGGACATCGAGCGGATCGTGCTGCGCGCGGACAAGGCGGGCACCCCCGTGCTGCTCCGCGATGTGGCGCGGGTGGAGATGGGCCCGGATGAGCGGCGCGGCGTCGCGGAACTGAACGGCACCGGCGAAGTGGTGGGCGGCATCGTGCTGAAGCGCGACGGCGCCGACGCGCTCAGCACCATTCGCGCGGTGAAGCGGAAGATCGCGGAACTTGTTCCCAGCCTGCCGAAAGGCGTCTTCATCAAGACGGTGTACGATCGCTCGCAACTGATCCTCCGCGCCATCGCCACGCTGCGGCACACGCTGCTGGAGGAGAGCCTCATCGTCTCGCTCGTATGCGTGGTGTTCCTGCTGCACGTCCGCAGCGCGCTGGTGGCGATCCTCACCCTGCCGATTGGCGTGCTGATGGCGTTCCTGGCGATGCACGCCATCGGCGTCACCTCCAACATCATGAGCCTTGGCGGCATCGCCATCGCGCTCGGCGCCATGGTGGACGCGGCCATCGTCATGATCGAGAACGCGCACAAGCGACTGGAACGCCTAAGCCCCGGAGAGCCGCGCGGCCCGGCGCTGCTGGCGGCGGCGGCGGAAGTCGGGCCGGCGCTGTTCTTCAGCCTGCTCGTCATCACCGTGTCGTTCCTGCCGGTGTTCGCTCTGGCGGGGCAGGAGGGGCGGATGTTCAAGCCGCTCGCCTATACCAAGACATTCGCCATGGCGAGCGGCGCGCTGCTTTCGGTGACGCTGGTGCCGGTGCTGATGCTGGCGTTTATCCGCGGGCGGATCGTGCCCGAGGCGCGCAACCCGGTGAACCGCGCGCTGATCGCTCTCTACCGGCCGGTCATCGCCGGTGTGCTGCGGGCGCGCTGGCTGACGATGGTCGTTGCCCTGGCGTTGCTGGCGGCGGCCTGGTGGCCCGCCTCCAGGCTCGGCAGCGAGTTCATGCCGACGCTGAACGAGGGCACGCTGCTCTACATGCCCGTCACGCCTCCGGGCATCTCGGTGACGCAGGCCACGGAACTGCTGCAGACCGAGGACCGCGTCATCAAGAGCTTTCCGGAAGTGGCGGAGGTGTTCGGCAAGGCGGGGCGGGCGGATACGGCGACCGACCCGGCGCCGATGGAAATGTTCGAGACCGTCATTACCCTGAAGCCGAAGGAGCAATGGCCCGCGGGCATGACATCGGACAAGCTGGTCGCGGAGATGAACGAAGCGCTGCAGTTTCCGGGCGTCAGCAATGCGTGGACGATGCCGATCCGCGGGCGTATCGACATGCTCGCCACCGGCATCCGCACGCCGATCGGGGTGAAGATATTCGGCCCCGACCTCCGCGTGCTGGCCGGACTCGCCCTGCAGGTGGAGCGGGTGATCAAGACCGTTCCAGGAACCACCAGCGCCTTTGCCGAGCGCCTTCTCGGTGGCCGCTACGTCAACATCGTGCCCGACCGCGAGGCGATTGCCCGCTACGGCCTGAACGTTGGCGATGTGGAGGAGGTGGTGGCCACCGCGATCGGCGGCGCGCCTGTCACCACCACGGTGGAGGGGCGCGAACGCTACACGGTGAACGTGCGCTTTCCGCGCACGGCGCGCGACACGCCACAGGAGATCGCCTCGCAGGTGCTGGTGCCCACGCCGGACGGGGCGATGGTGCCGCTCGGGCAGCTGGCACGCGTGAGCATCAGCGAGGGACCGCCCAGCATCCGCACCGAGAACGCCCAGCCGGTCGACTACATCTACGTGGACATGGAGGGGCGCGATCTCGGCGGCTACGTGGCGGACGCGGCGAAGGCGGTGCGGCAGCAGGTGACGCTGCCGCCGGGCTACCGGCTGGAGTGGAGCGGGCAGTACCAGTACATGGAGCATGCGAAAGCGACGCTGAAGCTCGTGATTCCGGTGACGCTGGCGACGATCTTCCTGCTGCTCTACCTCAACTTCAGCCGCCTGACCGAGACGCTGATCGTGATGCTCTCGGTGCCGTTCGCGCTCATCGGCGGCGTGTGGCTGATGTGGTGGCTCGGCTACAACCTTTCCGTCGCGGTGGCGGTCGGGTTCATCGCCCTGGCGGGGGTGGCGGCGGAAACCGGCGTGGTGATGCTGATCTACCTCGACAACGCCTATCGGGAGAGGGCGGAGGACTGTGCGCGGAACGGCCTGGCGATGACCCGCGCGGATGTCCACGCCGCCATCATGGAAGGGGCGGTGGGGCGCGTGCGGCCGAAGATGATGACGGTGACGGCAATCATGGCCGGGCTGCTACCGATTTTCTGGAGCGGCGGCACCGGCTCGGAGGTGATGCGCCGGATCGCGGTGCCGATGGTGGGGGGAATGATCTCCTCCACCGTGCTGACGCTCGTCGTCATTCCGGTGCTGTACGCGCTGGTGAAGACGTGGGGGATGCCGGGCCGGCACTGACAGGGGAGGGGGAAACCGCCGCGCTAAAGGCGCCATCGGGGAGGCATTGCCGAAAGCCGGGAATATTCCTGAAAAATACGGAGATCAGCGCTGGGGTATGGAAATGCACATCGAGTCGTGCGCCCAGGCCGAGTTCCGCCTGAAGATCGCGGACCGGACGGACGACGATCAAGGCGTCTCCGACAACTGGCGGTAGCGGCGTATGCCGCGCCTCAGCAATGAGGCGCCGGTTTCGCGCGCAGGTAATTTCCGCAGGCGGGCGGCCTTGATCCGGTCCAGATCGGCACTCACAACCGGACCCTTCCGGTGGCGATGGACGCCCAAACCTGATGCCTGGGCTTCCCAAGGGCGTTCTCGGGCTCCGCCCGGCGGAGAACGATATGCGTGAGTGCCATGTCTGCGAGAATACCCCGAACCTCCCGGAACGACAATCGGAGGCGCCCCGGCGGCGCCGGCGGAATCGGGGAAGAAACCCGCCTAAATCCGCCAAATTTTCACGATTTTGGATCTCGCTGGAAGCGAGGATGGTGCC
>JAJXZO010000172.1 GCA_021780035.1 Pseudomonadota bacterium
GGTGCGCTGGATGACGCTGCAGCCGGCGAAGTTCACCGCCGAGACGGCGAGCGGCGAGTTCCCGAAGTCGAACGCGGCGGGGGCGACGCCGCCCACTTCGCCCATGCACATCGAGCCCACGCCGCGGCCGCGGAGTTCGAGCGCCTCGTCCGCGCCCCCCACCATGACGATGCGCGCCGCGCCGTTCGCCAGCACCACCGCCGCGGTGGTGAAGGCGCGGAAGACGTCGATGACGGCGACCGCGCCTTTCGCCCGCGCCGCCCCCTCCAGCAAACTGCCGATGGTGATCTCCACTCCCGCCTCCCGTTGCGCCTGCGGCGGACGAGTGTAGCCGCGCCGGCCCCGCGCCGGAACGGCCGAGAAAGCTCGGGCGGCACGGTCGCGTTTCAGCCCGCGGCGGTGGGGTCTGGCCCGGCGCGCGCGTCGCGGAGCTTGCGCAGATCGGCGAGGCGCCGCCCGCGCGGGCGGATGTCGGCATGCGGCGCGGCGGCCTTGATCGCCGCTTGCTCCTTCGCCCTCTCCTCGTGGATGGAGACGATCACCGGCCCCATCGGCACGCCGATATCGACAAGCACGGACTCGGCCAGTTGCAGGCTGGCCTCCACCGTCTCGGGAACGGCGTCGGTCGCGCCGATGCGATAGAGATGCGCGGCATGCGCGGCGTCGCGGGCGCGGGCCACGATCCGCAGGTCGCGCCGCTCGGCGAGCGCCGCCGCCACCAGCGCATCGACCGAGGGGCGGTCGTCGAGGGTCACCACCAGCGCCCGGGCGTGGGCGAGGCCAAGCTCGCGCAACAGCGCCGGGGTGGTGATGTCGCCCCAGTAGACCGGCCTGCCCGACTGCCGGAGGCGGGCCACGCGGTCGGGGTCGCGGTCGATGGCGACGTAGGGAATGGCATGCGCCTCGAGCAGCGCCGCCACCGTCTGGCCGACGCGCCCGAAGCCGGCGAGCAGCACCCGCGCCGGCGGCTCGGCCTCGTGCGGCGGCAGCAACGCCGGATCGACGGCGGCGCGCGGCTGCAACCTCGGCGCGATGCGGCGGCCGAGCCAGGAAAGCGACGGGATGGCCGCCATGCTGAGCATGGTGGTCATCAGCAGCGCGGTGGCGAGGCGTTGCGGCAGCAGCCCCTCACCCACCGCCACGGCGAGCACGACGAAGCTGAACTCGCCGCCCGGGCCGAGCAGCAGCCCGGCCTGGATCGCCTGTGGCCAGGGCAGGCCGAAGGCGCGCGCCGCCGGCGCCAGCACCAGGAACTTCACGCCCACCAGCACCACCACCCAGCCGAGCGTGAGCCACGGGTGGGCGACGAGCAGCAGCGGATCGAAGCCGAGGCCGACGGAAATCAGGAACACGCCGAGGAACAGGCCCTTGAACGGTTCGATGGTCACCTGCACCTGCCGGCGGTACTCGGTGCCGGCGAGCAGCAGCCCGCCGATCAGCGCGCCCAGCGCCATGGAAAGCCCGCCGCTGGCGGTGGCGACGGCGCTTCCCACCACCACCATCAGGCAGGCGGCGAGAAACAGCTCGGGGCTGCCGGTGCGGGCGACGGTACGGAACAGCCGCCGCAGCGCGAGACGGCCGAACAGCACGATGCCGCCCACCGCCGCCAGCGCCTTCACCGCCGCGAGCCACAGCTCCGCGTCGCTGCCGGCGTGCAGCCCCATCGCCAGCAGCACCGGCACGATGGCGAGATCCTGGAACAGCAGTACGGCGAAGCAGAGCCGCCCGAGCGGGCTGGCGAGGCGCTTCTCGGCCGAAAGCACGCCGACGACGAGCGCGGTGGACGACATCGCGCCGGTAAGGCCCACCACCGCCGCCGCCGGCCCCGGCAGGCCGGCGAACCAGCCGAGCAGGCCGAGAACGCCGGTCGCCGCCGCCACCTCCAGCGTGCCGAGCGCGAACACGAGGCGGCGCATGACGAGCAGGCGTTCGAAGGACAGTTCGAGCCCGATCATGAACAGCAGCAGCGCCACGCCGAGTTCCGCCACCGGAGCGATCGAGGCCGGGTCGCCGAAGGTGACGGCGCCGAGCCAGGGAGCCGAGGCGTTGAGGCGGCCGAGGCCGAACGGCCCGACCACCGCGCCCACCAGCATGAAGCCGAGCGCAGCGGAGACACGGAGACGCTGGAACAGCGGGATCACCACCCCGGCGGCGGCAAGGATGATCAGCGCGTCCTTGAAGACCGAGAGATCGTTGTGCGTCGCGGGCCTCCTGCGGCGGCGCGACCTCCCCACTGGTTTTACCGCCCGCCGTGCCCATGATAGGCATAAACGCAACGCCGCGTGCGGGCATTCGCCAGCAAGGAGGGTTCAGGTATGGGTCAATCTCTCGGTCGCAGGGCGCTTTTGCCCGGCTTCGCTTCCGCGCTGCTGCTTGCCGGCTGCGCCGCCTCCGAAGGCACGCAGCAGCAGGCGGACGTGCAGCCGCAGCCGCCGCCGCCGCGCAACGAGGTCATTCCCAAGCCGCCGGTCTCCGAGGCGCCGCTGGTCTGGCAGCCGGGGCACTGGGACTGGACCGGCGGCGGCTACGCCTGGCGGCCTGGCCGCTGGATTTTGCGTGCCGGCCACGGCACGCTGTGGCAGGACGGCTACTGGGGCCGCGAAGGCGGCCAATGGGTGTGGATCCCCGGCCACTGGCTGTAGGGGCGCTCCGGCAGCCGCGATTCGCCGCCGCCCCGGGCCGCGTGATTCCTGCCCGCTTGACAGCGGCCCCCGCCGCTCGCCACGCTGGGCGCGTGCAGGGGAGTGCCACCGATGCCGGTCATCGACTCGCAGGTCCACGCCTACGAAGCGAACACGCCGGAGCGCCCCTGGCGTTCCGTGCCGAACTGGCCGCCGCACGCGACGGGCGACGAGGTCGTGGCGGCGATGGACCGGCTGGGCGTCGATGGCGCCATCCTCATCTCCCCGTTCTCCATGTACGGCTTCGATGCCGGCTACTCGGTGGCGGTGCGGAACGCCCATCCCGGCCGCTTCGCCCTGGTCAAGCCGCTCGACCCCGACGATCCGGCGGTGGGCGAGATCGTCGCCGAGTGGAAGCGCACTCCGGGCGCGGTGGGCGTGCGCATCATGCTGACGCGGGAATCGAGCCGCGCGGCGGACGACTCCGGACTCGACCGTATCGTCCGCGCCGCCGTCCGCCACGACTTCCCCGTCAACGTGCTGTTCTGGGACAACCTCGACGTGGGCGCGGCCCTGATCGACCGCCATCCCGATGCCCGCTTCATCGTCGATCACCTGGCGATCCGGCAGCCGGCGGCGCCGCCCGCGCCGCCCGAGCCCTGGGCCGATCTGCCGAAAGTGCTGGAACTGGCGCGGCGCCCGAACGCCGTCATCAAGGTGAGCGGCGCCTGCACGCTCTCGCACCGGCCCTACCCCTTCACCGACATCTGGGAGCCGCTTGCCCGGATCTTCGAGGCATGGGGCTTCGATCGCTGCCTCTGGGGAACGGACTGGACGCGCGCCTTCCCGGTGGTGACCTTCGAGCAGGCGACCGAGCCGTTCCGCCTCACCGACCGGCTGAACGGCGCCGAGCGGGCGATGCTGATGGGCGGCGCCTGCGCGAAAGCCTACGGCTGGTCTCCGGAAACGGCGGTGCCACGCTGAGGCGGCCTTCGCCACGGAAGAACCTCCCGCCCGCCGCTCGCGGGCGGCGTCGCGGAAGACATTCCGAAGTCGTTCTGAAATTTCCGCGCGGCCGTGCACACGGCGTTCCTGTCCCGGCGCGCGATGCGTCGGAATGGTTTTGCCCGGTCCCCTTGCGGATGACAGGTAATGCGCCCCAGGCTCCCGGTCCCGATCCGACACCGGCCTCGACGGAGTGACGATTGCTCTACCACGATCTCGCCAACCGGCTTCGGACCCGGGTCGCGGCCGGCGAGATGCCGTCGTCGTTCGAAGGGTATTTCGTCCGGACCGTCGCCTGCCGGATGGAAACCGCCGCCGACGAAGCGATCCTCTGGCAGATGCCGGGCAATCCGGAACCGTTCCACGGACCGGAGAAAATCTTCGGCGAGCCTGCCGACAGGACGTGCCTTGCGGGCATCGGCCCGTTCGATCTCGCGACCGGCCCCACGACCCTGCTTCGCCTGGAAGGTGCCGAGATCATCGGCAACAACGCGGTGCTTTGCGACGGGGCACTCTATTCGCCGGCGCCCGCCGCGAACGGCGACGTGTTGAAGCGGCTGCGCTGGGAAAACAACTACCAGGGGTTCGTACTCACCGAGCGCGAAGGCACGCATTTCTGCACCTACGCCTGCCGCGAGGCGCCGCGCGCGCTCTCGCACCACGCTGTGTTCTTCCACAACCTCGAGCGCGGCAACTACGGCTCGTTCCTGCTCAGGCAACTGCCGCAGATGCTCCTGTTCCGCGCCGCCGCCGCCGCGGCGGGCCTTCCCGCGTTCGACTGCTACGTAGTGCCGGAGCGGACGCCGTGGTTCCGGGAAGCCCTCGCGCTGGTCGGCCTGCCCGAGCGCCCGGTCCTGTCGCTCGAGGACGTTTCCGGAGACCGGTTCGTCTCCGTCATGCTGTTCGGCAACTGCGAGGCGGAGGGATTCCTGCCGGCCGTGGCGACGGCGGAACTGCCGCGGCTCATCGAACGTTGCGGCGCCAACCCGCGCGGGCGGCCGGGAACGGACATCTATGTCTCGCGCCGCCTCCTCGATATCCGCCGGCCGAACTACCGCCGCCTGCGCAACTACGACGATGTGGAGACGCTCTTCGCCGCGGCCGGTTTCGAGATCGTGACGCCGGAGGCGCTGTCCTTCGCCGAACAGGTGCGGGTGTTCGCCGCCGCCGGCAGGATCGCCGGGCCGTCGGGCTCGGGGATGCTGAACGCGGTGTTCGCCCCGGCCGACGCCCGCGTCCTCGACATGGAATCGTTTTCTAATAACGTCAGGCAGCACGCGAAACTCTACTCGTCCACGCGCAAACCGTATGCGTTTGCCTTCGGAGACGTCGACGCCGCCGGCGACCGCCCCCTGCTGACCCGGAACTGGACCATGCCGCTGCCAGCCGCGAAGGAAGCCCTCGCCTGGCTGAAGGCGTAGGGCTTCCGGTGCCGGCGACGGCGCGGGCAAACCCGATTCCGACACGCCGGCCGATAAAAGAACTCAGGCCCGTTCAGCCTCGGGCGTGGCGCGGGGCGGTAGCCAGCCCCGCACCGCCCTGCCTACTGCTCCCGATACCAGGCGGACGCCGTGCCGTCCCAGCGCACCCGCAGCCCCGTGTAGGCGGCGAGCGTGGCACCGTTCGTCCAGCCGTTCACCGCCGGCGAGAAGGCAAGCGCCGTCACCGCCCCGGCGTAGTTGTCGAACTGGATGGCCTGCCCGTCCGCCAGCGCCGCCGGCAGCGTCACCGTGGAGGCGCTCACCGTGGCCGTCTGCGTGAAACGCACCAGCGACGTGTTCGCCGGCACGCTGTAGGTGCCGCCGAGGGAAACGCGCACGCCGCTGCCGTCGATCAGCGCGCCTTCGGCGACCACCGGCGTTCCGGCGCTTCCATTGATGCCAAGCTGCGTCTGGTTGTTCTGCAACAGCACACGGCCGCCCGCCGACGCCAGCGACAGCGAATTGCCGAGCGTCACCGTCACGCCGGAAAGGGAGCCGTTGGCGATGGTCACGGTCGGCGCCGCGACATAGCCGCCGCCGGCGCCGGTCACGGCGATCGTGTTCACGCGGAACACGTTGGCGGCCAGATCGACGGTGAGACCGCTGCCCGCCATCGAGCCGGAAACATTGGTGGTGGGGACGGACGCGGACAGGAAGTCGTCCGCCGGGCAGTCGCCGATCGCGGCGTCCGAGCCGAGGCCGGTCACCACCCCGCCCGTGCCTACCGATGCCACCTTCAGCGGGATCGGGATCGAACAGCCGGCGTTGAGCTGCACGACGTCGTTCACCGCATACCCCGTCCCGCCGGTGCCAACCGTCTCCGTTCCCCAGAAGCCCCCCGTGTTGATCTGCGCCGTCGCCTGCGAGCCGCCATTGGGAGGAGGCGAAATCGCGATCGCGGGCAGCGCGCCGCCGAGCAGGGAAGCGTAGGAGGCGCCGGGGTCGACCGTGATGGCCGCCACACTGCCCGTGGCCTGCACGCTCGGCACGTTGAGCGCCGACGGCAGCGTCACAGCAGAGGAAAAGCCGCCGGAATAGCTGGGCGATCCGGCGACATCGAGCATGCCGAACGGCGTCGTCAGGTTCCACGGACCGACCGCGCCGACATAGGCGCTGCCGTCCGCCGACCACGCCGCCGGGTCGAGGAAGACCGTCGCCCCGGAATTGTAGAACTGCGGAATGCGCAGTCTCAGGCCGTGGATGGTGGCCGACGTCACGCCCGTGTCGAGCGCGAGCACGGTGGCCGGCGTCATCTCGATATGGTTGTCGTAGGTCAGGCCGTTGATGACGGGCGCGGTCTGCGTGCCGGTCAGCAGGATGTCCTCCGCGAACTTGCCCTCGGCATGGACGTGCCAGACAAGATCGTTCACCGAATCACCGGCACCGTAATAAAGATCGAAGGCGCCGCCGCCCGTCGATGCCGCCTGCCCGTAGCCGACCACGTAGGAAGATTCGAAGCGCAGGCCGCGCACGTTGGAAGCCCACACCGCGGGGCCGTAATAGCTGCTGATCGACCCGCTGACAAAAACGCTCTCGTTGAAGGAATCCGGCGTGTCCGGCGTCAGCGCGTCCGCCACGGTCGGGTTCGAGGGGTTGTAGGTGGCGGCGAAATCCGACGTGATCGGGAAGTGGTTGTCGCCGTCGAGCACAACGCCGTAGGCGGTCGGGCTGTCGGTGCGGTTCTGCAGGAATACATCGATGAAGTTGCTGGTTTCCGCCGCCCGGTCGTAGAGCGGCGCGAGCGAGAAGGCGCCGTCCATGTAGACATCGATCATCGACACTTCGCCGGCACCGCTCCACCCGTTGAGCGGGCGTCCGATCTGGATGCCGACCTTGGGGTTGTTCTGCGCGATGATCTTCACATGCTCGAACGTGACGTTCTGGCTCTCCACGGCGTCGAGCACGGCCTTGCCGGTGGCATTGCCGACGAGCGTGCTGCCGTTGCCGTTGAAGAGAAGGCCGTTCAGCGCCGTGAGGTTCACCGAGCCGTTCAGCACGAAGCAGGCGTGTGCCGGCAGGTTGAACTCGCGCGCGTAGCCCTGGTAGCCGGACAGGTTCCGCAGGTAGGTCGCGTAGGCGTTGAACGCCGCGGTGTCGTCGGTGGCGCAGTCGCCCGCCGCCCCGAAATCCATGACGTTCAGCGTATCACCGGCCAGACTGGCGAGCGTACGGGCGACGGTGCCCCCCGACGCCGTCACGGTGGTGGTGGAGGCGTTGCCGCCGGCGGATTGCACGGCACCGACGATGCGCGCGTCGTTGCCGGCGGCTGCGGTGCCGGCGGTGGTGCCGTAAAGCACCGACAGCCGCCCGCCGCTGCTGGTCAGGCCGTTGCCCGGCGGCGTCTGGGGAGAGAGTTGCGCCGCGGCAAGGGCAGGCAGCAGCGCCATGCCCATTGCAAGGAACCATCGTTTCATCGCGTTCTCCGAATCCGTCACCACAATATGGACCGGGTCGCCCCGCTGCGCGCCGCGGGCTTCTCGCGGATGGCAAGGAAGGTGTGCGCGGCCTGCGGACCCTGGTCCGCCGGAGTGTTAGTATATCTCACTTTTTCTGTCAAGGAGACGCGCCCCGCCGACGGCGCGGGGCTCGCCGACGCCTCAGAACGGGCTCAGGATATCGAGCACCTGCTGTCCCCAGCGCGGCGTCTGCACACCGGTCAACTGACCACGGCCGCCGTAGGAAATCCGCGCCTCGGCGACGCGGGAGCCGTCGATGGTGTTCTCGCTCGAGATGTCCTGCGGGCGGATGACGCCGGTCACCCTGAGATCGCGCAGCTTGCTGTTCACCCGCATCTCCTGGTGGGCGGAAATCACCAGGTTGCCGTTCGGCAACACCTGGGTGATGACCCCGGCAAGGCTCAGCGCCACCGCCTCCTTCCGTTTCAGCACGCCGGTGCCGACATTGCTGTTGCCCGTGCTCCCCGAGATCAGGTTCGCTGGATTGGCCCCCGCCATCATGTGCGGGATCAGAGCCTCCAGCCCGAACAGGTTGGGCAGCCCCATGCTCTCGGAGCCCGTGCGGGTGGCCGAGGTGGCGTTCTCCACGTCGGCGCTGTCGTTGGTATTGATCAGGATGGTGACGATGTCCCCCACCTGCGAGGCACGCTGGTCCTTGAAGAAGGCGCGGCTGCCGGGCAGCCACAGCGCATTGGGCGAAGGGCTCGCCGTCCGCGGGTTCGGCATCGGCATGGTGAGAGGCCTCCAGGTCGGCGCCCTGGTGGGGTCCGAGGTCGGGGTCATCGCCGGCGGCCGTCCCACTTCGGAGAGCCGCTGCAGCGCGCCGCAGCCGGCGAGCAGCAGCGGCATCAGCAGCAGCAGGGTGCGCAGGGGGGTTTTCATCGCTGCGCCAGCCTCCCCACGCCGGCCGCCGGCTGCAATGGCACGCTGCCGGGCGCCACCCGCACGAGGCCGGGGCCGACCACCTCGGCGGCGACGATCGCCTGCGAGGCCGGATTGAGCACGCGGATGCTCTGGCCGACGGCGCCGGCATCGAGCGCGAGCCCCCGGCCGGTGACGGTGAGCCCCGGCATCATCAGGCGCATCAGCACCCGCGCATTGCGCTCCACCACCAGCGGCGCGGTGAGATCGCCGGAAGCCAGCGGCTCGCCGGCGGCGGTGAAGTGCCGCAGCGCCTTGCCCGCGGCATCGGCGGCGGCGCGCAGCGTGTCGGGCCGCAGCAGGCTCGCCCGCAGCCGCGCGGGCCGCAGATCGGCGGGCACCAGCAGCTGTCCGGCGGGCAGCCGCCGCGCCAGCACCGGCACCGTCACCATCGCCTCGTCATCGCCAACCACGCGCACGCGGAGCGTATCCATGCCGGCTCCGCTCACCAGCACCGTGGCGGCGAAACGCCCCGTGGCGGCGCTGAAATCGAGCTGTTCCACCGCCACCAGCACCTTGCCGGCAAGCGGCACCATCGGCGCCTGGAATCCGGATAGCGTCACCTCGCCGTCGGCGGGAGCGCCCACCCCGAGCAGCGCCTGGCGCAGCACGGGTCGGAGATCCTTCTCTGGCAGCAGCCGGCCGGGACGGTTGAGCACCGCCCTCTCGGCCGGCGAGGCGGGCTGCCAGTCCACGCCGAATTGCTGCGCGATGGCGGCAAGCTGCGGCGCCTCCACCACGATGCGCTCGCCCGGCTGCGGCCCCGGCCCCAGCACGCGGTCGGCCAGCGGTCCGGCGTCGGCGAACAGGTCGCACAGCCGCACCACCGGCGAATCGAGGGTGGTGAGCGGCCGCAGCGCCGCCGCCGCGGACGGCTGGGCGACGGCAAGGGTGGAGAAGAGGACCGAAAGAAAGAATTTCATGGCGCGTCTCTCGCGGCGGGGCGGAGAAATCAGTGCATGTTGGTGAGGGTGGAAAGCATCTGGTCGGCGGTGGTGATGACCCGGCTGTTCATTTCGTAGGCGCGCTGGGCGGTGATCAGGTTGGTGATCTCGGTCACCACGTTGACGTTGCTGGTCTCGACGAAGCCCTGCATCACGGTGCCGAAGCCGGGCTGACCCGGACTGCTGGTGGTGGGATTGCCGCTCGCGGCGCTCTGCAGCAGCAGGTTGTTGCCCTGGGCGTCGAGCCCGGCGTCGTTCGGGAAGGTGGCGAGCTGGATCTGCCCCACCGTGGTGGGCGAGGACTGGCCGCTCAGCGTCACCTGCACCTGGCCGCTGGTGTTGATGGTCACCGAGGTGGCGTTGGAGGGAATGGTGATGCCCGGCGCCACCACGTAGCCGTCGGCGGTGACGATCTGCCCCTGGGGGGAAAGCCCGAAGGTGCCGTCGCGGGTGTAGGCGGTGTCCCCCGACGGCAGGGTGACCTGGAAGTAGCCGTTGCCGCTGATGGCGAGGTCGAGCGTGTTCGAGGTCTGCTGCAGGTTTCCCTGCTCGTCGATGCGATAGATCGCCGCCGTGCGCACGCCGAGCCCCACCTGCGCGCCGGCCGGCACGATCGAGCCGGAATCGGACGAGTTCGAGCCGACACGGCGAAGGTTCTGGTACATCAGGTCCTGGAACTCCGCCCGCCGCCGCTTGAAGGCGGTGGTGGTCATGTTGGCGATGTTGTTCGAGATGACCTCGACGTTCGTCTGCTGGGCCTGCATGCCGGTGGCGGCGATATCGAGCGCGCGCATCGTCGGTCTCCGTTCTCTCAGCTGTGCTGCTGCATGATGCGCTGGATGGCGCTCTGGTGGCGGTCGGCCTCCGCCTGGATGAACTGCGCCACCATCTGGAAGCCGCGCAGGTCGTTCATCATGCGCGTGACCTCCATCGTCGGCTGCACGTCGCTCTTTTCCACCGCGCCCTCGACGATCTTCGGGCTGGCCACCGGCCGCGTGGTGGTGGCGGCGGCGTTGAGCAGCCGCCCGCCCTCGGCCTTCAGCTTGTTCGGATCGGCGACGGAAACCACGCCGATCTTGCCGATCAGCCCGTTCTCGCTCGAGAGCGTGCCGTCTGCGGCGACGCTCAGCATGGTGTCGGCGGTGGTGACCTTGAGCGGCTTGCCGCGGACGTCGAGCAGGGCGTTGCCCTCTTCGTCCACCACCGTGCCGTTCGCGGCGAGGGCGAAGCGTCCGGCGCGCGTCAGCCTGGGTCCGCGTTTCGTCGATACGGTGAAATAGCCCGTTCCGGAAAGCGCGAGGTCGAGCGGGTTGCCGGTATGGTCGATCTCGCCGGGCCGGCGCGAACGGTAGGTGGCGCGGTCCTGCGTGTAGGCGATGACGCCGCTCCCCGGCGGCTCGTTTCCCTGCCGCTGCCACAGCCAGTCGGCGAAGATCGTCCGCTCGGCGCGGAAGCCGGGCGTGTTCATGTTGGCGACGTTGTTGGCGAGCACGTCGATCGCGCGCGTCTGCGCGACCAGGCGGGAAAGGGCGATCGTGGTGGCGTTGTCCATCGCGAGGCTCCCGGGCCGCGCACGAACGGCGGTCCCTCGCCGCCTGTCGAGGCAAGCGCCGTGCCAGCCTGCCAAACGGCCCGCAGCCGAGGCCCGCCGCGCGCCACCTGGCCTCGGGGCGGCAGTCGCTGCCGGGCGCCCTCGCGCGCCACCCGGCAGGAATGACCGCCTCCTCAAGCGTTCTTTAACCGCCGCCGGCGAGCATGGTTCCGACCGTGCGGATGGCCCGCGCGGCGGGGATGGGCGCGACCCATCGGCGTGGAGCGTCGGGCATGGCGGCGGCGGGCACGAAACAGCCGGCGGACACGGAGACGGAGACGGAAACCCCGCCGCCGGAGCCGCCCGGAAAGAACAGGCGGCGGCGCCTGCTGTTCCTCGCCATCCCCGTGCTGGTCGCCGGCGGGGGCGCCGGGCTGTGGTTCGGCGGCCCGCTGCCGCGCTGGCTCGGGCTGCGCAAGCCGAGGCCGGCGGCGGCCAACGACGCCAACCCCGCCATGCCGGTGGTGCATTCGCTGGAACTGCCCGAGATCATCGCCAACCTGAACCCCGGCCCCGGCCAGAACGCCGCATTCATCAAGCTGCAGGCGGTCGTCGAACTGGCCAGCGCGCGCGACGTCGCCATCGCCAGGGCGGGGCTGCCCCGGCTGCTCGACCTGTTCCAGACCTACCTGCGCGAGATGCGGCCCGAGGAACTCGCCGGCTCGGCCGGCACCTGGCGCCTGCGGGAGGAACTGATCGCCCGCGCCAACGTCGCCATCGCTCCGGCCCGGGTGACCGACGTGCTGTTCACGGAGCTTCTGGTGCAATGAGCGGCTCGGACGCCGATCTCGCCGCCGCCTGGGAGGCGGAGGCCGCCGGCGAGGCGCCGCCGGTGGAAGCGCAGCGGGTGCTGAACCAGGCCGAGATCGACAGCCTGCTCGGCTTCGACGAAGGCCCCGCCGGCGGCGAGGCCAGCACCGGCATGCAGAAAATCATCAGCTCCGGGCTGGTGAGCTACGAACGCCTGCCGATGCTCGAGATCGTCTTCGACCGCCTCGTGCGCATCATGTCCACCAGCCTGCGCAACTTCACCTCCGACAACGTCGAGGTCGGCATCGACAACATCCTCTCGCTCCGCTTCGGGGACTACCTGAACTCCATCCCGCTGCCGGCGATGCTCGCGGTGTTCAAGGCCGAGGAGTGGGACAACTACGGGCTGATGGTGGTCGATTCCGCCATGATCTACTCCATCGTCGATGTCCTGCTCGGCGGCCGGCGCGGCACGGCGGCCATGCGCATCGAGGGCCGGCCCTACACCACCATCGAGCGCACGCTGGTGGAGCGGCTGATCCAGGTGGTGCTCGCCGATCTCGCCGCCGCCTTCGATCCGCTCTGCCCCGTCACCTTCCGCTTCGAGCGGCTCGAGGTGAACCCGCGCTTCGCCACCATCAGCCGCCTCTCCAACGCCGCGGTTCTGGCAAGGCTCCGCATCGACATGGAAGACCGTGGCGGGCGGCTGGAACTGCTGCTTCCCTACGCCACGCTGGAGCCGGTGCGCGAACTGCTGCTGCAGCAGTTCATGGGCGAGAAGTTCGGCCGCGATTCCATCTGGGAAACCCATCTCGCCGAGGAATTGTGGAGCACCGACGTCGATCTTTCCGTGGTGCTCGACGAACAGGTGGTGCGGCTGTCCGAGGTGATGGCGCTTACCGTCGGCAGCCGCATCCTTCTCACCTGCGCGCCGGGGGCGCCGGTGCAGCTCCGCTGCGGCGGCACGGCGCTGTTCGAGGGCAAGGTGGGGCGGCGCAAGAACCGCGTGGCGGTGCGCATCGACCGCGAGGTGCCACGCGCCGCGGGCGCGGAGCGCTGACCGTGCCGCCACCGGATCGACGCCAAAACGGGCGAGGGAACTGCCGGGATGCCGATGCAATGGCTGCTCGAATCCGTGTTGCTGGTGCTGCTCGCCGCCACGCTGTTCCACGCCATCCGCCTGGAGCGCGCGCTCTCGGTGCTGAAGCGCGACCGGGCCGCGCTCGAATCGCTGGTCGACGGCTTCAACTCCAGCACACGCACGGCGGAGATCGGCATCGAGCGGCTGCGGGCGGCGGCGGAGGGCGCGGGAAAGCAGGTGGAGCGGCAGACGGAAACGGCGTCGGGTCTTCGCGACGACCTGTTGTTCCTGATCGAACGGGGCGAGAGGCTGGCCGACCGGCTCGACGCGCTGGTGCGGGCGGCGCGCCCGCTGGTGCCGCCGGCACCCGTCGTCTCCGCGCCGCTGGTGCCGCCGGCACCCGTCGTCTCCGCGCCGCTGGTGCCGCCGGGTCCGGAAGCGCCGGCAGGCGGCCCCGCCCCCGAGGGGGATGGACCGGAAATGCCGCCGGCATCCGACCGCGAGGGCGCCGGGCCGCGCAGCCAGGCGGAGCGCGACCTGCTGCGCGCGCTCCGACTCAACCGCTGAGAGGAGGCGCGCGATGAAGTTCTCCCCGCCCGTGCCGCGCCTGCTGCCGCTCACCATCGTCGCGCTGGCCGCACTGCTGGCGCTGAAGTCGGTGGCGCTGGTGCGTGCCGCGGTGCCGCTGGCCGCCACAGCCGCCCCGCCTACCCCGGCCGCTCCTGCCGCCGATGCCCCCGCCGCGCCCGCCGCCTGCCGGGCGGCGGCAACCGGGCCGCTCACCCCGCCGATCTCGGAAACCGAACGCAAGCTGCTGCTCGACCTGCGCGCCCGCAAGGCGGAACTCGACGCCCGCGAGAAAGCGCTCGGGGTGCGCAAGGCCACGCTCGGCGCCGCGGAAAAGCAGCTCGCGGCGCGCGTGCGGCAGCTCGACGCGCTGCAGAAGCGGCTGGAGGCGCTGAACGCCGCCCGCAAGGCGCACGAGGAGGCCAACTGGCAGGGGCTGGTGAAGGTCTACTCGGTGATGAAGCCGCGCGACGCCGCGGTCATCTTCAACAAGCTCGACCTCACCGTGCTGCTGCCGGTGCTCGACCGCATGAAGGAGCGCAACGCGGCACCGATCCTCGCCGCCATGCAGCCCGCGCGTGCCCGGCTGGTCACCGACGAACTCGCCAAGCGCCGCCTCCAGGCCACCACCCCCGCCGCCCCCTAGGAGAACCCGCCCGCCATGGACCGCTCGCTCAATGTGCTGATCGTCGACGACTACAAGACGATGCTGCGCATCATCCGCAACCTGCTGAAGCAGATCGACATCAACAACGTGGACGAGGCCACCGACGGGGCCGAGGCCCTGGCCAAGCTGCGCGCCGGCTCGTTCGGGCTCGTCATCAGCGACTGGAACATGGTGCCGATGACCGGGCTGCAACTGTTGCAGGAGGTGCGGGCGGATTCGCGGCTGCGGGCGCTGCCCTTCATCATGATCACCGCCGAAAGCAAGGCCGAGAACGTCATCGCCGCCAAGCAGGCGGGCGTCTCCAACTACATCGTCAAGCCGTTCAACGCCGAAACGCTGCGCGAGAAGATCGCCAAGGTACTCGGCCATGCATGATGTCCTGCCGATGACCGGCGAACTGCCGCTCCGCCTGCAACAGTTGCGGCTGCGCTACCCCGAGCCCGCTCCCGAGGCCCTGGCGGAGGTGGTGCGCGCGGTGCTCACCACGCTGCGCGGCGACCTCACCGCCTCCGAGGCGGCGCTGCTCGGCGAGGTGGCCGCGCTCGGCCGCACCATCGCCACCGCCAAGGCGGAGATCGCGGCACTCCGGGTGGCAGACATCAACACGAGCCACATTCCCTCGGCCACCGACGAGCTCGACGCCATCGTCGCCCACACGGCGCGCGCCACCGAATCCATCCTCGAAACCTGCGAGACGCTTGACCATGTGGCGGCGGAACTCGAGGCCGAGAGCCAGCGGGCGCTGGCCACGAAGCTGCAGTGGGCAACCACCCGCATCTACGAGGAATGCGGCTTCCAGGACATCACCGGCCAGCGGATCACCAAGGTGGTGGCGACGCTGAAGGCCATCGACGCCAAGGTGGCGCAGATCATCGCTGCGTTCGGCGGCGACCTGCCGGTGCCGGCGGCCGTGCCGGACGCGCACCTTGCGGAGAGCGCCGACGTGGCGATGCACGGGCCGCAACTGCCGGTGAACGCCATGGACCAGACCGACATCGACCGCCTGCTCGCCAGCCTCGACTGAGACGATGGCGCGCCCGCCGCTCCGCTGCCGCATGCTGCTGCTCGGCCTCGGAGGCCTGGCGATCGCCGCCGCGGCGCCGGCCGAGGTGCCGCTTCGCACCGGCATCCACGCCGGCTTCGGCCGCGTGGTCCTCGATTTGCCGGCATCCGTGCGGTACCGCCTGCGCCAACAGGCCGACGGACTGCTGGTGCGCGTCTCCGGCGGCGTGGTGCGGCCGCAAGGCGCGCCGCCGCCGCACATCAGCGCCATCGTCCCCGAAGCGGACGGCGTGCTGCTCCGCTTCGCCCCGGGCACGCGCCTGCACGCGCTGCGCCTGCGCCATCACCTGGTGCTCGACTTCTCCGCTCCCGCCGCCCCCCGCACCGGCGCGCAGCCTTTGCCGCTGCCTTCCGCCGCGGCTCCCAGGCGGTGCTGATATTCGACGAGCGCCGGCCGATCGACGTGCGCGCCTTGCCGCGCTCCGGCGCCCTCGGCGCCGCCGCCGTGCATCTGCTGCCCGCCGGCACCGAACTCGTCTTCCCCCTCCTTTCCGGCCGCGGGCTGCGGCTGTCGCACGCCGCCGAGGGCTGGACGGTGCATCTCGGCGCCCAGGCGCCGCCGGCACGAATCCATCCCGCGCTCGATACCGCCGGCAAGGCTCCGGGGCCGCAACTGCGGCTGCCGCTGCCCAGTCCCGGCCACGCGCTGCGGCTCACCGACCCGCTGACCGGCGGCCTGCTGCTGGTCGGCACCGAACACGCCCCCGGCTCGGCGATGACGGTGGCGCACGCCACGCCGGAATTCACCCTGCTGCCGACGTGGCAGGGCGTGGCAGTCGCCGCGCTTTCCGACGAAATCACCCTCCGGCGAGCCGGGGAGGGCTTCGTCCTGCGCTCCATGCTGCCGGCCCGCGGCCTCGCCCTCGCGCCCGCCGAGGTCGATCTCGGCGCGCTCGACGCCGCCGCCCGCCTGACCCGCCGCTTCGACTTCCCCGACCTGCCGGTGCCCGCGCTGCTCCGCCGCCTCGATGCCGCCGAGGCGGGCGCGGGCAACGCGCCGCCGGGCCGGCGCACGTTTGCACGCATCGCCGCGGCGCAGGCGATGCTCGCGCTCGGCATGGGCGCCGAGGCCGACGGCCTACTCGGGCTGGTGGAAACAAGCGACCCGCAGGCCGCCGCCAACCCCGACGTCATCGGCCTGCGCGCCATCGCCGCGCTGCTCGCCGGCCGCCTCGGCGCGAGCGCGGGGATCGACGATCCCAGGCTCGCCGGTAGCGACGAGGTTTCCCTCTGGCGGGCTTTGCGCGCCGCCATGCTGCATCATCCCAGCGCCGCCGCCGCCACGCTCGCCGGCGAAACCCGGCTGCTGCTCGCCTACCCCGCCACGTTGCGCCACCGCCTGCTGCCGCTCGCCGCCGAAACCATGGCCCAGGGCGGCGAGGCGGTGGCGGCGCGGCGTCTCGTCGCCTCCCGCCCGCACGACCACGGCCTCGACTTCGCCCGCGCGCTTCTCGCCGAGCGGCGCGACCCGGCACAGGCGCTCGCCCTGTTCGACCGGCTCGCGCAATCGCCCGACCAGTTGCTGCGCGCCCGTGCCGCCCCGCGCGCCGTCGACCTTCGCCTCGCCCTCGGCCGGATCTCCACCACCGCCGCGGCCGACGCCATGGACAGGCTGCTGTATGTCTGGCGCGGCGACCGGCGCGAGGTGGCACTACGGCTCCGCGCCGCCGAACTGCGCGCCGAGTCGGGCAGCCCGCGCGCCGCACTCACCCTGCTGCGCCACGCGATCCCGGCGCTGCCCTTCGCCGCCGGCGAATTCCGCGCCCGCATGCGGCAGATCTTCGTCGCCGCGCTGGCGCAGGACGCCAGATCGCCGATGCCGCCGCTGCAACTCGTGGCGATGGTCGAGGAGAACCCCGGCTTCATCACCGAAGGTGAATCCGGCCTCGCCCTGGCGCGCCGTCTCGCCGACCGGCTGGAGGCGCTCGACCTGCCCGCCCGCGCCGAACCGGTATTCGCCAGGCTGGTGGCCGCCGCCCCTCCCGGCGTGGTGCGCGCCGAACTCGGCCGCCGCCTCGCCGAGGTGCGACTGCAACGCGGCGACGCCGGCGGCGCGCTCTCGGCCCTCGGCGCCACCGCCGCCGACAATCTCCCGGCGGGAGTGCTGGAACAGAGGGTGCTGGTGTGGGCGCGCGCCACCGCCGCCGAGGGCGACGCCGCCCGCGCCGCCGCCGCTCTCGATGGGCTTGGCGACCCCGCGGCGCTCGGCCTGCGCGCGCAGTTGCTCGAGAAGGCGCGGGACTGGGCCGGCGCCACCGCCGCGCTGCGGCAACTCGCCGCCGCCAGCGTGCCGCCGTCCGGCCAGCTCACCTCCAACCAGGCCGAAACGGTGCTGCGCCTGGCCGCGGATGCGGCGCAGGCGAGCGACGCCGCCACCCTGGCGGATCTGCGGCAGCAGAACCTCTCCCGCATGCCCGCCGGCCACGCCGCCGACATGCTGCGCCTGCTCACGGCGCCGCCGGTATTGCTGCCCTCCGACCTCGCGCGTGCCCACCGCGAGAACCTTCTGGCCGGGAGCCTGCTCGGCACGCCGAGTCGTTGAGCGAAAAAATCACAGAAATGCAAAAAAACGGGGGATGAGCGCCTCTTGGGGCTTGCACCCCCCCCCCCTTTCCCCCATGTTGCGCCGCCTTGGCCCCCGGGGGCGCGCGCACGCGGCCCGCGCCCACGCGGCCGTCTGCTGGTTATGGAGGGATGCGCGATGAACGCACTCACGCAACTGGGGATGGTCTCGGAACTCCCGAGCGAGAACCAGACAACAACGATCGGTTCGGCCGCCGCCGAAGAGACAAGCAAGGACTATTTCGTCGAACGTGACGGCGTCCGCTTCGCCGGCACGCACCTGCTCGCCGACCTGTGGGGGGCCACGAGGCTCGACGACGCCTCGCACATCGACGCCGCGCTGCGCGATGCGGCGCTGGCGGCCGGCGCCACCATCCTGCACAGCCATTTCCATACGTTTTCGCCGAATGGCGGCGTTTCCGGCGTGGTGATCCTGGCCGAGAGCCATATCTCCATCCACACTTGGCCGGAGCGCGGCTTCGCCGCCGTGGACATCTTCATGTGCGGCGCCTGCGACCCGCACCGATCGGTGCCGGTGCTGCGCCAGGCATTCTCCCCCTCCGAGATCCGCCTCGCCGAACAAAGGCGTGGCCGCCTCGGCTGAGCCCGCCCGGCGGCTATCCCCCTCCCAGCGTGGAGCACCCCGCATGACCGCCGATCTGTGGGCGAACGAGAGCCTGTACCCGGACTGGGGCCAACGCTTCCGCGTCGTGCGCGAGTGCGCGCGGGTACGAAGCCCGTTCCAGGAGATCGTCATCTTCGACTCGGAACGCTTCGGCCGGGTGATGCTGCTCGACGGCGTGGTGCAGATCACCGAGGCCGACGAGTTCGTCTACCAGGAGATGCTCGCCCACGTCCCCTTGCTCGCCCATGGTGAGGCGAAACGCGTGCTGATCATCGGCGCGGGCGACGGCGGCGTGCTGCGGCGCGTGCTCGCCCACCGCACCGTGGCGAAGGCGGTGATGGTGGAGATCGACGGCGAGGTGATCCATCTCTGCCGCCAATTCCTGCCTGCCGTCGGCGGCGATGCCTGGAACGATCCCCGCGCCGAGGTGATCGTCGGCGACGGCATCGACTACGTGGCGAAGGCCCCGTCCGCCTCCTTCGACGTCGTCATCGTCGATTCCACCGACCCGGCCGGTGTCGGCGAGGTGCTGTTCTCCGACGCCTTCTACGCCGACGCGGCGCGCGTGCTGGCGCCGGGCGGGCTCATCGTCAACCAGTGCGGCGTACCCTTCCTGCAAGGGCAGGAACTGCGCGAAACCAGCGCGCGGCGCGCCCGCTTCTTCGCCCACATCGGCGCCTACGTTGCGGCGGTGCCGAGCTACGTCGGCGGCTTCATGACCCTGGGCCTCGCCTCCGCCACGCCCGGCTTCGACCGCGTGCCGGCGGCAACGCTCCGCGCCCGCGCCGAGGCCGCCGGCATCCTCGGCGCCACCCGCTACTGGACGCCCGAGGTGCAGCAGGCGTCCTTCGCCCTGCCGCCCTGCATCGCGGAACTCCTGCCTCCGGGCTAACGGTCGGCGAAGGGGTTTTCCGTGCCGCGCAATTGCAGGCGGATCGGCACGCCCGGCAGGTGGAAGCGCTCGCGCAGCCCGTTCACCAGGTAGCGCTGGTAGATGATCGGCGTCTGCTCGGCGCGGCTGCCAAACAGCACGAAAGTGGGCGGCCGCGCCTTCGCCTGCGTGAGATACCGCAGCTTCAGCCGCCTGCCCGCCACCAGCGGCGGCGCGTGCGCGGCGAGCGCGGTCTCCAGCCAACGGTTCAGCACCCCGGTATTGATGCGCGTGTTCCACACCGCGTGCGTGGCGCGTACGGCGGGCAGCAGCGCCGCCATTCCCTCGCCGGTCAGCGCCGAAAGCGTCACCACCGGCAGGCCGCGCAACTGCGCGAACGAGGCCTCGAGCCGCGCGGCGATGGCGCGCTTCACCTCACCGCGGTTCGCCACCGCGTCCCATTTCGTCAGCGCCAGCACCAGGGCGCGGCCCTCGCGCTCCACCAGCCGGGCGATCTCCAGGTCCTGCTCGTCGAGCCCGCGCTCGGCGTCCACTGTCAGCACCACCACCTCGGCGATCTTCAGCGCGCCTATGGCCGCGGCCACCGCCGCCTTCTCCAGCGGCTGCTCGACGCGGGCGCGGCGGCGGATGCCGGCGGTGTCCACCAGTTCGATCGGCGCGTCCCCGCCGCCGTCGAGCAGTACCGAAACGGCGTCGCGGGTCAGCCCCGGCTCGGGGCCGGTGATCATCCGCTGCTCGCCGAGCAGGCGGTTGAGCAAGGTGGACTTGCCGGCGTTCGGCCGCCCGATAATGGCGAGCTTCAGCGCCGGCCCGGCCGCTTCCCCTTCGGTTTCGTCCACCTCCGCGGGCAAGCGCTCGGCCACCTCGCGCATCAGGTCGGCGATGCCCTCGCCGTGCTCGGCCGAGACAGCGAGCGGCTGCCCGAAGCCGAGCGCGCACGCCTCCAGCGCCGCCTGCGCCCCCGCGCGACCCTCTGCCTTGTTCGCCACCACCAGGATTTCGCGGTTCTGGCGACGGAGCCACGCCGCCACTTCCTCGTCCGCCGGGGTGACGCCCGCGCGCACATCCACCACCAGCAGCACCAGCGCCGCCTGCCGCACCGCGTCCGCCGAGGAGGCGCGCATGCGCCCGGCCAGGGTCTGCGGTGCCGCCTCCTCCACACCGGCGGTGTCGATGAGCCGCACCTTCCGTCCGCGCAGCATCGCCTCGGCCTCGTTGCGGTCGCGGGTGACGCCGGCGCTCTCGGCCACCAGCGCCCGCCGCCGCCCCGCCAGCCGATTGAACAGCGTGGACTTGCCGACGTTCGGCCGGCCGACGATGGCGACGATGGGCGGCACGACTAGCGTAACGCGACCAGCGTCGCGTCGTCGGTAACGAGAAGCAGCGTGCCGGCGGCGAGGCTCGGGGGCACCGAAACCGCGCCCGGCACGCGCTGCTCGCCGAGGATGGCGCCGGTGTAGGGGCTTACCGAGAGGGCGTGGCCATGGTTCGATCCCACCACCAGCCGGTCGCCGGCCAGCAGGGGGCCGACCCAGAAGATCGGGTCGCTCTGGTCCTTCTCGTTCTGGAAGCGCGGCAGCTGGGCGACCCACGCGGCCACGCCGTCCGTGCGCCGGATCGCCGCCAGTTGCTGGTTGGTGTCGAGCACGAACAGCCAGTCTCCGGCCACCGCCGCAGTATCGGCAACGGCAAGGGCCTGTTCCCACAGCCGCCGCCCGGTGCGCAGGTCGAGCGCCAGCACCAGGCCGCCGAGACTGCCGGCGTACACCTTGCCGTCGGCGATCACCGGCATGCCGTGCACCGCCGAGAGATCGGCGACGCTGTCGCGGCCGCCCGGAGAGGCGAGGCTGTCGCCCCATACCATCGTGCCGGAGGCGGCGCGCAGGCAGGCGAGTTCGCCCGAGTTGAAGCCGGCCACCACCAGCCCATCGGCATAGGCCGGCGAGGGCAGGCCCAGCACCGGGGTCACGGTTCCGGCCGCCTGATAGCTCCAGAGCGCGCGGCCGTCGTCCCGCGCGACCGTCACCAGCCGGTTGTCCATGGTAAGCACGAACACTAGCCCGTCGGCCACGGTGGGAGCGGCGCGCGCCGGCTCCTCCAGGTCGTGCCGCCAGAGGATCTTGCCGCTGGCGTCGTCGAGGGCGAGCAGGTCGCCGCGGCCGGTGCCGGCGAACAGCCGCCCGCCGTCCCACGAAATGCCGCCGCCGATGTTGCTGCTGCGGTTGCCCTTGGCGCGGGTGCTCTGTTCCCAGAGTTGCCGGCCGCTGGCGAGATCGAAGGCGCGCACCCGCGCGTCGCTGTCCATGGTGAACACGCGGCCCTGCGCCGCCACGGCCTGCGCGGTGATCTTGCGGCGGTAGCCGCCGCCCGAGCCGATATCCGCCTGCCAGGCGACGCGAAGAGAATCGGCCAGCCGCAGATGCCCCATGGCGTGCGCCGGGTTGCCGCCCGTTTCCGGCCAGGCGGCATTGGCCACCGGCGGCGGCAACTCCACCCTGGGCGCCGCCTCGCCGACATGCAGTCCGTTCGGGAACGTCATCACCGGAACGCGCGTGCCCGGCAGGGGCACCTTGTGCTCGCCGAACCACTGGTTCCACAGCCCGCAGCCGCTGAGCGCGAGCGGCGCCAGCAGCACCGACCGCCGGCCCCACGCCGGGATGCGCCGGGCGCTCATTCGTCGAGCCACGCGAGCATGGCGCTGGCCCGGCCACGCACGCCCTGCGGCGCGGCCGCGTCGGTCGCGAGTTGCTTCAGAATGGTTCGGGCCTCCTGCTTCTGGCCCTGCTCGAGATCGATCAACGCCTCCGCCTCCTGGGCAAGCGGCCGCCACGGGCTTCCCGCCGCCGCCAACGGCGCCAGCCGCGCCTTCAGCGCCTCGGGCTTGCCGCGGCCGATTTCGTGCAGCACCGACTGCAGCACCGCAACGTCGCGAAGCAGCGGATCGGCCGAGGCATCCGCCGCGACCTTCGCCCAGAGCGCCTGCGCCTCGGCCGCCTTGCCGAGATCGGCGTCGAGCGAGGCCTCGCGCAACTCGGCGAGCACCGCGTACCCGGCGTTGCCGTGCGCCGCGACATCGGCCAGCGCCACCACCGCGCCCTGGCGCGCCGCCGGCGCCTGGCTGGCGGCGCTGTCGAGCGCGGTCAGGAACTGCTGCGCCACCGCCGCGTTCCGCCTCGCCTGCACGCCCTGCCAGTACTGCCAGCCGCCGACGCCGACAATCACCAGCACCACGGCGGCGACGACCACGCCGCCATAGCGCGTGAGCAGCTGCCGCATCCTTTCGGCGCGCAGGTCTTCGTCGACTTCATCAAAAATATCGGGCACGGAATTCCCCTCGGTCCGGCGGGCGCCGGACCATACAAGCGACCGCGGCGCGAGGCAAACGGCGCACACAACAAATCGTTCACCACGCAGGCGCAGGCTCGGGCGATGCGGTCACCCACGCTGCTGCTGCTGTTCGCGCTGACGGGCTGCGCCTCGATGGAGGCGCCGGCCGGCGGCTTCATCGCCGCCGACGCGGCCACCGTCCCCGTGCTGGGGCGCGGCATCGGCGATACCGTCTATTCCGCCGCCACCGGCAAGGACTGCTCGATCGTCCGGCTCGACGCGGGCAAAACCTATTGCCGGAAAATCGGCCCGCCGCCCGCCGCGCCGCCCTTCTGTACCCGCACTCTCGGCACCATCGACTGCTGGAAGAACCCGAAGGGGCTGAACGGGCCGCCGCGCCACGGCGTCGCTGACGGGCCCTCTACCCTCACGCCGGCGCAGGAAGCCAACCGCACCGCCCGCTGGCCGCCGCTGTAGGTGCGCTCAGCCGGCGAAGCGCAACAGCCGCCCGCTCGGAACTCCCAGCACCTCGTCGTCCCGCATCGCCACCCGCCCGCGCACGATGGTCGCCACCGGCCAGCCGGTCACGTCCATGCCTTCGTAGGGGTTCCAGCCGCAGGCGGAGGCGATCCACGCGGATTCGATGCGCCGCCGGCGGCGCAGATCGACCAGGGTGAAATCGGCCTCGAACCCCACCGCGAGGCGCCCCTTGCCGAGCAGCCCGTACACCCGCGCCGGCCCGGCGCTCATCAGATCGACCAGCCGCTGCAGGGAAAGCCGCCCCGCGTTCACGTGGTCGAGCATCACCGGCAGCAGCGTCTGCACGCCGGGCAGGCCGGAGCGGCACTCCGGCCAGGGCTTCTCCTTGGTGGCGCGCGGATGCGGCGCGTGGTCGGAGCCGATGGTATCCACCGTGCCGTCGCGCACGGCCGCCCAGGCGGCCTGCCGGTGCTCCTCGGTGCGGATCGGCGGGTTCATCACCGCGTAGCCGCCCAGGCGCTCGTAGCACTCGGGCGCCACCAGGGTGAGATGGCCCACCACAACCTCGCAGCTCACGATGTCGCGGTGGTCGCGCAGGTAGGCGAACTCCTCGGCCGTGGAGAGGTGCAGCAGGTGCGCGGGCCGCCCGGTGCGCTCGGCCAGCGCGACGATGCGGCGCGTGGCGCTGAAGGCCACCTCGGCGTCCCGCCACTCGGCATGCCGCGCATAGGGTTCGCCGGTGGAAAACAGCGCCCGGCGCTCGCGCAGGCGGTACTCGTCCTCGGCGTGGTAGGAGATGCGGCGGTGCCCGCACAGCATCACCCGCTCCAGCGTCGCGTCGTCCTCGATCAGCAGGTCGCCGGTGGAGGAGCCGGCGAACACCTTTATCGAACAGACACCGGCCTCGCTTTCGAGTTCCGCCAGCGCGCCGATGTTCTGGCGGCTCGCGCCGACATAGAGGCCGACGTCGCACCACGCCTCGGCCTCCACCGTGCGGCGGCGGCGGTCGAGCGCCTCGGCGTCGGTGAGAGAGGGCCTGGTGTTCGGCATGTCGAACACGGCGGTGATGCCGCCGAGCACCGCCGCCCGCGTGCCGGTCCCGGTGCTTTCCGCCGTCCCGTCGCCCGGGTCGCGCAGGTGCACATGCGGGTCGATCATCCCCGGCAGCACGTGCAGGCCGCGGGCGTCGATCGTCTCCGGCGCCTCGGCGTCGGGGCCGACGCCGAGAGCCGCGATGCGGCCGTGGCGGACGCCGACGCTGGTATGCTCGATGCCCCAGGGCAACACGCAGGCACCGCCGCGGATAATCAGGTCGTAGTGCGCGCTCATGGCGTTCCCTCCGGCTCAGAGACTGGCAAGGGTTTCGAAAACGTCGCCCGCCGGCGGCAGGCCCAGCATGTGGGCGCGGTGCCAGAGAGCGTAGAACAGCAGGTGCCATGCGGCGGCGCCCTCGCGCCTGCCCGCGGCGGCACGGAACAGCGCCCCCACGCGCGACGGTTCGGCGATCTCGGCCACACCGGGCTCGGCGGCCACCAGCGGCCCGAGGCGCGACCCCTGGGCCGCGATCCACGCGCCGACGGGCACGGTGAAGCCCTGCTTGCGGGCGAAGGGTTCCGCCGCCGGGCAGTGCCGCGCCAGCCACTGGCGCAGCAGCCACTTGCCCATGCCGCGGCGCACCTTCAGCGCATCGGGAAGCCGGAAAGCCGCCGCCGCCACGCCGGGGTCGAGGAACGGCGTCCGCCCCTCCACCCCGTGCGCCATCAGGCAGCGGTCGAGCTTCAGCAGCAGGTCGTGGGCGAGCCAGTCGGCGCAGTCGGTCGCCTGCGCCACGGCGAGGCGCGAGCGTCCGGGCGTGGAGGCCGCCGTCTCCGCCGCAGCGATGCCGTCGCGCCACGCCTGCGGCCGGTTGCGCAGCACATCGATGCTGTCGAAGGCACCGTGGCCGCGCATCACCCGCCCGCCCAGCCACCACGGCCGCATGGCGCTGCGGTAGCGGCCGTAGCCGGCGAAGATCTCGTCGCCGCCCTCGCCGCACAGCACCACCTTCACGTCCTGGCGCGCGCGGCGCGCCAGGAACCAAGTTGGGATGATGGCGTAGTCGGCCGCCGGGTCGTCCATGCAGGCCACGATCTCGGGCAGGTGCCGCCAGGTGTCGGCCTCCGTCACTTCGATGGTGCAACGGTGCGCGCCGAGCGCCTTCGCCACCCGCGCCGCCGCCTCGCGCTCGTCGGTCGCGCCCGGAGCGTCGAATCCGGCGGTGAAGGCCAGCACCGGCCGGGAGTTGAGCCGCGCCATCAGCGTGAGCAGGGCGCTGCTGTCGATGCCGCCGGAAAGGAACATGCCGTAGGGAACGTCGGCGCGCTGGTGCAGATCCACGCTTTCTTCCAGCGCGCGGTCGAGGCGGGCGAGCGCGGCCTCCTCGCCGATCGCCTCCGCCGGTCCTTCGGGCAGCGCCGCCAGCCGCCGCCGCTCGACGATCCGCCCTCCGGCGCAGATCAGTGTCTCGCCGGGCAGCACGCGGGCGATGCCCTGGAAGATGGTCTCCGCCCCGGTGGTGAACTGCAGTTGCAGCAACTCGTCGCGCGCCGCGGCGCGCAGCGCCCGCGGCACGAGGCCGGTGGCCAGCAGCGCCCGCGGCTCGGAGGCGAAGGCAAGCCCGCCCGCCACCTGCGCCACGTAAAGCGGCTTGATGCCGAACGGATCGCGGCAAAGCGCCAGGGTGCGGGCGGAGCGGTCGTAGAGGGCGAGCGCGTACATGCCGCGCAGCCGGTGCGCGAACGCCGCCCCCTCGCGCGGCCAGAGGTGCAGCGGCACTTCGCAGTCGCTCTCCGTGGAGAAGCGCGCGCCCGCGAGTTCGGCCTTCAGTTCCCGGTAGTCGTAGATCTCGCCGTTGCCGACCAGCACCGCCGAACCGGCGGACAGCGGCTGCGCGCCGCCCTCGAGGTCGATGATGGAAAGCCTGGTGTGGGCGAGGCCGACGCCGCCGGCCACGCTCTGGCCGCTGCCGTCCGGGCCGCGGTGGGCGAGAGCGCGGCAGAACGCCGCCAGCAACGCCGGCTCCGGGGGCGGCGCCTCCGCGGCGCTCAGCACGCCGGCGATGCCACACATCGAACCCACTCCTCCCGCGACAATTCCGCCTCGGCCATAGCACCACCGCCCGCCGCTGTCTTGGAGGGAGCACGGAGCGGCCCCATCGCTGTCTTGGAGGGAGCACGGAGCGGCCCCATCTGCCGGCGATGACCACCGTTGTCGCCCTTGCCGATCGTGGCGTTCTCGCGCTCGCCGGACCCGACCGGACGGGCTTCCTGCAGGGGCTCGTCAGCGCCGACGTCGCCCGGGTCGCTCCGGAGCGGGCGGCGTGGAGCGCGCTGCTCACCCCGCAGGGACGCTGGCTCGCCGAGTTCTTTCTTTACGCCGATGGCGAGCGGCTGCTGCTGGAGGGGCTGCGCGCCACCCTGGCCGACGTGCGCGAGCGCCTTTCCCGCCACCGGCTGCGGGCGCGCGTGGAAATCGCCGACCTTTCCAACGAATTTTCCGTCCACGCGTCCTGGGACGGCCCGCCGCCGCTGGCCCCGGGGATGATCGCGGCCCCCGATCCCCGCCTCGCCGAGGCCGGCTGGCGGCTGCTCTCCCCCGCGCCGCTCGCGGCCACCGCCGCCGAGGAGGCATGGCGGGCGCACCGCATCGGCCTCGGCCTGCCCGACAGCGAGGATCTGGAGGCGGGACGGACGCTGCTGATGGAAGCCGGCTTCGACGAACTCGGCGCCATCGCGTGGGAGAAGGGTTGCTATCTCGGCCAGGAGGTCACCGCGCGCAGCCGCTACCGCGGGCTGGTCCGCCGCCGGCTGGTGCGGGTGGCGGTGCGCGGCGATCTGCCGGAACCGGGCACGCCGGTAACCCTGGCCGGCGCGGAAGCGGGCACCATGCGGAGCGGCATCGGCGCCCAGGGCCTCGCCATGCTGCGCCTGAAGGCGCTCGGCGCCGGACCGCTGAGGTGCGGCGGGGCGGAACTGCGGCCCGACCCGCCGGCGTGGATGCGCCTGCCCTGAGAAGCGGCGCCGTCTAGCTCCAGTCGCCGCCGCCGCCCATGTCGCCGCCGCCCGTGTCGCCGCCGCCCGTGTCGCCGCCGCCCATGTCGCCGCCGCCCGTGTCGGAGCCGCCGTCCTGCCAGCCGCCCTGCCCGCCGGACGTGTCCTGCCAGCCGCCGCCCTGGCCCCCGGAAGCATTCTGCCAGCCGCCCGCGTCGCCCGGGGCGCTCTTGTCGGCGCCGCCCGCATCGTAGGGATCGGTGCCGCCGGCAAGGGCGGGATCGGCGCCGGAATTCCCCCATGGGTTCGCCGCCGCCGGGGGCACGCCGGCGAAGCCGCCGCCGTAGCCCGCGTGGCCGCCGGAAAACAGGTTCATCAGCGCGTTGCCCGCCACCATGCCGCCGGCCACGCCCGCGGCCGTCGTCAGGGCGCTGCCGAGGAATCCCGAGCCGCGCGGCTGGAACATCCCCTGGCTGTAGCCGGGCGCGTATTGCGGCTGCGGCGGCGCCTGCGGCGGAGGCGGCGGAGGCGGCGCGGCGCGGTTGCCGCCGCCGAACAGCCCGGCGAACAGCCCGCGCGGCTGCTGCGGCGCCGCCTGTCCCTGCCCCCACGGAGACCCGGAAGCCGGCTGCGCCTGCTGTTCCTGCATCTGCTGCATCTGCCACTCCACGTGGCGGAGCCGGTTCTGCGCCTCGGCCAGCGCGTGCTCCTGCACGAACGCCATCTGGGCGATGCGGTAGCGCGCCTCCGGATACTGCGCGAACAACTGCGCGAGCAGCGCGTCGGCCTCCGCGTCGATCGGCACGGCGGGAGCCTGCCCCTGCGCCAGCGGCGCCGTGAAGCCCGTCGGGGCTCCGCCCACACGCTGGATGAAGGAGGTGATCAGGTCGCGTTCTTCATTGGTCATGGGGGCCTCTCCGGGACACCTGCGGCCGGCGGCGACGGAATGCGCCTCGCGCCGCCAGCGATGTGGCGCGAGCATACGTCCGCTTCAAGGCCGCGTCACCGCCGCCCCCTCTTGTTGGGGCAGGGCCGCACCCTTATGGTGCGCCCGCTTTTCACCGCCGCGGGCCACCCGAGAGAACCCGAGAGAACCTTGCCGTTTCAGCCCCAAGGCTCGGCAAAGCCGAGCTTCCAGGACGCCATCCTGCGTCTGCAAGCCTACTGGGCAGCCCAGGGCTGCCTGATCCTGCAACCTTACGACGTCGAAATGGGAGCGGGCACCTTCCATCCGGCCACCACGCTCCGCGCCCTCGGCCGCCGGCCCTGGGCCGCCGCCTACGTGCAGCCGAGCCGCCGGCCGAGCGACGGCCGCTACGGCGAGAACCCGAACCGGCTGCAGCACTATTACCAGTACCAGGTGATCATCAAGCCGAGTCCGGAGAACGCGCAGGAACTGCTGCTCGACAGCTACCGCGCGCTGGGCCTCGACCCGCTCCGGCACGACTTCCGCTTCGTCGAGGACGACTGGGAAAGCCCCACGCTGGGCGCCTGGGGCCTCGGCTGGGAGGTATGGTGCGACGGCATGGAGGTGGGCCAGTTCACCTACTTCCAGCAGGTCGGCGGCATCCCCGTGGAATACCCCAGCTTCGAGATGACCTACGGGCTCGAACGGCTGGCGATGTACATGCAGGACGTCGAAAACGTCTTCGCGCTCGACTTCAACGGCCGCGGCGTCACCTACGGCGACGTGTTCCTGCGCGCCGAGCGCGAGTACAGCGCCTTCAACTTCGAATTCGCCGACACGGCGATGCTCGCCCGCCACTTCGCCGACGCCGAAACGGAGTGCCGCGCCCTGCTCTCGCGCGCGCTCGCGCTGCCCGCCTACGACCAGTGCATCAAGGCGAGCCACCTGTTCAACCTGCTGGATGCGCGGGGCGTCATCAGCGTCACCGAGCGCGCCGCCACCATCGGCCGCATCCGCGCGCTCGCCAAGGGATGCTGCGAGGCGTGGCTCGCCGCGGAGACGGACTGAGCCATGGCCGAACTTCTGCTCGAACTGTTCTCCGAGGAAATCCCCGCCCGCATGCAGGCCGAAGGCGCGCAGGCGCTCGGCCGCCTGGTGGCGCAGGCGCTGGCGCCGCTCGCGCCCGAGAACATCCGCTGCTTCGACGCTCCGCGCCGCATCGCCCTCGTCGCCACCGTCGCCCCCGCGGTCGCCGCCAGCCGCAGCACCGAGCGCGGCCCGCGCGCCTCGGCGCCGGAGGCGGCGCTCGCCGGCTTCCTGCGCAAGCACGGCGCGAGCCGCGAGCAGCTGCGCGAGGAAGGCGGCTTCTGGATGCTGGAGCGGGAAACCCCCGGCATCGACGCGGCGGCGCTGATCGCCGAGGCGCTGCCCGGCCTGCTGCGCCGCTTCCCCTGGCCGAAGTCGATGCGCTGGGGCCGCGGCAGCAACTTCGCCTGGGTGCGGCCGCTGCGTCGCATTCTGTGCCTGCTCGACGGGCGGGTGGTGCCGGTCACCCTGCGGGAAGGCGACGACGACGGCCACGGCCTCGCCAGTGCCGACCTCACCGAGGGCCACCGCTTCCTCGCTCCCGGCGCCTTTGCCGTGCGTTCCGCCGCCGAATGGCAGGAAAAGCTCGCGGAGCGCTTCGTGCTGGTCGAGCGCGCCGAGCGCCGGCGCCGCATCGCGCTGGGGCTGCATGCCGCCGCCGCCGCCCACGGCCTCACCCTGGTCGAGGATGACGGCCTGCTCGACGAGGTGGCCGGCCTGGTGGAGTGGCCGGTGCCGCTGCTAGGCGCCATCGACCCCTCCTTCATGGACCTGCCCCCCGAGGTGATGCAGGTGTCGATGCGGGTGAACCAGCGCTACTTCGCGCTGCGCGACGCCACGGGGCAGCCGGCGCCTTTCTTCGCCTTCGCCGCCAACGTCGAGGCGACGGACGGCGGGCGCACCATCGTCGCCGGCAATGAGCGGGTGCTGCGCGCCCGCTTCGCCGACGCGCGGCACTTCTGGGACCACGACCGCATGCAGCGGCTGGCGGGAAGGGTGGCGGCGCTCGACGCCATCACTTTCCACGCCGACCTCGGCAGCCAGGGCGAGCGCGTGCGCCGGCTGGTGACGCTTTCCGCCCATATCGCGCCGCTGGTGGGCGCCGCGGCGGAGGAGGCGGGGCGTGCCGCGCTGCTGGCGAAGGCGGACCTCACCACCGGTATGGTGGGCGAGTTCCCGGAACTGCAAGGCGTGATGGGCCGCTACTACGCGCTGCACGACGGCGAGAAGCCGGCGGTGGCCGATGCCGTCCGCGACCATTACGCCCCCCGCGGCGCGGCCGATTCGGTGCCCACGGCGCCGGTGGCGGTGGCGGTGGCGCTCGCCGACCGCCTGATCCAGCTCGCCGGCTTCTTCGCCATCGGCCAGAAGCCCTCCGGCTCGGGCGACCCGTACGCGCTCCGCCGCGCCGCTCTGGGCGTGGTGCGCATCGTCCGCGACAACCGTCTCCGCCTCAACCTGCGGCCGCTGATCGCCGCCACCGGCCTCGGGGATGCCTCCACGGCCGAGGAGGTGCTCGCCTTCCTCGCCGAGCGGCTGCGCATCCAGTTGCGCGCCGAGGGAGCGCGCCACGACGTGCTCGCCGCCGTGCTCGCCACCGGGCTCGACGACGACCTCTGCCGTCTGCTCGCCCGCACCGACGCGGTCACCGCCTTCCTCGCCAGCGAGGACGGCGCCAATCTCCTCACCGCCAGCCGCCGCGCGGCGAACATCCTCCGCATCGAAGAACGCCGCGACGGCCCGCACGATGGGCCGGTCGATCCCGCGCTTCTCGCCGAACCCGACGAATCCGCCCTCGCCGCCGCGCTCGGCGTGGCCGAGGGCGTGGTGGAGCTGGCGTTGGCGAAGGAGGACTTTGCCGCCGCCATGGCCGGGCTCGCCGCGCTGCGCGTCCCCCTGGATGGCTTTTTCGATCGCGTTACCGTAAACATCGCGGCATCGGAACTGCGCCGCAACCGTTTGCGGCTGCTTGCCCGTGTGCGCGCGGCGATGAACCGTACGGCCGATTTTTCGTGTATCGAAGGTTGAAACAGGAGTCCGAGACAGCAATGACAAAATGGGTATACGCCTTCGGCGCCGGCCTCAAGGAAGGCAGCGCCGACATGAAGAACCTGCTCGGCGGCAAGGGTGCGAACCTCGCCGAGATGGCCCGCATCGGCCTTCCTGTGCCCCCCGGTTTCACTCTCACCACCGAGGTCTGCACCGCCTTCTATCAGAACGCGCGCAGCTATCCGTCCGACCTCGCGCCGCAGGTGCAGGCGGGCATGACGCACATCGAGAAGGCGCTCAGCCTCCGCTTCGGCGACGTCAAGGCGCCGCTGCTGGTTTCCGTGCGCTCGGGCGCCCGCGTCTCCATGCCCGGCATGATGGACACGGTGCTGAACCTCGGCCTCAACGACGACACGGTGCAGGGCCTGGCGGCGATGTCGGGCGACCAGCGCTTCGCCTGGGATTCGTACCGCCGCTTCATCCAGATGTACGGCGGCGTGGTGCTCGGCATCGACCACCACCGCTTCGAGGAGATCATCGCCGAGGCGAAGAAGGCGCGCGGCGTCACCGAGGACCCGCAGCTTACCGCCGATGACTGGCAGAAGGTGGTGGCGAAGTACAAGGCGATGGTCGCCGCCGAGATCGGCAAGCCGTTCCCGATGGACCCGACCGAGCAGCTCTGGGGCGCAGTCGGCGCCGTGTTCGGCAGCTGGGAAACCCCGCGCGCCGTCACCTACCGCAAGCTGAACGACATCCCCGGCGACTGGGGCACCGCCGTCAACGTGCAGGCGATGGTGTTCGGCAACATGGGCAACGACTGCGCCACCGGCGTCTGCTTCACCCGCGACCCGGCGACCGGCGAGAACATGTTCTACGGCGAGTACCTGGTGAACGCCCAGGGCGAGGACGTGGTGGCCGGCATCCGCACGCCGCAACCGATGGCGAAGGAGCGCGCCAAAGCCGGCGAGAAGCCGATGGAAGAGGCCATGCCGGTCGTCTACCAGCAGCTTCTCGACGTCCGCAGCACCCTTGAGCACCACTACAAGGACATGCAGGACATCGAGTTCACCGTGCAGCGCGGCACGCTGTTCATCCTGCAGTGCCGCAACGGCAAGCGCACCGCCGCCGCCAGCCTGCGCATCGCCATCGAGCTCGCCGAGGAAGGCCTGATCGATCGCAAGGAAGCGGTCACCCGCGTCAACCCGGCCTCGCTCGACCAGCTTCTGCATCCCACCATCGACCCGAAGGCCAAGCGCGTCGTGCTCGGCAAGGGCCTGCCGGCGAGCCCGGGCGCCGCTTCCGGCGCCATCGTCCTCACCGCCGACGAGGCCGAGAGCCGCGCCGACCGGGGCGAGGCGGTCATCCTCGTGCGCGTCGAGACCAGCCCCGAAGACATCCACGGCATGCACGCGGCCAAGGGCATCCTCACCACCCGCGGCGGCATGACCAGCCACGCGGCCGTGGTGGCGCGCGGCATGGGCCGGCCCTGCGTGGCCGGTGCCGGCAGCATCTCCGTCGACTACACGGCGCAGACCATCACCGCCGGCGGGCAGACGCTGCGCGCGGGCGACGTCATCACCATCGATGGTGCCTCGGGCGAGGTGTACGCCGGCCTGGTGCCGATGATCGAGCCGACGCTGTCGGACGACTTCTCCACCCTGATGCAGTGGGCCGACGACTGCCGCCGCCTCAAGGTGCGCGCCAACGCCGAGACCCCGCTCGACGCCCAGACGGCGCGGAAGTTCGGCGCCGAGGGCATCGGGCTCTGCCGCACCGAGCATATGTTCTTCGATCCGACACGCATCCTCGCCGTGCGGCAGATGATCATGGCGTCCGACGAGGAGGGCCGCCGCGCGGCACTGGCGAAGCTGCTGCCGTTCCAGCGGCAGGACTTCATCGACCTGTTCCGCATCATGGCGCCGCTGCCGATCACCATCCGCCTGCTCGACCCGCCGCTGCACGAGTTCCTGCCGCACGGCAACGCCGAGTTGCAGGAAGTGGCGACGACGCTCGGCACCGACGTCGAGACCATGCGCCGCCGCGCCACCGAGCTGGCGGAAGCCAACCCGATGCTCGGCCATCGCGGCTGTCGCCTCGGCGTCACCTTCCCGGAAATCTACGAGATGCAGGCACGCGCCATCTTCGAGGGCGCGGTCGCGGTCGCCAAGGAGACCGGGGTGGCGCCGGTGCCGGAGGTGATGATCCCGCTGGTGGGCGTGAAGAAGGAACTCGACATGACCCGCGCCCAGGTGGAGCGGATGGCGCAGGCCGTCTTCAAGGAAACCGGCGTCACTATCGACTACACCATCGGCACCATGATCGAGCTGCCGCGCGCCGCGCTGGTCGCCGACCACATCGCCGAGGCGGCCGATTTCTTCAGCTTCGGCACCAACGACCTGACGCAGACCACCTTCGGCCTGTCGCGCGACGACGCGGGCAAGTTCCTGCCCACCTACGTCGACCTCGGCATCCTGCCGAAGGACCCGTTCGTCTCCATCGACATCGAGGGCGTGGGCGGGCTGATGCGCATCGCGGCCGAACGCGGGCGGAGCACCAAGCCCGGCCTCAAACTCGGCATCTGCGGCGAGCACGGCGGCGATCCGGCCTCCATCGCCTTCTGCGACGAGATCGGCCTCGACTACGTCTCATGCAGCCCGTACCGGGTGCCGGTGGCCCGCCTCGCGGCGGCGCAGGCGGCGCTCAAGGCCGGCGGAGACCGCACGGTCTGACGGATAAGGTATCGGCCATGCGGCTGGTGGCGGTGACGCGCGTCCTCAACGAGGACGACATCGTCGAGGCGTTCGTCCGCCACCACGCCGCCCTGGTCGATCACCACATCCTGCTCGACAACGGCAGCACCGACCGCTCGCTCGCCATCCTGAAGGCGCTGCGGGCGGAAGGTCTGCCGCTGACCGTGCTACAGACCCGTGCG
>JAJXZO010000093.1 GCA_021780035.1 Pseudomonadota bacterium
CCGCGTGTGCTAGCCCGGATGCGCGAGAAAGGCCAGTCGCCTTCCGCCTACCAGAAGGTCACGTGTGCGCGCTGCGGCGCCACCGCCTCGTCCGCCGCGCCGCCGGCGCTTCGCGCCAGCATGGCGTGGCTCGCGGGCCGGGGCGGCAGGATGAACCCGTACGCCGGGTAGGCGCGGATGCCGAGACTGCCGGTGGGCGGCCACCACAGCCGCACCTCCGTCCAGTCGTTGTCGGGCGAGACATCGACAGCGAGCTGGTCCTCGGTCAACCGCTCGGGCACCCAGTTCGCCTGGGTCAGCAGCACCTGCCGCGGCGCCAGCAGGCGGGAGACCACCGCCACGTGCCCATCCGGCAGGCGGGAGGTGGGCCGCAGCACCAGCACCGCGCCCACTTCCGGCGTGCGCGAGCGGACGTAGCGCCCCTCCGCCTCCTCCCACCAGCTGCCGGCGTCGCCGCGCAACTCCACGCCCGAGAGCGCGCGGGCGAAGGGGGCGCAGGAGAGGCCGCGGTGATAGGTGCCGAGATCCGCCGTGGACACGGCCGGCCCGCCGGAGGCGCAGGCGGAAAGCCCCGCGGCGAACAGCAGGACGGCGACGGAGCGGGCGCTTCTGCTCAGGGACATAGGCGGCATCTTGCGAAAGCTGCGCGAACGACGTCGCCCAACTATCCCAAAAAGCAGCGAAAGCCGCAAGCGTTCGCCGCGCCCTCAGCGCCGCCGCACCGCCTCCAGCAGTTCCTCCGCCGCCTCGCGCGCCATCGCCAGCGCCCGGCGCGCCACGCCTTCCCCGAAGCCGGCCCGCGCCAGGGTGCCGAGTTCGCGCCTGCGGTCCGCTTCCGCCCCTTCGGCACGGAACGGGCCGAGACGGCGGCGGCGCGCCAGCAGCAGGGCGGCGGCAAGCTCGGCCTCGGCGTCCTCGGACACCGCCTCGCGGGCAAGCGCCGCCTCCACCCCGTGTGCCGCGAGATGCGCGGCGATCGCCCGGCGCGAGCGCCCGCCGCGCCGCAGGCTCGCGGCGCGGTTTTCGGCGAAGGCGGCGTCATCGACCAGCCCGGCGGCGGCCAGCCGCGCCACCTCCGCCCGCACCGCCTGCCGCAAATCCGGCAGCGTCGCCTCGGCTTCCGCTCCGGCCACGCGCGCCCAACGGTCGCAGCGGCGATCCAGCACCCGGATCAGCGATGCGGCGGTGGCGGCGTAACGGGCGAGATAGGCAAGCGCCGCCTCGTGCAGGGAGGCCGCGTCGGGGCGGGCGGGGGTCGGGGCAGAGGGCCGCATACGCGAACGATGCCACGAAGCGGGCCCGCGGAAAACCGCCTCCGGTTTGACTTTCGTCCTCTCCACGCCCCATTGTGGGCGTTTCCGCAACCGCGCGCGCAGGTGCGCGCCGCGGGGTAATGACGGATGTTCGCCCGGATGGCAGAGCCACGATGATTCCCGCCCTGATGCCCAATTACAACCGCGCCGACCTCGCTTTCGAGCGGGGCGAGGGCGCCTGGCTGTATACGGTGGACGGGCGACGATTTCTCGATTTCGGCAGCGGCATCGCCACCGCCAGCCTCGGCCACGGGCACCCGCAGCTTTCCGAGGCCATTGCCCAGCAGGCGAAGCGGGTGATGCACGTCTCCAACCTCTACCGCATCCCCGAGGCCGAGCGTCTGGCCGATCGCCTGGTCGCCGCCTCCTTCGCCGACAGCGTGTTCTTCTGCAATTCCGGCGCCGAGGCGTGCGAGGGCATGGTGAAGATGATCCGCCGCGCCGCGCACGACGGCGGCCACCCCGAACGCTACCGTATGATCACCTTCGAGGGCGCCTTCCACGGCCGCACGCTGGGCATGCTCGCCGCCACCGGCAACGAGAAATACCTGCACGGCTTCGGCCCGAAGGTGGAGGGCTTCGACCAGGTTCCCTACAACAACCTGAACGCGGTGCGCGCCGCCATCGGTCCCGAGACCGCCGGCGTGATGGTGGAGGCCGTGCAGGGCGAAGGCGGCCTGCGCGAGGGCACGCCCGAGTTCCTGCGCGGGCTGCGCGCCGCCTGCGACGAGTTCGGCCTGCTGCTCGGCTTCGACGAGGTGCAGTGCGGCATGGGCCGCACCGGCAAGCTGTTCGCCTGCGAGTGGGCGGGGATCACCCCGGACGTGGTGGCCACCGCCAAGGGGATCGGCGGCGGCTTCCCGATGGGCGCGGTGCTCGCGCGCGAGCATGTCGCCAAGTATCTCGTCCCCGGCTCGCACGGCACCACCTTCGGCGGCAACCCGCTTGCCTGCGCGGCGGCGAACGTCGTGCTCGATGTCATCCTTGCGCCCGGCTTCCTCGAATCCGTCACGGTCCGGGGCGCGCGCCTCGCCGCCGGGCTCGACGCGCTGGTGGCCGACTTCCCCTCCGTGTTCGAAACCCGCCGCGGCCGCGGCCTGCTGCAGGGCATGCGTTGCGTGCCTCCCGCCGGCTCGGTGCAGGCGGCGCTGCTCGCCGAAGGCCTGCTCTCCGTCACGGCGGGCGAGAACGTCATCCGCCTGGTGCCGCCGCTGATCGTGCCCGAGGACGACATCGACACGGCACTGGCCATGCTGCGCCGCGCCGCCGCCTCGCTCGCCGGCACAGAGGCGCGGAAATGAGCGCCGCACTGCGTCACTTCATTGATCTTTCCGATTACGAAACAATAACGCTGCGCGGCATCCTCGCTCTCGCCTCCCGCTTCAAGACCCCGGCGGGCCGGCGCATGCGCCCGCTCGCCGGGCGCACGCTGGCGATGATCTTCGAGAAGCCGAGCACGCGCACGCGCGTCAGCTTCGAGGTGGCGATCCGCCAGCTCGGCGGCGATTCCATCGTGCTGTCGGGCCGCGAAATGCAGCTCGGCCGCGGCGAAACCATCGTCGACACCGCGCGGGTGCTGTCGCGCTACGTCGATGCCATCATGATGCGCACCGACGCGCACGCGAAGATGCGCGAACTCGCCGCCGCCGCCACCGTGCCGGTGATCAACGGCCTCACCGCCGACTCCCACCCCTGCCAGCTGATGGCCGACATCCTCACCTTCGAGGAGCACCGGGGGCCTATCGAAGGCCAGGTGGTGGCCTGGTGCGGCGACGGCAACAACGTCGCCCGTTCCTGGATCGAGGCGGCCGCCCGCTTCGGCTTCGCGCTCCGCCTCGCCACACCGGCAAGCCTCGCGCCGCCCGCGGAGCTGATCGCCTGGGCGCGCGCCAACGGCGGCAGCGTCGAGCAGTTCGCCGCCGCCGAGGAAGCGGTAGAGGGCGCGCGCTGCGTCGTCACCGACACCTGGGTCAGCATGTCCGACGACCCCAACTCGCCGCGCCACAACCTGCTCGCCCCCTACCGCGTCACCGAGAACCTGATGCGCCGCGCGGCGAAGGACGCCATTTTCATGCACTGCCTGCCCGCGCACCGCGGCGAGGAAGTGACCGAAGGCGTCATCGACGGGCCGCAGAGCGTGGTGTTCGACGAGGCGGAGAACCGCCTGCACGCGCAGAAGGGCGTGCTGGCCTGGGCGCTCGGCACGGGGCTCTGAGGCCGCCGCCGCGCGCTTGAGGCGGCCGTCGCCGCGCGCTATTGGCGCAGCCCGCTCCGCGAGAGGAAGGCGCGATGTCCGAGCCGGCACAGCAAGACGAACGTCCGGCGTTGCCGCCGCTGGTGGTGCCGCGCGGCGTCGTGCCGTTCCACCTGCCGCGCCACCCGGTGCGCGGGCGGCTGGTGCGTCTCGGCCCCATCGCCCAGCTCCTGCTCACCCGCGCCTCCCGCCCGCGGGCGGTCACGGCGCTCCTCGGCGAGGCGCTGGCGCTCACCGCGGCTCTGGCCACGGCGCTGAAATTCGCCGGCAGCTTCAGCCTGCACGCCCAGGGCGACGGCCCGGTGCGCATGCTGCTCGCCGACTGCACCGATACGGGCGCGCTGCGCGGCACGCTGGAGGCGGACGAGAAGCGCCTCGCCGCCCTGCTCGCGGCAACTCCGAGCCCGGGCGCGGCGGCGCTGCTTGGCGCGGGCAGGCTTGCCTTCACCGTGGACCAGGGGCCGGACGCCGAGCGGCACCAGGGCCTCGTCGCCCTCGAAGGCGGGACGCTGGCGGAGATGGCCAGCCACTACTTCGCCACCAGCGAGCAGCTTCCCGTCTGGCTCCGCCTCACCTGCGCCCCCACGCAGGCCGGCTGGCGCGCCTCGGCGCTGATCCTGGAACGCATCGCCGCCACGACGGAGCCGGAAGCGGCGGCGGAAGGCTGGCGCACCGCCACCACGCTCGCCGCCACCGCCACGGAAGCGGAACTGCTCGACGACGCGCTCACCCCGGAGGCGCTGCTCTGGCGGCTGTTCGGCGCCGAGGGCGTGGCGGTCACCGCCGACCGCCCACTCGCCTCCGGCTGCCGCTGCTCGCGCCGCCGCCTCGCCTCCATCCTGGAAAGCTTCAGCACCGCCGAACTCGACGACATGACCGTGGACGGCGAGGTGGTCATGCACTGCCACTTCTGCGCCATCGACTTCCGCTTTCCCCGCGCCGCCCTGCGGGGAAACGGTTGACCTCGCACGCATCCGTGCCCACCGTAGGGGCCGCCGCCGTGACCTGCCGGCCGGCCGAGCGGAGGATGCCATGACCATCGCCCATCGCCTCTCCCGACGCGCCGCGTTTCGCGTGCTCTCGCTCGCCGCGCCGGCGCTGCTCGCCGCCTGCGCCACGCACCATCCGCCGACCACCTTCGCCCCGCTCGACTACAGCTACCTGGCGAAGCTGCACCTGAACGTCGCCACGATTTCCATCGTCGATGCCTGGGCGCCGAACCCGAACAGCCGCGAGCGCGGCTTCCTCGCCCCCACCACGCCGGAACGCGCGCTGGAGCAGATGGCGCAAGACCGCCTCGTCGCCGTCGGCAACTCCGGCAAGGCGGAGTTCGTCATCGACGACGCCTCCATCGTCGAGCGGGGGCCGGACTACGTCGGCACCTTCGCCGTGCACCTCAACATCATCAACGCGTCGGGGGCGCGCGTCGGCTCGGCCGAGGCGCGGGTCTACCGCACCGCCAACATCAACGACGACAGCCCCGCCGGCGTGCGCGCCGAGCTTTACGCGCTGGTGCAGAAGATGATGTCCGACATGAACGTCGAATTCGAATACGAGGTGCGGCGTTCGCTCGGCAGCTTCCTCACCTCCGCCGTGGCGCCGTCGCCCGCCAAGGTGCAGCAGCAGAACCTGGCGCCCACGACCAATCCGCTGGCGCCCGCCAACACGCTGGCGCCGCAGGACACGCTCGGGCCGTCCACCACGCTCGCCCCTCCCACGACGCTCACGCCTCCCGCCACGCTCACCCCGCCCGCCGCGCCCGCCCCGGCATCCTCCACGCTGGCGCCGATCACGCCGCCGTTCACTCCGGCGCTCACGCCGGCGGCCCCCGCCTCGCCCGCGGCCGTGCCGTTCGTCTCTCCGGGGCCGGCGCACTGAGGCTCGTTGCAGAGCACGCCAAGGGCCGCTATGGTCGCGCCTCGCGCGGGCGCAGCGAGAGCGGGCAACAACCGACCGGCCCGGCGCAACGGAACGGGCGCGGCTACGGAAGGCGCCGCAAGCGAGGAGGCACGACGTCTATGCCGAACGGAACCGTCAAGTGGTTCAACCCGACAAAGGGTTACGGATTCATTGCGCCGGACACGGGCGGAAAGGACGTGTTCGTGCACATCAGTGCCGTGCAGAAGGCCGGCATGCGCACCCTGAACGAAGGGCAGAAGCTCAGCTTCGAGGTCGAGCAGCAACAGAACGGGCGATCCGCCGCGGTCGATCTCGCCGCGGGGGAGTAGGGCCGGCGCTGCCGCACGCCGTGCGGGCGCCGCCGCCGGGCACGTCGCGAACCGGCAATCGCATGCAAGTCCTGCCCGGGGCGCAACACGCATGCATTCATCCCGACACGGGAATGTGTTAGATTCTTTCCGCCCCGCTGCGGCGGGGGAAGCTGGCAGCGGTTGGACGAAGCAGGAATGAGCCATACCACCGAAACGCACAGGCGGCGGCAGCCGGTGGTGGCGTTGGATGCGGATGCCGTGCGCTCCGCCTACCGGCGCTGGGCCACCGTCTACGACGCCTCCTTTGGCGGCGTTTCCTTCTGGGGCCGCCGCGTGGCGGTCGCCGAGGTGAACCGCCTGCCCGGCACGCGGGTGCTGGAGGTGGGTGTCGGCACCGGCCTCGCGCTGCCCCTCTACCGCGCGGAGAAGCGCGTCATCGGCATCGATCTCTCGGCGGAAATGCTCGCCCGCGCGCGCGAGCGGGTGGCGCGCAAGAAGCTCTCCGGCGTCGCCTCGCTGCTCGAAATGGACGCCGAGGCAACGAATTTCCCCGCCGGCAGCTTCGACATCGCCGTGGGCATGTTCGTCGCCTCGGTGGTGCCGCACCCGAAATGCCTGCTCGCCGAACTGCGGCGAGTGGTGCGCCCCGGCGGGCACATCCTGTTCGTCAACCATTTCGCCGCCGAACGCGGCCCGCGTTGGTGGATCGAGCGCGCCCTCGCCCCGGCCTCGCGCAAGCTCGGCTGGCACCCCGATTTCGCGCTCGATGCCCTCGTTTCCCCCGAGGAAAGGGTGTGCGCGCGCATCGCCTCGGTGCCGCCGTTCGGCCTGTTCACCCTGCTGCGGCTGCCGAACTGAAGCCCCGCGCATGAACACGCTCCCCGGGGCGCCGGCGCGTCTTCGCGCCCGCTTCGCCCGCCACGCCCTGCTGGGCGAAGCCGCCGCCATGCTCTCCTGGGACCAGGCGACGATGATGCCTCCCGGCGGGGCGGCGGCACGCGGCGAGCAACTGGCCGCGCTCGAGGGCATCGCCCACGAAATCCTCACCGATCCCGCCACCCTGGCCGATCTCGCGGCCGCCGAGGCCGAAACGTCCGGCGCCGAACCCGGGTCCTTCGCCACTGCCAACCTCCGCCTGATGCGCCGGGCCGTGGCGCGCGCGCAGGCGCTGCCCGCCGCCCTGGTGGAGGCGCGGGCGCGGGCCGCGGTCGCCTGCGAGACGCGCTGGCGGGAGGCGCGCGCCGGAAACGATTTCCCCCTGGTGGCGGCGCCCCTGCGCGAGGTGCTCGAACTCGAGCGCGAGGCCGGGCAGGTGCTGGGCGAAGCCCTCGGCCTGTCGCCCTACGATGCGCTGCTCGACGGCCACCAGGGCGGCGTCACCGCCGCCGATTTCGAGCCGCTGTTCGCCGCCTACGAAACCTTCCTCGCCGCCGCGCTGCCGCGGGCGGCGGCGGCAGAGGCAGGCAGGCCGCAGAGGCAGGAGCCCGCCGGGCCGTTCCCGGCGGCGGCGCAACGGGACCTCTGCCGCCGCCTCGCCGGCGCCGCCGGGCTCCGCGCCGGCCACTTCCGCCTTGATGCATCGGCGCATCCGTTCTGCGGCGGCATCACCTCGGACCTCCGCATCACCTGCCGCACCGACGCAGGCGACCCGATGGTGGCGGTAATGGGCGTGCTGCACGAAACCGGCCACGCTCTCTACGAGCAGAATCTGCCGCAGGAGTGGCTGCGCCAGCCGGTGGGCGCCGCCTCCGGCTCGGCGCTGCACGAAAGCCAGAGCCTGCTGGTGGAGATGCAGGCCTGCCGCTCGCAGCCCTATCTCGGCTGGCTCGCCGCGGAAATCCGCCGCTTCTTTCCGGAAAACCCCCTCGGCGCCGACGATCTCGCCGCCCGCTACCGCCGCGTCCGTCCCAGCCTCATCCGCGTCGAGGCCGACGAGGTGACGTATCCGGCGCACGTCATCCTCCGTTACCGCCTCGAACGCGCGCTGCTGGAAGGCGATCTCGCGGTGGCCGACCTCCCCGCCGCCTGGGCGCAGGGCATGCGGTCCCTGCTCGGCATCGTGCCGCCGGACGACACGCTGGGCTGCCTGCAGGACATCCACTGGTATTGCGGGGAATTCGCCCACTTCCCCTGCTACACGCTGGGCGCCATGGCGGCGGCGCAACTGATGGAAGCCGCGCGGCGCGATCTTCCGGACCTCGACGCCTCGCTCGCCCGGGGCGATCTCTCGCCGCTGGTCGGCTGGATGGAGGCGAAGGTGCATCGCCATGGCAGCCGGCTCGGCTTCAACGCCCTGCTGCGGGAGGCCACCGGCGCGAAGCTCGGCTTCGCCGCCTTCGCCGCCCACCTCACCCGGCGCTACCTCGGCTGAGCCGTTCCCGGCCGGAAGGTAGCCGGGGCAAAACCCCGGGGACCTGGCGCCCGTCAGGCGGGCTGGCCGCGGCAGCGGATAAGTTCGGGGAGGGGTGGCACGACGGGAGCGCCGGCGACGCCGAGCCGGGCGCCCAGGTAGTCC
>JAJXZO010000135.1 GCA_021780035.1 Pseudomonadota bacterium
CGCGGCCAGCGCCGCCACCGACGCTTCCGCCGCCGCCTCCGCCTCCCGCAGCCGCCGCCAGCCGCGGGTCGTGGCGGCGGGCAGTTCCGGCGCCACGCCGTAGGCGTCGAGCAGCGCGGTCTGCGCCGCCGCGTCGATCAACCCAAGCTGTTCCTGCTGCCCCTGCACCTCGACCAGCAGCGCCCCGACCTGCCGGAGCAGCGCCACCCCCACCGGCTGGTCGTTGACGAAGGCGCGGCTGCGGCCGTCGCGGCCCAGCACCCGGCGCAACACCAGAGTCCCTTCCGGCTCGATGCCGCTGTCGGCCAGCAGTGCGGCCACCGGATGCCCGGGACCGAGCGCGAACTCGGCGGCGACGCTCGCCTGCTCCGCACCGGGGCGGAGCAGGCCCTGTTCGGCACGGGCGCCGAGGGCGAGGCCGAGGCTGTCGAGCAGGATGGATTTGCCGGCGCCGGTTTCGCCAGTGAGAACGGTAAGGCCCGGGCCGAAAGCGAGGTCCAGACGGTCGATCAGCACCACGTCGCGGATGGCAAGCGCCGTGAGCACGCGCGCCCCCACCCCCGCCGGTTCAGAACAGCCACCCGAAGGCGCGGGAGAAGAACCCGGGCTGCTTCGCCGGCGCGGTCTCCGCGACCGCCTTCACCTGGCCGCTGTTCACCAGATCCCGGTAGCTGTCGCTGTACCAGGAACTGCCAGGATAGTTGTAGCCGAGCACCGCCGCCGTCTTGCGCGCCTGGTCCACCATGCCGAGCTTCAGGTAGATTTCGGTCAGCCGGTGCAGGGCTTCCGGCACCTGGTTGGTGGTCTGGAAATCGTCCACCACCCTCTGGAAGCGGCCGATCGCCGCCTCGTAGAGATGCTGGCTCTCGTAGAACCGCCCAACCTCCATCTCGGCGCCGGCGAGGTGGTCGCGGCAAAGGGCGATCTTGAGCCGCGCGTCGCGCCCGTAGGCGGTGTCGGGGTAGCGGTTCACCACCTCTTGCAGCGCCTTCATGGCATCGAGAGTATCTTTCTGGTCGCGGTCGATGCTGCCGATCTGCTCGTAATAGCAGAGTGCCCGCAGATAATAGGCATAGGCCGTGTCGCGGGCGACCGGATGCAGCTGGATGTAGCGGTCAAGAACCGTTACGGCTTCTTGATAGTTTCGCCGCGCATAGTTGGAATACCCTTGCATGATCTGGGAGTTCGTCGCCCAGGAGCTGTACGGGTAGTTTTCTTCCAGCGCGTCGAACTCCTTCACGGCCGTGCCGTAGTCGCTGCGGTTCAGCGCATCGAGGCCATGATTGTAGAGGAGTTCCGGCGTCTGCGGTTCCGGAACGACCGCCTCCTTCGCCGGCTGGTGGCTGGCGAAGGGATTGAGTGCCGCACAACCGGCCAGAGGCAGCACGCCCACCGCCGCCGCGGTCATGGCTCGCGCAAGAAAAGCCCGGAATTTCGTCAATGCCGTCACCACCCGAGTTTCGCCCGTCGGGCTTATAGCACGCCCCGCGGAGATACAACTGGCCTTGGGAAGAAGTGAGGGCGCCCTCAGGCCGCCGCGGCCGCAGGAAGCCGGCTCTGCCAGCCGGTGAGGACTTCCGGCCTGGGCGCGAAGCCCCAGTTCGCCGAGTCGGCGAACAACGCCCGCAGCAACTGGTTGTTGAGCGCATGGCCAGGCCGGTGCGCGACGTAGCGGCCGCGCAGCACAGCACCCGCCAGGGCCAGATCGCCCACCGCGTCGAGCAGTTTGTGGCGGATGAACTCGTCGGCCATGCGCAACCCGCCAGGATTCAGCACCTTGTCGCCATCCACGACCAGGGCGTTCTCCAGACTGCCGCCGCGCGCGAGGCCGGCAGCGGTGAGGCGCTCGACCTCCTCGGCGAAGGTGAAGGTTCGGGCTGCGGCGAGGCCATTGCGGAACGCCTCCGCACCGAGCCGAAGCGTCAGTGCCTGCCGGCCGACGGCGGGAGCGTCGAAGACGATGGAGGCGGACATGTCGAAGCCGTGCGCGGACGGCCGAAGTTCGGCGTAGCCTTCGCCGAGTTCCACCCGCACCGGCCGATGTACCTCGACCACCGGCACGAGCGCGTCCTGTTCGACGACGCCGGCGCACTCGATAAGGAACACGAAATCGCGGGCCGACCCGTCGAGGATCGGCATCTCCGGGCCGTCCACCTCGAGCACGGCGTTATGCACGCCCATGCCGGCGAGCGCCGCCATCACGTGCTCGACGGTGCCGACCCGGACTTCCGGCCGGCCGGGCAGGCCGAGCACGGTGCACAGCCTGGTGTCGACCACGTGGTCGAAGCGGGCCGGCAGGGTGATGCCGAGATCGGTGCGGCGGACGATGATCCCGCTGTCCGCGTCTGCCGGATGCAACGTGAGCCTGACCTTGTTGCCGCTGTGCAGGCCGACGCCGACGCAGGAGATCGCCGCCCGCAGCGTCCGCTGCGCGGCGAGGGACGCGCTGGACAGACGCGCGCCGAACCTCTCTCCCTGCAATCTTTCCGGCAAGCCTTCCATCACTCGGTTTTTCCCGGGAGCGACGCCTTCGCTCCACCCGTTGGCCGACACGGCCCCAGAGCGCCGCGGCCCGCACGCTACGCATCCGGCACGGCTCTGGCCAGTCAATGATTATTGCGGCGCATTTCAATGTAACTAGTTGATATTATAGCAAAAACCGGAAGAGAACCCCGGGATTCGAGGTTCTCCTCCGGTCCACGCCGATTCGCACCCGGCAAAAGGTGCAGAACAGACGCCTCAGGAGGACTGGCGGCGAAGGAAGGCCGGGATGTCGATGTTCATTTCATCGCCTCCCGTCTGCCGCACGTTCACGTGCTGATTGGTCTCGGCGCGGCTTTCTTCCATTTGCGGCTCCGCCCGTGCCCCCGCCGACGGTTCCGGCGCATTCGCCGGCAGGCTGCCGCGGATAGCGCCAGTGACGATGTTGAACAGGGTGCGCCTCGGCGGCTGCACGGCACCGTATTCGGAACTGCGCGCCGAACCCGGCAACCCGCCGTGGCGCGCCGGCTGGGCCGCCGGCCTCAATACCGGCCGGGCGGTCTGCGCCGGTTGCGGCTGTGCGATATCCTCGACCGGCTCTCGCGCCACCACCGCCGACGTTGCCGGCGCAGCGGGTGCGGCGAATTCGGCTTCGCCTTCGGCAGCGGGAACGAGCCTGGGCGCGACCATCGACTGCGCCCGGCCCGGCTGCGGCCGCGCCGGCGACAGCGGGTTCGGCATCTGCCGCATGAGCGGGCTCGGCGCCATCACCGGGTTCGCCGGCGGCGGCGCCGCCATCAGCACCTCCTCGGCCGGCTCCGCGACCGCTCCCGCCGCGCCGCCGCCCATCGCCACCAACCGCGGGCGCTCCGCCTGCTCCTGCTCGACGACGTCGATGCCGGTCGCCACCACGGAGACGCGGATGCGGCCGGCGAGCGCATCGTCCACCGCCGAGCCGAAGATGATGTTCGCCTCCTCGTCCACCTCCTCGCGCACGCGGGTCGCCGCTTGCTCCACCTCGAACAGCGTCATGTCCTCGCCGCCGGTGATATTGATCAGCAGGCCGCGCGCACCCGCCATGCTGATGTCTTCCAGCAGCGGGTTGCTGATGGCCGCCTCGGCGGCGCGGACGGCACGATTCTCGCCATCTGCCTCGCCGGTGCCCATCATCGCCTTGCCCATCTCGGCCATCACCGTGCGGATGTCGGCGAAGTCGAGGTTGACCAGACCGGGCGCCACCATCAGGTCGGTGACGCCGCGCACGCCCATGTAAAGGACGTTGTCGGCCATCTTGAACGCATCCTTCCAGCTGGTCCGCTCATTGGCGAGACGGAACAGATTCTGGTTCGGGATGACGATCAGCGTATCGACGTACTGCTGCAGTTCGGCGATGCCCTCGTCGGCGGCCCGGGCGCGGCGCTGGCCTTCGAAGCTGAACGGCCGCGTGACCACGCCCACCGTGAGGATGCTCTTCTCGCGCGCCATGCGGGCGATCACCGGAGCGGCGCCGGTGCCGGTGCCGCCGCCCATGCCGGCGGTGATGAACACCATGTGCGTGCCCTCGAGGTGGCGGTACAACTCGTCCGCCGCCTCCTCCGCCGCCGCGCGGCCGATCTCCGGCTTGGCGCCGGCGCCGAGCCCCTGGGTGAGATGCGGCCCGAGCTGGATGCGCCGGCTCGCCTTCGAGTGCATCAGCTGCTGCGCGTCGGTGTTGGCAACCACGAACTCCACGCCCTGGAGGTCCATGGCGATCATGTTGTCGACGGCGTTCGTGCCGCCCCCGCCCACCCCGATGACGGTGATGCGCGGCGTGAAGTCGGTGTGCAGGTTCTGCGGGATCGTCAGGTTCAGAGTCATGCTATCTCTCCCCCCGGGCGGGTTCGCTTGTAGAAGTGATTTCCGATTCGCGTCTGCATCACACATGCCGACGCAAGAATCCGACGAAGCGGCGCACCAGCCCGTGGCTGCGCTCCGCTTCCGGTTCGATGTCCTGCAGGCTACGGCCCATGCCCGCCACCCAGGCGAGCAGGCCGACGGCGGTGGCGAAGGCCGGGCCGGCGGCGGAATCGGGCAGATCCCGCACCGCCACACCGCCCGAACCGCCTACCTCGCGCGAGGGTCTCCCCGTGCGCACGGTGCGCTCCAGGATGCGGGCCGCCATTTCCCTCGCGCCGGAAAGCTGGCTCGCGCCGCCGGTAAGCACCACACGCGTGCCGGCCGCACGCGCAAGCCCCGAACCCTCGAGGCGCTCCTTCACCAGTTCGAAGGTTTCCTCGAGTCTGGGGCGGATGATGTTCACCACCATGCTGCGCGGCACCTTGGCGATCTGATGCTCCTCCTCGCCAACCATCGGCACCGGCAGCATCTCCCGTTCGTCGTCGGGGCTTGTCTCGGCGCTGCCGTACATCGTCTTCAGCCGCTCCGCATGGGCGAGCGGCGTGGAAAGAATGCGCGCGATGTCGCTGGTGACGTGGCCACCACCGATCGGGATCTGCGAGGTATGCAGAAGCTGGCCGTCGGCGAACACCGCCATGCCGGTGGTGCCGCCGCCCATGTCGAGCACGGTGGCACCGATCTGTTTCTCGTCTTCCACCAGAGTGGCGAGCCCGGCGGCAAACGGCGCCGACACCATCGAGGCGATGTCGAGGTCGCAGCGCGCCACCGTCGCCCCAAGCGTGCGCAAGGCCGTGCTGAGTGCATCAACCACGTGCAGGCGGAGCGTGAGGGTCTCGCAGTGCAGGCCGCGCGGGTCGGCGATGCCCTGCGCGTCGTCAGCGGTGAAGGTGAGCGGCAGCGCGTGCAGGATGTCGCGTCCCTCGCTCTCCGCCCGCGCCCGGCCTTCCTGCAACACGCGGCGGATGTCCTGGGTGGTCACCGCCCGCCCGCCGACCGGCCACTGCACGTTGAACAGCCGGCTTTCCGGCTGCCCGCAGGAGAGATTCACCGTGACCTCGCGCAAGCGGGTGCCCGCCATGTCCTCGGCCTGGCCGACGGCCGCCCGGATGGCGTGCTCCGCCTCCTCGATATCGACGATGCCGCCGCCGCGCACGCCGCGACCCTTCTGCCAGCCGAGGCCGAGCAGGCGCAGGCTGAAATCCGATTCCACTCTGCCGATGAGGCAGACGATCTTGGTGGTGCCGATGTCGAGCACGCCGAACGCACCGGTGGGCCGCGGCCGACTGCGCGGCGGCGGTGGGTCGGGTTCGATGGGCGGGGTCAGCACGCGGGGTGCCATGTTGTTCATCCCTCCCCCTCAACTCGTCTTGCCACTGGTGGCGCCGCCGCTCGGGGCCTTGCCCGTGCCGTTGGGCTCGGGCCGCAGCACCAGCCGGTCGGGGAGCCGCAGGTCGATCACCGCCAGCGGACGATCGAGCAGCCGGTAACGGTGTTCGAGTTCGGCCAGCTTCGCCACCGCCGGGGCATCTTCGCCCTCCGGCAGCTTCACGTCGGCGCCGTTCTTCATGCGCAGGTTCCAGCGTCGGTTGCCCACTCGCACCGCCGCCACCAGTTCGTGCATCAACTTCGGATAGGCGGAGAGCGTGTCGATCAGTGCGCCCGCCGCCGCCGGCGCACCCACCCCCACCACCAGCGGCACCTGGCCGGCGAAGACGGCGACGTCGGAATTGGTGACGATGTTGCCCGCGTGATCGATCAGGACGAAGTGGCCGTCGTGCTGCCACACCGCGAACGGCCGCCTTTCGACGAGACGCACCAGCACGGTGCCGGGCAGGCGCCGCTCCACGGTGGCGCTCTGCACCCAGTTGATGGCCTCGATCCGCCGCTGCGCCGCCGCGAGCGAAAAACCGTAGATCGGTTCGCCGGGATGCAAACGCAGCGCGGCGTCGAGCAGCTTCTCGGGAGTTTTCTGCCGCCCCTCCACCACCACGCGGTCCACCTTCAAACCGAGCCCGGCGGTGGCGGCGAGGACGCGCCGGCCGATGCCGCCGCCGTGGCCGACGGCCGCGAGGCCGCCCCAGCCCGCGCCGGCCGCCACGAGGATCAGCAGCAGCACGAGCGACGGGCGCAGCAGCTTCCTCCCGCGCCGCCAGATCAGCTGCCAGCGCCCCGGCCGGTCCGGCATGCGCGGCGGCGGCAGCCCGCGGGCGTGGCGTTTCACGCTCGGCATCGGGCCTGCTCCACCAGCCAACGGCAAAGCGCCGGGAAATCGATCCCCGCGGCGGCCGCCTGCTCCGGCAGCAGCGAGGTCGGCGTCATGCCAGGCTGGGTGTTCACTTCGAGCAGCACCAGCCGCCCTGGCTCTCCCCGGGTGTCGTCGTAACGGAAATCGGCGCGGGATGCGCCGTGGCAGCCCAGCGCCCGGTGCGCCTCGAGTGCGATCTCCATCGCGCGGGCGGCGACCTCGGCCGGAACCGGCGCCGGCAGCAGGTGCCGCGAGCCCTGCGGCGCGTATTTCGACCGGTAGTCGTAGAAGGTGTTCGACTGGGCGAAGATCTCCGTCACCCCAAGGGCACGGTCGCCCATCACGCCGACTGTGAGTTCGCGGCCGGGGATGAACTCCTCCGCCATCGCCTCGGTGCCGAAGCGCCAGCCGGCGGCGATGGCGGCCCGGTTCGCGCCGGCGGTGACGATCTCCACACCCACCGACGACCCCTCGTTCACCGGCTTCACCACATAGGGCGGCGGCAGCGGATCGGCTTCGGCCAGTTCGGGAAGCGACACCACCCGGCCCGGAGCCACCGGCAGGCCGGCCGCCGCGAACACCGCCTTAGCCGCGGCCTTGTCCATCGCCAGCGCCGAGGCGAGCACGCCAGAGTGGGTGTAGGGGATGCCCATCCATTCGAGCACGCCCTGGATCGCCCCGTCCTCGCCGAAGCGTCCGTGCAGCGCGTTGAACACCACGTCCGGCGCGGGTGTGAGCGCGGCGACCAGCCGGCCGAGGTCGGCGCCGGCCTCGACCGGGGTCACCTCGTAGCCGGCCTGCCGCAGCGCCTCGATGCACTGCTGGCCGCTCGAACGCGAGACCTCGCGCTCGTTGGAGATGCCGCCGTAGAGCACCGCCACGCGTGTCATCGGCTGACCTCCCCGGCGAGGGGAATGCCGACGCGGCGGATTTCCCACTCGAGCTCGACGCCGGAAGCGGCGGCGACGCGCCGGCGCACCTCCTCGCCCAAGCCCTCGATGTCGGCGGCGGTGGCGTCGCCCATGTTGAGGAGGAAGTTGCAGTGCTTCTCGGAAACCATGGCACCACCCCGCCTCAGCCCCCGGCAGCCGGCGGCCTCGATCAGTTCCCAGGCCTTCATGCCCGGCGGATTGGCGAAGGTGGAGCCGCCGGTGCGAGCGCGCACCGGCTGGGCGGCAGCGCGGGCGGCGCGGATCTCCTCCATGCGCGCGGCGATCGCCGCCCTGTCCCCATGCCGGGCGCGGAACCGGAGCCTCACCACCACGCTTCCGGGCGGCAGGGAGGAATGGCGATAGGAAAGCCCGAGCACCATGGTTTCCAGGCGCATCAGCTCGCCCGCGCGGGTGACGATCTCCGCCCAGTCGAGGCAACCGGCGACGTCCGCGCCCCAGGCGCCGGCGTTCATCGCCACCGCGCCGCCGAGCGTGCCGGGGATGCCGCAGAGGAACTCGAGCCCAGTGAGCGAGGCGGCCGCGGCGTGCTCAGCCAGCGTGGTGTCCAGCACGGCGGAACCGGCGACGATGCCATCGGCGTCGGCCGCCACTTCGGCGAAGCCGCGGCCGAGCTTCACCACCACGCCAGCGATGCCGCCATCGCGGATGATCAGGTTCGACGCGGCGC
>JAJXZO010000207.1 GCA_021780035.1 Pseudomonadota bacterium
GTAGACGGAGAAAAACCCGGGCGAGTGGCCGGAAAGCCGGTTCAGGGCCACCATGCGCACCCAGTCGGCGGCGGGCGCGGGGATGGCATCGGGCGGGGCGGTGCGGCCGAGCCAGGATTTCAGCGCCAAGATCTGCCGCAGCGTATCGGCGCTGTAGAAGGCGAGCAGCTCCTCGTCCTCGCTTTCGCCCCGCTCCCAGTCGATGCCGGCGAGGGTTCGGGCGATTTCCCCGGGCGTCACGGCGCGAAGCCGCGGGCGCGTGAGCAGCACGGAGAGCGGGTTGATGTCGTTGCCCGCCGCGCGCCTTCCGTGCAGCGCGGCTTCGATGGGCGTGGTGCCGCGGCCCATGAACGGGTCGTAGACGAGATCGCCTGGCCGGGTGAGGCGGGCGATGAAGAACGCCGGAAGCTGCGGCTTGAAGCAGGCGCGGTAGCTGATTTCGTGCAAGGCGTGCGCCTGGCGCTGCCGCGAGGTCCAGAACTCGTTGACATGGTAGGGGATTCCCTCGTCCTCGAAGGCGAGGGTGGCCTGTCCGAAGCCCTGGAAGCGGCGGACGGTTTCCTCGAAGGAGCGGTCGGGCGAGTCGGCCATGCCGCGATGCTAGCGCAGCGCGCGGCCGGGCGAACCCCTCAGCGGTTCAGGTGCCGCTGCACGAACTGCCGGCAGCGCTCGCTTTCCGGGTTGCGGAAGATGCGCGAGGGCGGGCCCTCCTCCTCGATGCCGCCGTCGTGCAGGAAGATGGTGCGGGTGGAGACCTCGGCGGCGAACGCCATCTCGTGCGTGACGATCAGCATGGTGCGGCCCTCCTCGGCGAGGCCGCGGATCACCAGCAGCACCTCGCCCACCAGTTCGGGGTCGAGCGCGGAGGTGGGTTCGTCGAACAGCAGCGCGCGGGGGCGCATGGCCAGCGCGCGGGCGATGGCGGCGCGCTGCTGCTGGCCGCCGGAAAGCTGCGCGGGCCAGACGTGGCGCTTGTCCGCCAGCCCCACTTTTTCCAGCAGCGCCTCCGCCTCGGCCACCGCCTCGGCGCGCGGACGGCGCTGCACGTGGATCGGTGCTTCGACGACGTTCTGCAGCACCGTCATGTGCTGCCAGAGATTGAAGCTCTGGAAGACGAAGCCGAGGGAGGCGCGGAGCCGGTTCACCTGCGCGGCGTCGACGGGCTGGCGCCTGCCGCGGTGCTGGATGAGGCGCACCACCTCGCCGGCGATCGCCACCTCGCCCTGTTCCGGCACCTCGAGCAGCGGAATGCAGCGGAGCAGCGTGCTTTTGCCCGAGCCGGAGGCGCCGATGATGGAGATCACCTCGCCGGTGGCGGCGGTAAGGTTCACGCCCTTCAGCACCTCGAGGTCGCCGAAGCGCTTGTGCAGGTTGCGCACGGCGACGGCGCTGGCGGCGATGGCGGTGTCGTCCATCAGTGCGCCGCCTGCCCGAGCTGCGGATTGAGGCGGCGTTCCAGGGCGCCGATCCCTCGCGTCAACAGGAAGTTCAGCACAAGATAGATCGTTCCCGCGCACAGGAATACCTCGATCGCCCGATAGGTTTCGGAAATGATGGCGTAGGCGATGCCGGTGACCTCCATCAGCGTGATGATGCTGGCCAGCGACGTGGACTTCACCATGATCACCATCTCGTTGCCGTAGGCCGGCAGCGCCTGGCGCATGGCAATGGGCAGGACGATGCGCCGGTAGCGGGTGAGCGCCGTCATGCCGGCCACCCGCGCCGCCTCCACCGCGCCGGAAGGCACCGAATTCAACCCGCCGCGGACGATCTCCGATCCGTAGGCGGCGGTATTCAGCGACAGCGCCAGGATGGCGCACCACCACGGCTGGCGCAGCAGGTCCCAGGCGATGCTGTTCCGCACCCACGAGAACTGGCCGAGCCCGTAGTAGATCATGAAGATCTGCAGCAGGAGCGGCGTGCCGCGCAGGACGAACACGTAGGCGCGCACCAGCGGCTCGGCGATGCGCGAGCCTGCCCGCAGCACCGCGAGGGCGATCGCCAGCGCCATGCCGCAAGCGACTGAGACGACGGCAAGCGCGATGGTGAGGGGCACGCCCACCAGCAGCCGGCGCATGGTGTCGGCGAGGAAATCGATCTCGGTCATGCGCGCCTCTGCCCGCGGGCGCTGTGCGCCTCGGCCAGCCGCAGGAATCCCCCCGAGGCGGTGGTGAGCACGAGGTAGAGGGTGAAGCCGGCGAGGTAGAAGACGAACGGCTGGCCGCTGGAGCCGGCGCCGATATGCACCTGCCGCATCAGTTCGACGAGGCCGGTAACCGATATCAGCGCCGATTCCTTCAGCACCTGCTGCCACATGTTGCCGAGCCCCGGCAGCGCGTAGTGCAGGAGGCGCGGCCCGGTGATGCGGCGCAGCATCAGCATCCGGCCCATGCCGACGGCGCGCGCCGCCTCGAGTTCGCCGGTCGGGATGGCGAGGTAGGCGCCGCGCAGCACCTCGGTCTGGTAGGCGCCCGAAACGATGCCGACCGCGAGCGTGCCGACCATGAACGGGTTGATGCCGTAGAACCCCTGCGCGCCAAGCAGATGCGCCAGCGTGCTGACGGCGCCGCTGCCGCCGAAATAGAACAGGTAGATGACGAGAAGGTCGGGAATGCCGCGCATCACCGTGGTGTAGGTGTCGGCGGCGACATGCGCCCAGCCGGCGCGCGACAGCTTCGCCCAGGCGCCGAGGATGCCGAAGCCGATGCCGGCGAGGAACGCCGCCACCGAGACGGCCAGCGTCATCAGCGTGGCCAGCAGGAGCTGGTCGCCCCAGCCCTGCTGGCCGAAGCCGAGCAATGCGACGGAAGAGAACACGCGGGCCCGCTAGATTATTGCGGCACCACGTCGGTCTTGAACCACTTGAGCGACAGCTTCTTCAGTGTGCCGTCGGCCTTCGCCTCGGCCAGCCCCTTGTCGAACAGCGCCTTCAGCTCGGGGTCGGTCTTGCGCAGGCCGACGCCCGCGCCCTGCCCGAGCAGGCCGCCGACGAACAGCGGGCCGGATTCCTCCGCCTGCTTGCCCTGCGGCGTATTCAGGCTGGCGACGAAATAGGTGCTGGAGGCCATCACCAGATCCACCCGCCCGGCGTAGAGATCGAGGTCGTGTTCCTCGGTCTTGCCGTAGGTGCGGATGGTCATGATGTCCTTGAAGTACTTGTTCAGCAGGTCGGCCTGGATGGTGGAGACCTGCACGCCCACGGTGCGGCCCTTCAGCACCGGGGTGAGCGCCTTGATCGCCGCGTCCATCTGCGCCGGGTTGTCGAGCGAGACGCGCTTGCCGGTATCGGGCATGTTGGCGAGCGGCCCCTTCTTCATCACCGCGAAGGTGCTGGGAGACTGGGTGTAGGGCGTGGAGAAGGCGATCACCTTGAGCCGCTTCGGGGTGATGCTCATGCCGTCCATGATGGCGTCGTACTTGCCGGCGAGTAGGCCGGGGATGACGCCGTTCCAGTCGGTGGCGATGAACGTGCACTCGAGATGTACCCGCGGGCAGATGTTGGCGGCGAGGTCGATCTCGAAACCGGCGAGCTTGCCGTTCGCCTGGGTGAGATTGTAGGGCGGGTAGGCGCCCTCGGTGGCGATGACCACCTTCTTCCATTCTTTCGCCTGCGCCGCTCCGCCGAGTACGGCGCTGAGCGCGACCACGGCGGTGGCCAGCAGGGTGGACAGTTTCACGTTCGGCCTCCTTATGTTTTCTGGTCCCGCGGAAGCTACGGCAACGCGTGCGGTTTGCAAGCTGCCATCGGGGCGCAGGCCGGATTTACTTGCCTTCGAGGCTGGCCTCGAGCGCGCGGCGGAGTTCGGGGGTGATGTCGGGCAGCACGTCGAACCACGCCTGGAACGAGGGGCGGGCCTGGTGCAGCAGCATGCCGAGCCCGTCCACCACCGGGTTGCCGCGCGCCGCCGCCGCCGCCAGCAGCGGCGTGCAGAGCGGGTTGTAGTTGAGGTCGTAGACCAGGGCATCGAGCGGCAGGGCTTCGAGCCGAAGCGGCAGCGGCGCTGCGCCGGCCATGCCGAGGCTGGTGGTGTTCACCAGCAGGCTCGCGCCCTCCAGTGCCTCCTCGCGTTCGCTCCAGGCGCAGACGCGCACCCTGGGGCCGAGGTGGGCGGCAAGTTCCTCCGCGCGCTCGCGGGTGCGGTTGACGAGACGGATCTCGACCGCGCCCTCGTCGAGCAGCGACGGCAGGATGGAGTGGGCGCTGCCGCCCGCGCCCATCACCACCACCGGCCCGGCATCGGCGCGCCAGTCGGACTTCACATCGCGCAGGTTCTGCATGAAGCCGTAGCCGTCGGTGCTGGTGCCGAAGAGCGAGCCGTCGGTGCCGACGCGGATCAGGTTCACCGCCTCCAGGCGGCGTGCCAGCGGATCAAGGTGATCGACGAGGCGCGCCGCCTCCTGCTTGTGCGGCACCGTGACGTTACAGCCGGAAAAGCCGAGCGCGATGAGCCCGCGCAGCGCCACCTCGAGCTGGCCGGGGCGGACCGGCATCGGCACGTAGTCGCCGTTGATGCCGTACTGGCGCAGCCACCAAAGATGCAGCAGGCGCGACCGGGAGTGCGCGACCGGCCAGCCGAGCAGGCCGGCGGCGCGGAACGGTTGCGGGTGGCTCATGCGCGAGTGTGCCTCCAGGAACCAGGGACGATTTGCCCCCGCGACAGAACGCGCGCGGTGCGCCATCATCGGGCCCGCGACAGCGGTATCAGGATGGCAGGTTATGGGCGGCGAGGTAAAGTGGCTCAGGGTTGCGGCGGCCGGAGAAGTGGCGACGGGCAGCATGAAGGCGGTGGAGGCCGGGGGGCGCGAATTCATCCTCTATCACCTGGACGACGGAAGCTGGTGCGCCTCCGACCCGTTGTGCACCCACGCCGCGGCGCGGCTGGCGGAAGGCTGGCTCGACGGCGCCACGGTGGAATGCCCCTGGCACGGCGGCCGCTTCGATCTTCGTACCGGCGCCGGCGTGGCCGGGCCGGTGGTGGAGGATCTGCGCTTGTACGAGGTGCGCCTCGAAAGCGATGACGTGCTGGTCGGGCTTGCCGTCGTCTAGGGGATGATGCCCGCGCTCACACCCCGCCGCCTCGCGCTGCGGTGGGGCGCCCTGCTGGCGGTGTCGCTCGCCCTCACCGCCCTGCTGGAATGGCTGGACCTGCCGGCGGCGTTGCTGCTCGGGCCGATGGCGGCCGGCATCGTGCTGGCCTCCGCCTCCGCCCCGGTGGCGGTGCCGCGCCCGGCCTTCCTCGTCGGGCAGGCGGTGGTGGGCTGCCTGATGGCCTCCACCATCACCCCGGCCATCACCGACACCCTCGCCCGTGACTGGCCGCTGTTCGGCGGCGCGGTGATCGCGGTGGTGACGGTGAGTTCCCTGCTCGGGATCGCCCTGCAGCTGCTGCGGCTGCTGCCGGGGACCACCGCCATCTGGGGCACCGCGCCGGGCGCGGCGGCGGCGATGACGCTGATGTCGGAGGCGGGCGGCGCCGACATGCGTCTCGTCGCCTTCATGCAGTATCTGCGTGTGGTGATGGTGGCGGTGACCGCCTCCACCGTGGCGAGGTTCGCCGGCGCCGGCGTCGCCATGATCGGGGCGGCGACCTGGTTTCCGCCGCTCGCCGCCGGGCCGCTCGCCACCACGCTGCTGCTGGCCGCGCTGGGCGCCGCCGGCGGCGGCCTGCTGCGCTGGACCGCCGGACCGATGCTGATCGCCTTCCTTACCGGCGGCGCGCTGCACGCGGCGGGGCTGATCGAACTGAGCCTGCCGCCCTGGCTGCTCGCGGCGAGCTACGCCATGGTGGGCTGGACCATCGGGCTTCGCTTCAACCGCGACATCCTGCGCCACGCCGCGCGGGTGCTGCCGCACATCCTCGGCGCCATCCTGCTGCTGCTCGGCACGTGCGGCGGCATCGGCCTGGCGCTGGCCCGCCTCGGGCACATCGACTGGCTGACCGCGGTGCTGGCGATGAGCCCGGGCGCCACCGATTCGGTGGCGATCATCGCCGCCTCCACCCATGTGGACGTGCCGTTCGTGATGTCGCTGCAGACCGCCCGCTTCGTGCTGGTGATGGTGGCCGGCCCGGCGCTGGCCAAGGCGCTTACCCGCTGCGTCCGTCGCTGAGGGAGGTGAGGAAGCCCTCCGCCACCGAGGCGAAGGCTTCCGGCTGGTCGGCGTGCAGCCAGTGGCCGGCGTCCTTCAGGGTGAGAAAGCGGGCGGCGGGGAACAGCGCGCGGATGGCCGGGCGGTATTCCTCGCGCAGCAGATCGGACCGCGCCCCGGCGACGAACAGCGCCGGACCCGCATAGGGCGCGGCCTCCACCACGGGCCAGTCGAGCAGCGTCGGCAGGGCGGCGGCGATGGCGGGCAGGCCGATCCGCCAGTGCGGGTGGGCGCCGAGGCAGAGGTTCTGCAGCAGCAGCCCGCGCACCTCCGCGGAGGCGACGGCGGCCAGCGCCGCGTCGGCTTCGGCGCGCGTGAGCGAGGGGGCGAGCGGCAGAGCCGTCATCGCCGCCGCGATGGCCGTGGTGGCGGCGGTGAAGGCGGGCGGGTAGCGCACCGGGGCGATATCGGCCACGAGCAGCCCGTGCACGGCGCCCGGTGCCTCGAGGGTGGCCATCATCGCCACCTTGCCGCCCATGGAGTGGCCGAGCAGCGCGCAGGGCAGGGCGGCACGCTCGCGCAGGGTTTCCAGCACGTCCTCGGCCATCGCCTTGTAGCTCATGGCGGCCGCGTGCGGGCTGTGCCCGTGGTTGCGCAGGTCGAGCGCGATAACCCGCGCCCGCGCGGCGAGGCGGCGGGCGAGCGTGCCGAAATTCGCTCCCTGGCCGAACAGCCCATGCAGCAGCGCCACCGGGGCGCCGCCGCCCTGTTCCACGGCGCGCAGGATCATGCGCCGGGCTCGATCTGCAGCACGATCTTGCCGATGGGCGGGCGTTCCTCGAGCGCCGCGTGCGCCTGCGCTGCCTGCGCGAGCGGCAGCACCTCGGCGATCACCGGCTTGAGGCGCCCCGCCTCCAGCAGCGGCCAGACGTGCTGGCGCAGCGCGGCGGCGATGGCGGCCTTTTCGGCGGCGCTGCGGGGCCGCAGCGTCGAGCCGGTGACGGTGAGGCGGCGCGCCATGATTGGCGCGAGTTCCACCTCGTGGGCGCTGGCGCCGCCGAGAAGCCCGATCAGCAGCAGCGTGCCGCCCCGCGCGAGGCAGCGCAGGTTGCGGGCGAAATAGGGGCCGCCCACCATGTCGAGCAGCAGATCGACGCCCTGCCCCTCGGTGAGGCGGGCGATCTCGGCGACGAAGTCCTGCTGGCGATAGAGGATCGCCGCTTTCGCCCCGAGCCGCAGGCAGGCTTCCGCCTTCTCCTCGCTGCCGACGGTGACGAACACCTCCGCGCCGAAGGCCGCCCCGAGCTGCACCGCGGTGGTGCCGATGCCGGAGCCGCCGCCATGCACGAGCAGCGACTGGCCGGATTGCAACCCGCCGATGTCGAACACGTTGGCCCAGACGGTGAAGTAGGTTTCCGGCAGCCCGGCCGCCTCCGCCGCCGCGAAGCCCCTGGGCCAGGGCAGCACCTGCCCCGCGGGCGCGGCGCAGTATTCGGCGTAGCCGCCGCCGTTGGCGAGCGCCACCACCCTGTCGCCCACGTTCCAGTTCCGCACGGCGGCGCCCAGCGCCGCGACTTCGCCTGCCACCTCGAGGCCGAGCACCGGGCTGGCGCCGGCCGGCGGAGGGTAGCGGCCGGCACGCTGCAACGCGTCCGGGCGGTTCACACCGGCCGCCGCCACGCGGATCAGCACGTCGTTTTCCCCGAACGCGGGCAGCGGACCGGTGGCGACGGCGAGCACTTCCGGCCCGCCGGGTCCGGACGCGGCGACGAAACGCATGGAGGAGGGCAGGGTCATCCGCGGGACTCCTGGTTGCGGGGCTTATTCCGGGGCTTCGTACCAGCTTCGGCAGTCGCGCTCGATGAGGGCGATAGCGGCCGACGGGCCCCAGGTGCCGCTGGTATAGGGCTTCGGTCGCTCGGGGCTCGCCGCCCAGGCGGCGAGGATCGGGTCGATCCAGCGCCAGGCGGCCTCCACCTCGTCGCCGCGCATGAACAGCGTCTGGTTGCCGGCGATGACGTCGATCAGCAGCCGTTCGTAGGCATCCGGATTGCGCACGCCGAAGGCGCGGGCAAAGCTCATGTCGAGCGGCACGTGGCGGAGATGCATGCCGCCGTGGCCGGGGTCCTTGATCATCAGCCAGAGCTTCACCCCCTCGTCTGGCTGCAGGCGGATCACCAGGCGGTTGGGTTCCACCAGCCCGGCATCCTCCTGGAATACCGAGAAGGGGATGGGGCGGAACTCGACCACGATCTCGGAGACACGGGTGGCGAGGCGCTTGCCGGTGCGGAGGTAGAACGGCACGCCGGCCCAGCGCCAGTTGGCGATCTCGGCTTTCAGGGCGACGAAGGTTTCGGTGCGGCTGGCATCGTTGCCGAGTTCTTCCAGATAGCCCGGCACCGGCCCGCCGGCGGCGGCGCCGGCCCGGTACTGGCCGCGCACGGTATGTTCGGCGGCGTTCGCGCCGCCGATGGGAATCAGCGCGTTCAGCACCTTGAGTTTCTCGTCGCGCACGGCGTTGGCGGAAAGGGAGGCGGGCGGCTCCATCGCCACCAGGCAGAGAAGCTGCAGCATGTGGTTCTGCACCATGTCGCGCAGCGCTCCGGCGGTGTCGTAGTAGCCGGCGCGGCCCTCCACGCCCAGGGTCTCGGCCACGGTGATCTGCACGTGGTCGATGGCGCCGCTGCGCCACAGCGGCTCGAACAGCGCGTTGCCGAAGCGCAGCGCCATCAGGTTCTGCACCGTTTCCTTGCCGAGGTAGTGATCGATTCGGTAGACGCGCTCCTCGCGGAAGCAGGCGCCGACCGCGGCGTTCACCGCCTGCGCCGAGGCGAGGCTCTTGCCGATCGGCTTCTCCACCACCACCCGCGCGCTGCCTTCCGCGAGGCCGGCGGCGGCGAGACGCCGGCAGATCGGCCCGAACAGTTCGGGCGCGGTGGCGAGGTAGAATACCCGCACCGCTTCCGGACGCTGAGCGAGCCAGGCGGCGAGATCGGGCCAGCCGGAGTCGCTGCCGGCGTCGAGGGCGAGGTAGTCGAGCCGGGCGAGGAAGCGCGCCAGCGTGGCCGCGTCCTTCGCCTCCTCCGCCACGGCGGCGCGGGCCTCCTCGCGGAAGGCGTCGGCGCCCAGCGCGCGGCGGGACACGCCGAGAATGCGGGCGCCCGGCGGCGCCTGCCCCGCCTCGTCGCGGTGATAGAGCGCGGGCAGCAGCTTGCGCCGCGCCAGGTCGCCGGTGGCGCCGAACACCACCAGATCGAAATCGTCCACAACGCCTGCCTGACCGCTCATGCGCGCTTTTCCTGCACCTGCCGTGCCAGGAAAGGTTGGGATGAGCGGGCGGAGCGCAAGGTTTCGCGCCGGCAAAACTCGGTTCATGCGGCGTCGGCGCGCAGGCGGGGCCGCATTCGGCGGCGCGGCGGCGGCACGGGACAGCGGCCGGCGGGCCTGATAGAGTGACGGAAACGTTACGAAAGGGGCCCGATCATGGCCAGCATCGAAGCGGTTCGTCCGCTGTGCGCGGAACTCGCGGAGATCCGGCGCGATCTGCACGCCCACCCGGAGCTTGGCTTCGAGGAGCAGCGGACGGCGGCGCTGGTGGCGGCGAATCTGAAGTCCTGGGGCATCGAGGTGCACGAGGGCGTGGGTGGCACCGGCGTGGTCGGCGTGCTGAAGCACGGCAACGGCGCGGGCGCGGTGGGGTTGCGCTGCGACATGGACGCCCTCGCCATGCAGGAGGCCTCCGGCGTGGCGCACGCGAGCACGAGTCCGGGGCGGATGCACGGCTGCGGCCACGACGGCCACACCGCCATGCTGCTCGGCACGGCGCGCTATCTTTCCCTGCACCACAGCTTCAACGGCACGGTGAACTTCATCTTCCAGCCGGCCGAGGAGGGCCGCTGCGGCGCCGAGGCGATGCTGCGCGACGGGCTGTTCACCCGCTTCCCCTGCGACAGCGTGTGGGGGATGCACAACCGCCCCGGCCTGCCGGTGGGGCATTTCGCCATCCGTCCCGGCCCGGCGATGGCCGGTGCCGCCTTCTTCGACATCCGCATTACCGGCAAGGGCAGCCACGGCGCGCGCCCGGAGGCCAGCGTCGATCCCGTGCTGGTGGCGGCGCAACTGACCTGCGCGCTGCAATCGGTGGTTTCGCGCAATGTGCCGCCGGCGGAGACGGCGGTGCTGAGCGTGACGCGCATCGCCGCAGGCGATGCCTACAACGTGATTCCGCAGGCGGCGACGCTGTGGGGCACCGCGCGCAGCCCGAGCATGGCGACGATGACGATGATGGAGGAGTCGATGAAGCGGCTCGCCGCCGGGGTGGCAGCGGGCTTCGGCGCCACCGCGGAAGTGGACTTCCGCTTCCTGTTCCGCCCGCTGGTGAATGTTCCCGCGCTGGCCGACGCCATGGCCGATGCCGCGGCGGCGGTGGCCGGCCCGCAGGCGGTGGACCGCATGGGGCCGCTGAACAACGCCTCCGAGGACTTCTCCGCCATGCTGGAGGTGGTACCGGGGGCGATGATCAACATCGGCAACGGCGCGAGCGCGGAGTTGCACAACCCCGCCTTCGACTTCAACGACGAGGCGATTCCCTACGGGGTGGCGTTCTGGGCGACCCTGGTGGAGCGGCAACTGCCGCAGAGCGTGATGGAATGAGGGTTCCGCGCGGCGCGCTGGTGGTTTCCGCGCAGGCGCGCGGCGACAACCCGCTTCGCGGCCCCGGATTCATGGTGGCGATGGCGCGCGCCGCCGAGGCGGGCGGGGCCGGGGCCATCCGCGCCGAGGGAGTGGCCGACATCGCCGCCATCCGCGAGGCCGTGAAGCTGCCGCTCGTCGGCCTGATCAAGCGCGACGACGAGGGATTCCCCGTCTACATCACGCCGGACTTCGCCGCCGCGGCTGCCGTTGCGGCGGCGGGAGCGGAGGTGATCGCCATCGACGCCACGGCGCGGGCGCGCAAGGGCGGCGAGGTGGGGCCGATGATCGCCCGTATCCACGCCGAACTCGGCCGCGAGGTGCTGGCCGACGTGGCCACGTTGGAGGAGGGGATCGCCGCCGAGGCGGCGGGCGCCGACGCCGTGGCGACCACGCTCGCGGGATACACCGGCGGGAAGGTACCGGAAGAGCCGGACTTCGCGCTGCTCGCAGCGCTGGCGGAGCGCTGCCGCGTGCCGGTGGTGGCGGAAGGGCGGTTCTGGTGGCCGGAGGAGGTGGCGCGCGCTTTTGCCCTTGGCGCGCACGCCGTCTGCGTCGGCACCGCCATCACCGATCCGCGCGCCATCACCCGGCGCTTCGTCGCGGCGCTGCCGCGGTGAGCGGGCCCGGCCGGGGCGCGGCGCCGCGTTTCTAGGCTGCCGCCTCGCGCTCCAGCAGCACGCAGTGCTCCGGCGCCACCGAGAGCCACGCCGCGCTGCCCTCGGGCAGCGGGGCCAGGGCAGCGGCGCGCACCACCAGTTCGCGCCCGCCCCAGGCCACGTGCACCTGGGTGAAGTCGCCCTGGAATACCGAGCGGCGCACCACCACCGGCCAGGCGTTCGGCCCTTCGGGCTTGGTGGCCGAGAGGTGCAGGTGCACGGTGCGCACGGAGACCGTCGGTTCCGGCCCGGGCGCGCGCCCGTGGGCGAGGGCCTGGACCAGGTGGCCCTCGTCGGTTTCAAGAACGAAATGAGCGCCGGCGGCTAGGTCGGGGCGCGCGCGGCCGCGGATGAGATTGGCGGAGCCGACGAAATCGGCGACGAAGGCGTTGCGCGGCAGGTTGTAGATTTCCGTGGGGGAGCCGATCTGCTCGATGCAGCCGGCGCGCATCACCACGATGCGGTCGGACATCGCCAGCGCCTCCTCGAGGTCGTGGGTGACATAGACGGAGGTGATGCCGAGCCGGTGCTGCAGGTCGCGCAGCTCCACCCGCATGTCAGCGCGCAGCTTGGCGTCGAGATTGGAGAGCGGCTCGTCGAACAGCAGCACCGAGGGGGAGAAGGCGCAGGCACGGGCAAGCGCCACCCGCTGCTGCTGCCCGCCCGAGAGCGCCGAGGCGCGGCGGGAAGCGAAGGCAGACATCTGCACCTGCCCGAGCGCCTGCGCCACCTTCTCCTCGATTTCGCTGCGGCTTTTGCGGCGCACGCGCAGGCCATAGGCGACGTTGTCGAACACCGTCATGTGCGGCCAGATGGCGTAGGACTGGAACACCATCGACAGGCCGCGCCGCTCCGCCGGCACGTGGATTTTTCGCTCCGAGTCGTAGACGGTCTGCCCGCCGATGCGGATGACGCCGGCGGAGGGCTTCTCCAGCCCGGCGATGGCGCGCAGCGTGGTGGTCTTGCCGCAGCCCGAGGGGCCGAGCAGGGTAAGCTGTTCGCCGGTGTTCACCACGAAGCTGACGTTCTCCACCGCGAGGACGGAGCCGTAGCGGATGTCGAGGTTTTCGACGGCGATCTGCGGCGCGGCATCCATGCTAGTCTCCCGAGACCGCGATGGCGCGGCGCGTGACGGCCATGAAGAAGGCGAGCGCGAGTGCCACCACCACCGTCTGGATCAGCGCCATCGCCGCGGTGAGTTCGGAACTGGTGGCGGCCCAGGATTCGACGATCGCCGGCGTGAGCACCTTGGAGTGCGGCCCCATCAGCAGGATGGAGGCGCCGAGTTCGCGCACGCTGGCGATGAACAGCAGGATCCAGGCCGCCATCAGGCCGGGACGCAGCAGCGGCATGGTGATGGTGCGCATGCGATAGCCCCAGGGGGCGCCGCACATCTCCGCGCATTCCTCGAGGCTGCGGTCGATCTGCAGCAGCACGCCGGAGATGGTGCGCACGCCGAGGGGGAGGAACACGGTGAGGTAGGCGATCAGCAGGATCCAGATAGTGCCGTAGATGGGCAGCGGAAAGACGAGCCACGCCCACATCATGCCGAAGGCGAACACGAGCCGGGGCACCGCCTGCGGGAACATCACCAGATATTCCAGCACCGGCGCGCCGGGCAGGCGCGAACGATAGATGATCCAGGAGAGCAGTCCCATCAGCACGATGCCGATGCTCGCGGTGGCGACCCCGAGGATGAGCGAGTTGCCGAGCGCCTGCTGCACGGCGTTCATCGTCATCGCGGTACGGAAGTTCGAAAGCGTCCAGTTGCTGGAGGCGGGGAAGGCGACGGCGAGCTTCTGCAGCGCGGCGAAGGCGAGGGTGGCGACCGGCAGCGCCACCGAAACCAGCACATAGGTCACGCAGAGCGCGAACAGCATCCAGCGGAGCGCGCCGACATCCATCACGCGCGGGCGGAAGGCTTTGCCGCTGATGGTGACGTAGCTGCGCGAGGTGATGATGCGCCGGTAGAGGAACAGCATGACGAACATCACCGCGAACAGGGAGACGCCCATGGCGGCGGCGAGCGGGATCTGCGGCGGATACTGCGAGATGAGCTGATAGATGGCGGTGGTGATGACGTAGTAGCGCACCGGCAGGCCGAGAACGAGCGCGGCGGAGAACGAGCCCAGCATCTCGGCAAAGACGAACACGGCGGCTCCCAGCACGCCGGGCGCGACGAGGGGCAGGGTGATGGTGAGCATGGTGCGCAACCGCCCGCCGCCCATCACCTGCGAGGCCTCTTCCAGCGCCGGGTCCATCGATTTCATTACGGCACCGATCATGACGAAGGCGACCGAGCCCTCGAACAGCGCCATCACCCAGGCGATGCCGGCCGGGGAGAGCATGTCGATCACCGGACCGTGCGCGCCGAGGGCGCGGGCGATCTGGTTGATGAAGCCCGATTCCGGCGTTCCGAGAAGGCTCCAGGCGAGGGCGCCGAGCAGCGGCGTAACGTAGTAGGGTACTGCCATCAGCTGTTCGAAGCCGCGGCGCCAGGGGACGTTGGTGCGCGTCAGCATCCACGCCGAGGCGAAGCCGAACACCAGCGCCATCGCGGTGGCGGCGAGCGACACCGTGATGGTGTTGGTCATGATGCGCGTGTAGCTGGCCAGTGCGGCGTAGTTGTCGAAGCCGTAGGCGGTGGGCGGCCGGACGTCAGGGTCGCCCACGTCGAACGACGCCTGCAGCAGGTAGAAGATGGGGTAGAGAACGAGCACGCCGGTCACCGCCGCCGCCGCCACGCCGGCGACGACCTTGCCGGACAGGCCGGCGCGCGGCGATGACCCGGTCATGCTTCGGACGTCCTCAGAGGCCGATGATCTGGTTCCACTGCTTGAGGAACGTGGGATGGCTCGCCAGGTAGTCGGGAATCTCCTTGCCCGTGGGCGTGAGGATCTTGAAGTCCTTCAGCCTCAGCCCCGTGACCATCGGCGGCGCGTCGGAGCGGAGCGATCCGTAGATGAGGTTCTTGTTGTCCTGGTAGAATTTCTGGCCGCGCAACGACATCGCCCAGTCGACGAACAGCTTGGCGCATTCCGGATGCGGCGCGCGCTCGACCGCGCCGACGATCAGCGGCGTGCCGGTGAGGCCGTCGGGCGGCGCCACCCAGACGATGTCGGGCGCCTTGTCCTTGTAGAGAACGTAGGCGCCGTATTCGGCGCAGGCGCACACCTTGTCGTCGCCTTTGGCGAGGCGGTCGAACAGCTGCACGCGGGAATCGAAGGCGTGCGGCCGTTGCCTGGCGAACTCCGTCCAGAAGGAATCGCCGTAGAGCTTGCGGAGTTCGTACCACTCGACGAACTGGGTGCCGGAGGAGGCGATCTTGCAGCTCAGCGCGCCGCGCCAGAGCGGGTTCAGCAGATCCTTCCAGACCTTCGGGGCGTCCTTCTCGGCGACGCGCTTCTTGTTGTAGCCGATGCCTGCGAAGGTGATGCCGGTCCAGAAGAAGAAGCCGGCCGGATCGCTGAGGTATTCCGGCTTGTAGGCGTCGGTCTGCGTCGAGATGTAGTGCATGTAGCCGCCGCGCTTCTGGAAATCGAGCGCCGGCTGGATATCGGAAAGCTGCATGACATCGACGTCGTAACGGCCCGCCGAGCGCTCGGCCAGAATCTTGGCGTAGAGCGCGCCGGTCTGCATGCGCACATAGGAGGTCTTGATCTTCGGGAAGTCCTTGTGGAAGGCCTCGGCGATGGCGGCGGTGCCGGCCTCGTTCTCGTGGCAGTAGAACACGAACGAGCCTTCCTGCTCCGCCTTGGCGACGTCGGCGAAGGTGGTGAAGTCGAGCACCTGGGTGGCCTTCTGCCCGGCGGCGAAGGCCTGCCCGCCGAGGGCACCGACCGGGATCGCCGCGGCCAGAGCCGCGCCGCCCTTCAGCACCGCCCGCCGGCCGGGTGCCCGGTTATCGTTACCTGTGGCTGTCATGACCGAGTTGCCTCCCACAAATTGCATGGAACATCCGAAGGCGAAAAGACTCTTTCCGAAGCCGCCGCTGCCGGCGGTCGCGGGCAGGTGGCCTATAAAGCTGTAATACAGTGGGCGAGACTTCATGCACGGCAAAATACCGAGCCGGAATCCCCAGAAAACCGCCAACTACTGTATCACGGCCGAATCATATTGGTAGCAAAACCGATCGCTGTCAACGCCGATGGCGCCACATGTTGGAAACAAGTTTCAGTGCGCGATCAGCACGGGGATGTCGATACCGGCGAGCACCCGGCTGGTGAAGCCGCCGAATATCACTTCGCGGAGCCGCGAGTGGCTGTAGCCGCCCATCACCAGTAGCCTCGCCCGCCGCCGCGCCACTTCCTCGAGCAGCACGTCGAACGGCCGGCGGCGGCCGCGGTCGAGCGGACAAAGTTCCACGTTCGGATTGTGCCAGGCGAGGGCGCGGCGGACGCGCCCGGCGCTGGCCTCGCGGCTGTCGCCCGCTTCGCCTACGGTGACGACGAGAATGCGCGCGGCACGTTCCAGGAGCGGCATCGCCGCCACCACCGCCCGCGCCGCCTCCGGCGTATCCTTCCAGGCGATGACGACGGTGCCGGAAAGGTCTTCGGGCGCCGAGGGAGTGGCGATGAGGAGCGGCCGGCCGGTGTCCATCAGCGCCGCCTCCAACACCTCGGGCGCCGCATCGAGGCCGGGTTCGGCGCGGCCGAGCACGACGAGATCGGCGAAGCGGCCGTATTCGGCGATCCATTGCGCGCTGCTGCCGACCTGCACGGTGAACTCGGCGGAGACCGCGCCGGCGCCGGCGATGCCGAGTGGAACCGCGTTCGCCTTGCAGAATTCCTCGACGCCGGCGCGGGCCGCGGCTTCGATGGTGCGCGATTCGGTTTCCAGGCGGTCCACCACCCCCTGCACCGCGGCGCCGCCGCCGATGCCGCCGGTGGAGAGCGACACCATCACGCCGGTGACGTCGGCGCGCACGTGCAGGAACTCGAGATGCGCTCCGAACGGCCGCGCCACCTTCATCGCGGTGGCGAACACCGCCGGATCGGCGGCAGTGCCGGTCGCCGGCACCAGCAGGTATCTGTAGGTCATGGCTTTCCCTTCCCGATTCGGCTCTCGATGCGCGAAATCGCGTACCCCGGCACGGCCTGCGGGTGTATAATACCGCAGAGGTAACGAGACGGGGAGGGTGCCATGAAGGCAGGCGATATCATGACCCGCGACGTAGTGACCGTCGGGCCCGATACCCCGGTCGGCAACATCGTGCAGCTCCTGCTCACCCGCGGCATTACCGGGGTGCCGGTTGTGGATGAAGCGGGGGCGCTGGTGGGCGTGGTGAGCGACGGCGACCTTCTGCGGCGCGTCGAACTCGGCACCGAAAAGACCCGCGGCTGGCGGACCTTCTTCACCGGCACCGCCGCCCTGGCCGAGGACTACGTGCGCTCGCACGGCACGCTGGCGCGCGACATCATGACCCGCGACGTGTACTCGGTCGGCCGCGACACGCCGCTCGCCGAAGTGGCCGAACTGATGGAGGAGCGGCGCGTCAAGCAGGTGCCGGTGCTGGAGGACGGCAAGCTCACAGGCATGGTCAGCCGCGCCAATCTGCTGCGCGCCTTCGCATCGCTTCACCACGAGGCGGGGCCGGCCGGTCCGGTGGACGACGGCTCCATCCGCGAGGCGCTGCTTTCGGAGCTCAGCCATCAGAGCTGGAGCCGCCGCGCGGAGAACACCATCGTCGTCACCGACGGCATCGTGCACCTGTGGGGGCTGGTGGCCACGCCCGAGGAGTTGCGGGCGCTGGAACTGGCCGCGCAGGGGGTGCCGGGGGTGAAGGCGGTGCGCAACCACATGATCGTGCTCTCCGAGGAGCCGAATCTGCCGTTCTCCGGCTCGTTCGCCGGCTGAGCGAGGGCGCGGGCGGGGGCGGCGTTTCGGCGCCGCCCCTTGCCGGCTGGGTCCGGTCGGCGGAGAATGCCGGACCATGACCGACACGCAGACCCTGGTTCTCACTGGCGCGAGCCGCGGCATCGGCCACGCCACCGCGCGCACGTTCTCCGAGGCCGGCTGGCGGGTGATCACTGTTTCCCGCCAGCCATTCTCGCCGCGCTGCCCGTGGGGCGGCGGGCCGCGCGACCATGTGCAATGCGACCTGGGCGACCCGGGATCGCTCGCCGCCGGTATCGAGGCGATCCGCTCCCGGCTGCCGGAAGGGAGGCTCGACGCGCTGGTGAACAACGCCGGCATCTCTCCCAAGGGACCGGGCGGCGAGCGCCTCGGCGTGCTCGCCTCCGAGCGCGACACCTGGCTTGGGGTGTTCGGCGTCAACATCTTCGCCGTCGCATTGCTCGGGCGCGGGCTGATCGACCTCCTCGCGGCGGCGAAGGGCGCGGTGGTGAACGTCACTTCCATCGCCGGCTCGCGCGTGCACCCGTACGCCGGGGCGGCCTACGCCTGCTCGAAGGCGGCGCTGCTGACGCTGACGCGGGAAATGGCGGCGGAGTTCGCCCCCCTCGGCGTGCGGGTGAACGCCATCAGCCCCGGCGAGATCGACACCGCCATTCTTTCCCCCGGCAGCGCCGACTTCGCCATGCGCGAGGTGCCGATGCGCCGTCTCGGCCGGCCGGACGAGGTGGCGAACGTCATCCGCTTCCTTTGCGGGCCGCAGGCGAGCTATGTGACCGGCACCGAATTGCACGTCAACGGCGGCCAGCACGTCTGAGCGCGGGCGGCGAGGGGAAGAGGAACAGGACACATGGCTGACGGAGCGGCGGGCGCGGCGACAGGCCGGGAGGAGGCGCTGGCGGCGCTTTCCGCCCTGCTGGGCGAGCGGTTCACCACCAACCAGGCGGTGCGCGAGCACCACAGCCACGGCGAGGGTGTGGAAACCGCGGGCCTGCCCGACGCGGTGGCCTTTCCCGAAACCACCGACGAGGTGGCGGCGATCGTGCGCGCGTGCGCAGCGGCGCGGCTGCCGGTGGTGGCCTTCGGCGCCGGCACCTCGCTGGAAGGGCAGGTGGCGGCGCTGGCGGGAGGGATCTCGCTCGACCTCACCCGCATGAACAAGGTACTGGAGGTTTCGCCCGCGGCGCTCGACTGCCGGGTGCAGGCGGGGGTGACGTGGCGGCAGCTGAACGCCGAGATCCGTTCGCAGGGGCTGTTCTTCCCGGTCGATCCGGGCGCCGACGCGTCGCTCGGCGGCATGGCGGCGACCCGCGCCTCCGGCACCATGGCGGTGCGCTACGGCACCATGCGCCACAACGTGCTGGGACTGACGGTGGTGACCGCCGCGGGCGAGGTGCTGCGCACTGGCGGGAGGGCGCGCAAATCGGCCGCCGGGCTCGACCTCACCGCGCTGTTCGTCGGCAGCGAGGGCACGCTCGGGGTCATCACCGAGATCGAGTTGCGCCTGTGCGGCCTGCCGGACACGGTGATGGCCGCCGTCTGCCAGTTCGAGACGCTGAAGGGTGCCGTCGATACCGTGGTGACGGCGCTGCAGTTCGGCGTGCCGCTGGCGCGCATCGAACTGCTGAACGCGCTGCAGATGCAGATCTGCATCGCCCACGCCGACCTTGAGGGAATGGACGCGAAGCCGACGCTGTTCCTCGAGTTCCACGGCAGCGAGGCGACGGTGCGCGAGCAGGTGGAGACCATGCAGGCGCTTTCCGCCGAGCACGGCGGCTCGCATTTCCGCTTCGCCGAGCGGCCCGAGGACCGCTCGCGGCTGTGGAAGGCGCGCCACGACGCCTATTACGCCGACAAGGCCTACCTGCCGGGCAAGCTCGGCATGAGCACCGACGCCTGCGTGCCGATCTCCGCCCTGGCCGACTGCCTTCTGGATTCCGAGGCCGACATCGCCGAGCTTGGCCTGACGGCGCCGGTCGTCGGCCACGTGGGCGACGGCGGCTTCCATCTCGCCATCCTCTACGATCCGAACTCGGCGGACGAGACGGCGCGGGCCAACGAACTGGCGCGGCGGGTCGGCGAGCGGGCGATCCGCCTGGGCGGCACCTGCACCGGCGAGCACGGCATCGGCTGGCACCGGCGCGGGCTGCTCGACCTCGAATGCGGCGGGGCGGTGGCGATGATGCGGGCGGTGAAGCGGGCGCTCGACCCGCAGAACATCATGAATCCGGGGAAGATGCTGAGCGACGGGGAGTGATTGCGGCCGCCGCTCCGGGTTTGACCGCGAACCAAGGCTCGGTTACAGCAGGACCGAACCGCTACTTGCCGCCACGCTCAATCAGGGTCGCGCCGCCATGAGCCGAATCGTCCGCATCTATCGTTCGCCCAAGCCCGCCACGCAGTCGGCGCTGGGCAACACCCGCGAGTGGGTGCTGGAGTTCGAGCCGGCGGGCGGGCGCGAGATCGACCCGCTGATGGGCTGGGTGGGCACGTCGGACCCGGAATCGCAGGTTCGCCTCACCTTCCCGAGCCGGGAGGAGGCGGTGGCCTACGCCGAGCGCAACGCGCTTCTGTTCGAGGTGGAGCCGGAATCGAACGTCGTCTACCGGCCGAAGGCCTACGGCGAGAACTACATTCCGTCGCGGCTCGAGAACTGGACGCACTGACGGAGTTTTGCGAAACTCCCGGGCCACGGCCCCATAGCTCAGAGGATAGAGCAACCGCCTTCGGCAACGTGGAGTGCCCCGCCGGAAACGGCGGGAGTAGAACCTGTCAAATTCGGGGAACCCGGCGCCCGGCGCGGGCCCGGCGATCCCGAGCCAAACCCGGCGTGCGCCGGGGAGGTGTAGAGACCAGACGGCAGGCGCCTGCGGGTGCGCGAACGGCGCACCCATGGCGAAGGGATGGTCCAGACCACGAACGCCCCCGCGCGGGGCGGCGGCGAAAGCCGAAGTGGCACGCTAAGCGGTAGGTCGCAGGTTCGAATCCTGCTGGGGTCGCCACCCGCCGCGGCGAGGCGGCAAGGCGCCCGCCACCCCGTGCGGCGGATTAACCGTGCGGCAATTCTTCCGGCGCGAAATCCCGAGGTTTTCCTTCCGCAGGCGGCGGCCGCCGCCGTGTGCCAGAGGCCCCGCATGTCGCTCGGCTTGTTGCGCAATCCCTTCGCGCGTTTCCGTACCTCTCTCCGGAGGCCGCCGCCCGTCGTCCCCGTGGACGCGCCAGCGGCGGTGCCCGCCATTCCGCCCGTCCCGGCGCGCACTCCGTTCGTCCACGCGGCCGTGCGCTGGACGGAAGCGCGCATCGGCATCGCCGATTCGCTCTGGGGAGACGGCCTGCTGCTGCCCGGCGGCGAGGAGGAGGTGCTGCGGCTTGCCGTGCCGCTCGGGCTTTCCGAGGCCTCCTCGCTGCTGCTGCTGGGCGCGGCCGGCGGGGGCGCGGCGCGGGCGGTGACCGGCAGGCTCGGGCCCTGGGTTTCCGGCCACGAGGCCGACCCCGCGCTCGCCGCCGTGGCCGCCCTTCGCCTGCAACGGGCGGGAAAGGAGGTGGCGCGGCGGGCGAGCGTGGTGCCGTGGGATCCGCGCGCGCCGGTGTTCCGCCGCCGCGGCTTCGACCACGCCCTGGCGCTGGAGGCGCTGCGCGGCGCGCCCGGCAGGCCGGTGACGGTGCCGGAACTGCTCGTGGCGCTGGCCGGGGCGCTGCGGCCGGGCGGGCACCTGGTGCTGGTCGATCTCGTCGCCGCCGGACCGCTCGACCAGAACGACCCGCTGGTGCGCGAGTGGGCGGAGGCGGAGGGGCGAAGCCGAGACATGCCGACCGAGGCGGCGCTGACCGCCGCGCTCGCCGAACTCGACTTCGACGTGCGCATCGCCGAGGATATCTCAGCGCGGCACATGCGTCTTGCCGTGCACGGCTGGAAGACCCTGGTGCATGGCCTCGGCGGCAGCCATCCCGAGCGCGCCTACGCCGCGGCGCTGGTGGCCGAGGCGGAGGTGTGGATGCGCCGGCTCCGGCTGATGCACTCGGGCAAGGTGCGCATGGCGCGCTGGGACGCCATCGGCCGCCGGAAGCGGGCGACTTGACAGCGCGGGGAGGCGCCTGTATCTCGCGGCCCTCACTTGCTTTCTCGGGGCTTCTTTCCATGCGTGTCCGCAACAGCCTGCGTTCTGCCAAGGCCCGTGACAAGAACTGCCGCGTGGTGCGCCGGCACGGCCGCGTCTACGTGATCAACAAGAAGAACCCGCGGATGAAGTGCCGGCAGGGCTGACCGCCCGGCCACGGCCGCGGTCCGCCACGGCCACTCCTTCCCCAGCCTGAGCCGCTCGCCCGCCCGCGCTTTCGACGCGGGCGCGCTGTTTTGCGCATACCCTCCCGCCAGTCTGGTCTTCGGGGCCGATTGCGCCCACATTCAGGCGGGAGAGAAGATGCCATGGACGTAGAGCCACCTCTGCACGAAGACGTGCTCGCCCGCCGCGGCGCCATCGTCGCGGGGCTTTGCCGGCTCCTGCCGGAAGACGCGGTGATCAGCGACAGGGCGCGGCTCCGTCCCTACGAGACCGACGGCATGGCCAGCGAGCGGCAGGTGCCGCTTGCCGTGGCACTGCCTTCCACCACCGGGGAAGTGGTGGCGGTGATGCGCTTCCTGCACCGCGAAGGCGTGCCGGTGGTGCCGCGCGGTGCCGGCACCTCGCTTTCCGGCGGCGCGCTGCCGCGCGCCGACGCCGTGGTGTTGGGAATGATGCGGATGCACCGCATCCTCGAGGTGGACTACGCCGACCGCTTCGCCCGCGTGCAGGCGGGGGTGACCAACCTCGCCATCACCGAGGCGGTGCAGAAGGGCGGCTTCTTCTACGCGCCCGACCCCTCCAGCCAGCTTGCCTGCATGATCGGCGGCAACGTGGCGATGAACGCCGGGGGCGCGCATTGCCTGCGCTACGGCGTCACCACCAACAACCTGCTCGGGCTTACCGTGGTCACCGCCGAGGGCGACGTGGTGGAGATCGGCGGGCGGCACGTCGATGCCGCCGGCTACGACTGGCTCGGCCTGCTCACCGGCAGCGAGGGGCAGCTTGCAGTTGTCACAGAGGTGACGGTGCGCATCCTGCACGCCGCCGAAGGGGCGCGGGCGATGCTGGTGGCCTTCAAGGCCAACGAGGTGGCCGGCGCGTGCGTGGCGGCCATCATCGCCGCCGGCATCATCCCCGTGGCGCTGGAATTCATGGACCGCCCGGCCATCGCCGCCTGCGAGGCGTTCGCCCACGCCGGCTACCCGCTGGACGCCGAGGCGCTGCTGATCGTGGAGGTGGAAGGGAGCGCCGCCGAGCAGGACGCGCTGCTCGCTCGCATCAGCGGCATCTGCGCCCGCTTCGAGCCGGTAAGTCTGCGCGTTTCCGCCTCGGCCGAGGAGAGCGCGGCGATCTGGAAGGGCCGCAAGGGCGCGTTCGGCGCCGTGGGGCGCATCAGCCCCGATTACCTGTGCATGGACGGCACCATCCCCACCGGGCGGCTGGCCGAGGTGCTGGCGCGCATCGGCGAGATGAGCGGCCGCTATGGCCTGAAGGTGGCCAACATCTTCCACGCCGGCGACGGCAATCTGCACCCGCTGATTTTGTTCGACGCCAACGACGCCGACAGCCAGCGGCGCGCCGAGGAATTCGGCGCCGAGATCCTGCGGCTGTGCGTGGAGGTAGGCGGCTGCCTGACCGGCGAGCACGGCGTCGGCGTGGAAAAGCGGCCGCTGATGGGCGTGCAGTTCAACCCCACGGAACTGGCGCAGCAGCGGCGCATCAAGGAGGCGTTCGACCCCGGCTGGCTGCTCAACCCCTCCAAAGTGTTTCCGGCCGCGGACGCGGCGGCATGACCGAGGGTGCCGCCGAAGGCGAGGCCCCGCGCGACGAGGCCGGGATCGCGGCCGCCGTGCTCGCCGCCTACGAGGCGCGCGAGCCGCTCGAAGTGATCGGCAACGGGTCGAAGCAGGGGATGCTGCGGCCGGTGCAGGCGGCGCGCACGCTGCGGCTCGGCGGGCTTTCCGGGGTGGTGATGCACTCGCCGGAGGAACTGGTGGTGAGCGCCCGCGCCGGCACCACGCTTGCCGAACTCGACGGCGTGCTCGCCGCGCGCGGGCAGTCCCTTGCTTCCGAGGTGCCGGATCTGCGCCACCTGCTCGGCAGCGAGGGGGAGCCGACGCTGGGCGGCGCGGTGGCGGCCAACCTTTCCGGGCCGCGGCGCATCGGCGGCGGGGCGACGCGCGACTACGTGCTGGGCGTGCGGGCGGTGAACGGGCGGGGTGAACTGCTGCGCTGCGGCGGGCGGGTGCACAAGAACGTCACCGGGCTCGATCTGTGCCGGCTGCTCGCCGGCAGCCACGGCACGCTCGCGGTGCTGACCGAGATCACGCTGAAGGTGCTGCCGCGGGCCGAACGCGAGCGGAGCCTCGCGGTGCGCTGCGCGGAGGCCAGGGCCGGCGTGGCGGCGCTTTCCATCGGGCTCGGCTCGGCCTTCGGGGTGAGCGGCGCGGCCTACGTGCCCGCGGCCCTCGCCGGGCGGGTGCCGGGGCTTTCCGGCCCGGCGGCGCTGTTGCGGGTGGAGAATTTCGCCGACTCGGTGGCCTATCGCGTGGACAGGTTGCGCGCGTTGCTCGCGCCCTTCGGCACGGTGGACGTGCTGGAGGAGGAAGTATCGCGGCAGGCGTGGCGGAGCCTGCGCGACGCGGAGCCGCTCGCGGATGGGGAAGGGGCGGTGTGGCGGCTTTCGGTGCGGCCCTCCGCCGGGCCTGGCGTGGCCGAGAGGCTCGAGCGCGAGATGGGCGCGGCGTGGTTCCTCGACTGGGGAGGCGGGTTGGTGTGGCTGCGCGGGCCGGCCGGGGAGCGTGGGCACGCTTCGGTTTGCGCCGCCGTGGCCGAGGCGGGAGGAACCTGGACGCTGCTGCGCGCGCCGCTCGCGCTCCGCCAAGTGGTGGCGGTGATCCCGCCGGAGCCGGAGGCGCTGGCGCGCATCGGCGGGCGGGTGAAGGCGGCGTTCGACCCGGCCGGCATCCTCAATCCCGGCCGCATGCGGGCGGGCGTGTGAGCGGCCGATGCAGACGAGTTTCACCCCCGAACAGTTGCGCGACCCCGGCCTTGCCGCCGCCAACGAGGTGCTGCGCACCTGCGTCCACTGCGGCTTCTGCACCGCCACCTGTCCCACCTTCGTTCTCAAAGGCGACGAGCTCGACAGCCCGCGCGGGCGCATCTACCTGATCAAGGACATGCTGGAGGAGGGCGGCCCGCCCGGCGCCCTGGTGGTGCGGCACATCGACCGCTGCCTTTCCTGCCTGTCCTGCATGACCACCTGCCCTTCGGGCGTGCACTACATGCACCTTGTCGATTACGCGCGCGGCGTCATCGAGACGCGGCATACGCGGCCGTGGCACGACCGGCTGCTGCGCCGGCTGCTCGCGGCGCTACTGCCCTACCCCGCGCGGTTCCGGACGGCGCTGCGGGCGGCGCGGCTGGCGCGGCCGTTCGCGCCGCTGCTGCCGCGCTCCGGCGTGCTGGCGTCGCGCATGCGGGCGATGCTGGCGCTGGCGCCGGAACGGCTGCCGGCGGCCGACGGCGGCATGGCGGGGAAGGTGTGGCGGCCCGAGGGGACGCGGCGCTTCCGCGTCGCGCTTCTCGCCGGCTGCGCGCAGCGGGTGCTCGATCCCGAGATCAACGCCGCCACCATCCGGCTTCTCACCCGCATGGGCGGCGAGGTGGTGGTGCCGGATGGCTCCGGCTGCTGCGGCGCGCTCGCCCACCACCTGGGCCGGCACGGGCAGACGCTCGCCGAGGTGCGCGCCAACGTCGCCGCCTGGACGCGGGAGATGGCGGGCGAGGGGCTCGACGGCATCGTGGTGAACGCCTCGGGCTGCGGGGCGATGGTGAAGGACTACGGCTTCCTCATGCGCCTGGAGCCGGAGGCGGACTCGGCGGCGAAGGTGGCGGCGCTGGCGATGGACGTGAGCGAGGCGCTGCTCCGCTTCGGCTACGCGCCGAGCCGGCCGCCGGCCGGGATCACGGTGGCCTACCACGCCGCCTGCGGCCTGCAGCACGGACAGAAGATCACCGAGGAGCCGAAGCTGCTGCTCGCCAAGGCGGGGTTCCGCGTGGCGATGCCGGCGGAGGCGCATCTCTGCTGCGGCTCGGCCGGCAGCTACAACATGCTGCAGCCCGAGATCGCCGACAGCCTGCGCGAGCGCAAGCTCGGTAACCTGCGGGACTGCGCCGCCGATGTGGTGGCCACCGGCAACATCGGCTGTCTGACGCAGCTTGCCGGCCACGGGCTGCCCGTGCTGCACACGGTGATGCTGCTCGACTGGATGGCTGGCGGGCCACGGCCGGCGGCACTGGAGGCGGCGGCGGTGCCGGAGCCGGAAGGCGAGGCGCGCGCCCACGAACTGGCGGCTGAGGCGGCGGGACAGCTTGGCGGCTGAGGTGATCGCGCAGGCTTGATGGCGCTGCCATGATGCTGCCTTGCTGCGGCCCGCAATCGGCCACCGGGGTCTCCATATGATGGTGCGTGGCGAAGGAGTTTTTCCCGAGCCTGCGGATGAGGAGAAATCCGATGCGCGCTCGTGCAGGTCTGCTTTCCGTGGTTGCGGCCGCCGTCCTGGTCGCCGCCGCACCCGCCGCGCACGCCGAATGGCATGGCGGCCGCGGTGGATGGCACGGCGGCTGGCATGGCGGCGGCCCAGGGCCGGTGGTGGCCGGGACGCTGCTTGGCCTCGGCCTCGGCGCCGTGGTTGCCGGCGTGCTGGCGCCGCCCGTGTATGCACCGCCGCCGGTGGTCTACGCCCCGCCGCCGCCGGTGATGTATGCGCCGCCGCCGGTGATGTATGCGCCGCCCCCACCTCCGGGTTATTACTACCGCTGGTAGAAAAACTCCGGTATCCCGCTACTTTATGAAGTCGCCGCTCCCGCTTTCGCGCCGTTCGGGGAGTGATGACGGAAACAGCCGCGCGTTACGCGCGTATGTCGCAGGCGTACGTATGCGATAATTGCGCGCGTCGTCCTTCCGGCAGCACGTATCTTTCCGCCCCTTCCGCTCCTTCCGGGCTTTCGCTCGGGAGGGCGGAAGTTTTTGCGACGGAGGCGGACATGGAGGGATCTGGCCAGCGCCACGGCGGCGCGAGCCGCCCGGAAGCGGGCGCCGTTGTCAGCCTGGCCACGGCCCAGAACGGGATCAGCGAGACGTTGCTGCGCGTTGTCATGGCGGCGCTCGCCGCCATGGCCATGCGGAGCCGGCGACGCCAGGCGGAACTCGACGCCGCCCTGTGGCGTTCCGATATCGGCGCCGACGGCGTGGCCCGTCGCGCCGCGGTGGCCATCCTCCGCGAGCGCGGCCTTATCGATGGCGTGGTCGCGCTCCACGACGGTGGTGTGCTGCTGTCGGTGACATCCCGGGGTTTTGCCTGGCTCGACAGCGCCGCGGCGGGAAGCTGAAACGGGCCTTCAACCGGCGAGCGCGGCCAGGAACTCCCGCCAGCGGACCACCACCGGCTCCTGCGCGAATTCGCGCTCGAAGCGCGAACGCGCCGCGTGTGTCAGGGACCGCCGCCGCGCCGCATCGTGCAGCAGGGTGCCGACGGCCTCCGCGAGAGCAGCGGCGTTCTCGTTTTCCGCCAGCAGGCCGCAGGTGCCGTCTGCCAGCAGTTCGGCCGGGCCGGCGGCGGCAGCGGCGACCACCGGACATTCCGCCGACCATGCCTCGATCACCATGTTGCCGAGCGGCTCCACGCGGCTCGAGCAGAGGAACAGGTCGGCGGCGCGCAGCAGCGCCCCGGCATCGTGCCGCCAGCCTAGGAAGTGCACGCGTTCCGCCACGCCTTCGCGCCGCGCCAAAGCTTGCAGGGCTTCTAGTTCCGGCCCTTCGCCGGCGATGGCGAGGGTGGCGCCGGGCAGGCGGGAGAGGGCGCGGATGGCGAGGTCGAAGCCCTTGTCGGTGTGCAGGCGGCCAAGGCCCAGCAGCAGCGGCCTTCCGGGGGGCAGGTCGGTGGCCGGCGGCGTGGCGGCGAAGTCGGTGACGAAGTTCGGCAGGTAGTGCGTGCGCTCCTCCGCCCAGCCCTGCTCCCGCAGCCAGCGGACGATGCCCCGGGTGTTGCCGACCAGGTGGTCGCACTGGCGATAGTGGCGGAGGTCGTAGTAGCCGCCGAGCCGTCCCACCAGCTGCCAGGGGCCGCGCGGGGCGAAATGCGCCGCACGGTTCATCCAGGCCACCACCACCTGCGGGTGGAAATTGTGCAGCACGCGGCGGAGCCGTGGCCTTGTGGCAAGGTCGCCGACCCCGCCGAAGCGGAGTTCCGCCGGGTCGAGACCGCCCCGGCGCAGGCGCTCGCCGCGGGCATTATCGTGGCGGATCACCGCCAGCACGTCTTCCCCGGCATCATGCAGCGCGAGGCAGAGGCGCTCGAAGAACAGTTCGGCGCCGCCGTTGACGGCGCCGGCCATGACGTGCGCGACCCGGGTCATGCCGCCTCCGCGAGCAGGGCGCGGGCGGCGGCGAGGGCGTCGGCCACGTCCAGTGAGTCCATTGCCGTGCCGCGGGCGCGGGCGACGGCGGTGTGCAGCCCGGCGGGCGCATACTGCTCGGCGGGGGTGGGGCCGAACAGGCCGAGCGTCGGGGTGCCGGCGCCGGCGGCAAGGTGCATCAGCCCCGAATCGTTGCCGACGAAAAGCCGGCAGCGGGTAAGCACGGCCGCCGCTTCGGGCAGGCTGAGCGCGCCGCAGAGGTCGATGGCGTCCGGCAGTGCCGCCAGCACCGGTGCGGCCATCGCCCGCTCGGCTTCGCCGGGGCCGGCAAGCACGACCGCCCGCGCGGCCGGCAGCGCCCCGGCGCGGAGCGCCTCGAACAGCGCGACGAAGCGCTCCGCCGGCCAGACCTTGCCGGACCAGTTGGCGGTCGGGCCGAGGGCGACGAGAGGGGCATCCGGCAGCAGCGCCGCCGCGTGTGCCGCATCCTGCGGCGAGAACCAGGCGACGGGAAGCGGCGGGGGGCTGAGTTTCAGCATGGCGGCGAGTTCGGCGATCTTCGGTCCCGGAAGATGGCGGCAGCGCGCGCGGCGCGCGGTGGGAAGCAGGAAGCCGAGCGCCGAGCCGCGGACATCGACCACGAGATCCCACCAGGTGCCGGCGGTTTCCGCCCACAGCTTCAGCCAGTGCCGGCCGAAGGGGCGCTTGTCGAAGACGATCAGCCGCTCGAGGTTCGGCATGCGCAGGAACAGTTCCGCCGCCGCCGGGCCCGAGGCCACGGTGACGCGCGCCTCCGGGTGCGCGCGCAACAGGTGCGCGAGCAGGCCGGTGGACAGCATCGCGTCGCCGATGCGGCTCGAGGTGACGAACAGGATTCGTGGGGAGGCGCGCATGCGCCGCGCATAGCACGTCGCTGGCGGACCTGCGCAACCCGTGATAGGGGCAGAGCCATGTGCGGCATCGCGGGCGTGATGACGCGGGACGGGTCGCCACCCGATCCCGCCCTGCTGGAGCGGCTGCTCGGCGCCATCGCGCACCGGGGACCGGACGGTCAGGGGCGAACAGTGCGGGGCGGGGTGGCGCTGCTGCACGCGCGGCTCGCCATCATCGACCTCGACACCGGCGCGCAGCCGCTTTACGGCCCGGAGGGCTCCGCTCTCATCGCCAACGGCGAGATCTACAACAACCCCGAGCTTCGCGCCGCCATGCCGGGAACGCCGTTCCGCACCCGCTCGGACTGCGAGCCGGCGGTGTTCCTTTACGAGCGCGACGGCGAGCGCTTCGCCACGGCGCTGCGCGGCATGTACGCCATCGCCGTGCACGACCGCAGGCGCAACCGCCTGTTGCTGGCGCGCGATCCGTTCGGCATCAAGCCGCTCTACTACACCGAGACCGAGGGGCAGTTCCTGTTCGCCTCCGAGCCCGCGGCGCTGCGCGTGCCGGGAGCGGCGCTGGAGTCGCGGCAGCGCGCGGAGTTGCTGCAACTGAAGTTCACCACCGGGGCGGATACCATCTTCCCGGGCATCCGCCGCGTGCTGCCGGGCGAGACGCTGGTGGTGGAAGGGGCCCGAGTCGTCGCCCGCCATCGCCAGCCGGCGCTGCCCGCGGGCAAGCCCTTCGCGCTGCGGCACAAGGCGGCGCTGGAGCGCCTTGAGCGCGAACTGCTCGACAGCGTTGCCGTGCACCTGCGCTCCGATGTGCCTTACGGGCTGTTCCTGTCGGGCGGCATCGATTCGTCGGCGCTGCTGGCACTGATGACGCGCGCGGCGGGAACGCGCGTCCGCGTGCTCACCTGCGGCTGGGAAGGTGGCGGCGTGCCCGACGAGAGCTTCGAGGCCGAGCGTCTGGCGCGGCTGATGGGCGCCGACTGCCATCGGGTGGAGATGCGGCGGCGCGATTTCTGGGAGCTCGCGCCGCGCATCGCCGCCGCCATCGACGACCCCACCGCCGATGCCGCGGTGCTGCCCACCTGGATGCTGGGGCGGGCGGCACGGGCGGACGGGCTGAAGGTGACGCTGTGCGGCGAGGGCGCCGACGAGTTGTTTGCCGGCTACGCCCGCTACCGGCGGCAGCGGACCCCGTGGCGGCTGCTTTCCCGCCCCCCTCGCAGCCGCGGCGTGTTCGAAAAGACGGGCACGCTCGCCGGGTGGCGCGACGGGCTGGCGGCGGCGGAGGCCGAAGCGGCCGGGCCGCGCGGACGGACCGCGTTGCAGGCGATGCAGGCGGCCGACATCGCCGAGTGGCTGCCGAACGATCTGCTGGGCAAGCTCGACCGCTGCCTGATGGTGCACGGCGTGGAGGGGCGCACGCCGTTCCTCGACCTGCCGCTGGCCGATTTCGTCTTCCGCCTGCCGGACGGGATGAAGACGTCGTTCCGTTACGGCAAGCTGCTGCTGCGCCAGTGGCTGGCGCGCGCCTTTCCCGAAGCGGGGGCGTATGCCCGCAAGAAGGGCTTCAAGCCGCCGGTCGGCGCCTGGATGGCCGCCGAGGCGAAGCGGCTTGGCCCCCTGGTGGCCGCAGAGCCGGGAGTGGCGGAGGTATTCTCACCTGAACAGGTGCAGGCGGCGTTCGATGCCGCCGCGAAGGCGCCGCAGCCGGCCTGGAGCCTGCTGTTCTACGCGCTGTGGCACTGCCGGCACGCGCTCGGGCTCGACTGCGACGGCGACATCGGCGCGGTGCTGGCGGCCGCGCGGGCGTAACGGCGCCTGCTAGGCACTGGTTTCGGGCCTGGGCGCGAGCGCCAGGCCGAAGCCCAGCATCAGGTACATGTATCCCATGATTTCAATATCGTAGAGCCCCATCGTCGAGGCGATCGGCCACAACTCCAGCGCCACGGCGATGAAGAGGCCGACACGCAGCGGATCGGGGTTGCGCCAGAGGCCGTGGCCAAGCGCGCGCAGCCACAGCACGGCGAGGGCGGCGAACAGCAGCAGGCCAGGGATGCCGGCGTCGGTCGAGGCCTGCAGGTAGTGGTTGTGCGGGTGGATGTTGCAGATGGAAGCCCCGCCGCCGTCGTAGAAGTTGAGCCTGGCGAGCGGCAGCGCGATCCAGGTGCGCATTTCGGGGCAGGCGTTGCGGAAGCCGTCGAACCCCTGGCCGAACAGGGGATGCTGCCAGGTGATGACGCCGGCGCGGGCGAACAGCAGGCCGTAGTCGCTGTCGGGGAAGATTTCCATCTGGTAGGTGAACTTGGTCACCAACCGGTGCCAGGTGGGCGGCGACAGCACGGGCGTGGCGGCGAGCAGGGCGGCACCGGCGACGAAGCAGACCAGCAGGACGCGCCGCAGTCTCGGCAGCAGCAGGCCGGCGAGCACCATGCCGAGCAGGGTGAGCAGCAGCGGCATGCGCTGGCCGATCAGCACGATGACGCCGATGCCGGCGGCGGCAAGCGCCCCAGCGCCAAGGGTGGCGAGCGGACGGCGCACGGCGAGCAGCCGGCTTGCGGGCGGCAGCAGCGCCGGGAACAGCAGCCGCGAGGCGGGAGGGCCGGCGCGCGGCTTGGCGAACGGCCCCGAAAGCGAGCCGTCGGCGAAACGGGGCAGGCCCCACATGTTCACGCCCACGGCCAGTTGCAGCAGGCAGTTGAGATCGATGTAGAGCGCCGCGGCGGTCAGCACCGCCTGCAGGCGGCGCTGCCAGGCGGCGTCGCGCAGCAGCCACTGCTCGAGCGCGGCGACGAGGAGCAGGAAGCGCACCGAGGCCACCGCCTGCGCCAGTGACGGCCAGCCGCCGATGCCGATGCCGGGCAGCGAGCAGAGCACGAGCCACAGCCACCACGCCGCCCCGACCGGCACCCAGCCGCGCCGGAGCCATGCCCACTCCCGCCGGAAACCGCAGCGGAGCAGGAAACCGACATCGAGAAGCGCCACCAGCGCCTCGGCCGCCACCTTGGCGTGCAACAGCCCGAGCGGCAGCAGCAGCACCGCCAGCGGCGCCCATCGTTCGGCCCGTCTCAGCAGATTGAAGGCAGCCACTCATGACTCCTGGGCGGAAGTGAGCCGCACAAACAGAACATCCGGCGGGCGATGGCAAGCGCTAGAGTGCGAACGGCAAGAGAGGCGGGGAGCGGGGGCTCCCCGCGGCTGTCGGAGACGCAATCGATGGACATGCCACTTCCCGTCAACGATCCGCTGCAGACCGCCCGCGAGATGCTGCGGCGCTACGGCCTGCGCGCCGGCGCCCTCGCCGAGCAGCGCGCCGCGGAGGCGCAGGCCGCCGGCGAGGCCGCGCAACTCGACCACTGGCGTTCGGTCGCCGCGGCGATCGCCGAGTTCCGGCGCACCAGCCCTACCCGCCACTGAGTAGGGCAGCGGCGGGTCCGGGCAGGGGTGTCCGGGCCTGTCAGCCGAGGTGGGTTTCGAGAAACGCGAGGCTGCGCTTGAGTGCGAGCGCGGCGTGAGTCGCATCGTAGCTGGGCCGCTCCTCGCAGCCGAAGCCGTGCCTGGCGTTCTCGTAGACGAAAATCTCCGCCTGCGGTTGCGCGGCGCGGATGCGCGCGATGTCGGTCGGCGGGATCGACGTGTCCTGGTCGCCGAAATGCATCTGCACCGGGCAGTTCGGGCGCTCGGCGGCGGAGGCGGCGATGCCGCCGCCGTACCAGGCGACCGAAGCGGCGAAGCGGCGCGTGCGGGTGGCGCCCCACCAGGCGATGGTGCCGCCCCAGCAATAGCCGATGATGCCGACCTTCCGCCCGCCGAGCGCCGCGGCGGCAGCCTCGACGTCGGCGAGCAGGGCGGATTCCGGGATGCCGGCGCGAAGGGCGAGGCCGCGGGCGATGTCCTCCTGCGCGTAGCCGAGTTCGGTGCCGCGCTCGACGCGGTCGAACAGTGCCGGCGCGATCGCCCGGTAGCCGGCGGAGGCGAGTTCTTCGCAGACACGGCGCATGTGCGCGTTCACGCCGAAGATCTCCTGCACCACTACGAGACCCGGCGCCGTTTCCGGCCCGGCCCGGTACGCCGACAGAGAGTGGCCGTCCGCCGCCTGCAACGTGATCGTGCCGCCCGTCATCGTCTCTCCCCTTGTCATGCCGGAGGGCCATCCTTCAGGATGGAACGATGGGTGAGGTTGTGAACCTGCGAACAATTCGCAAGAGGTTGCGCCGGGCCGAGCAGGAACGCGCGGCGGCGGCGAACCGGTTGCGGCACGGGCAGGGCAAGGCGGAACGGCAGGAGACTGCGCTGGAGACGGCGCGGCGGGAGCACGTTCTCGACGGGGCGCGGCTCGAGCCGGACAAGGATTCGAAGCCCGAGTGAGCGCGGCGCTCTCCTTCGGAGCGCGCGCTTTGCGCGCTCCGCGCCGTGCGCTACATCTGCTTTTCGGGCGAACGGAGAGGTCGGAGGCGATGGTCGAGCGCGGCAGGCGGCAGCGGATGGGCGGCGGAATGGCGGCGGGCGCCGCCGTGTTGCTGCTCGCCGGGTGTTCCTCGCTTCCCAATGCCGTCAATCCGGTGTCGTGGTGGCATTCGGCGGAAGGCGGGCAGATCGCCGCCAACCGGCCACCGCCGCCGAACGCCAACGCCCCCTATCCGAACCTCTCCACGGTGCCGGCGCGGCCGCAGGTGATCTCCCCGGCGGCGCGGGCGCAGATCGCGTCCGGGTTGATCGCCGACCGCGCCAACGCCGCATACACGGGCAGCAGCGGCCCCGATCCCTCACTGCTCAACGATACGCACAATTTCGCGCTGGCGATTCCGCCGGCTGCGCCCCAGGGCGCGTCGAGCGCCTCGCTTGCGGCCGCCAGTGCGCCGAAGGCGCCCCCCGGTCCGCCCACGCCGCCGCACCCAGCGCCGGTGAAGCAAGTGGCGCAGCAGGCGCTGGCCGCGCCGAGCGTGCCCCCGGCCGCCGCCTCCCTGCCGGAAGTGCCGGCGCACCCGCCGGCGGTTCCCGCCATTCCGGGCGTCGCGGTGCCGGCGGCAACGCCGCCGCCGCCGCCTCCGGCGGCTCCGCCGGCTCCGGC
>JAJXZO010000006.1 GCA_021780035.1 Pseudomonadota bacterium
GGCGGGCGCTACGTCGCCGGCGGCGCGGCCGGGCGGGTTCGCGGCGCCACAGGCGCGACCGATGCCGCAAGGACGCGCACAGCCGCAGCGCGGGAATCTGCCGCCGCTCGCCCAGCCGAATGCCGGACGCCCCGCCGCCGGAGCGGTGCCGTTCCGCGGCGGGCCGGGCCAGCAGCCGGCGATCCGCCAGGCACCGCACGCCCGTCCGATGCCGCAAGGGCAGATAACGGCGCCACGCAACAACCTGCCGCCGCTCGCCCAGCCGAATGCCGGACGCCCCGCCACCGGAGCGGTGCCGTTCCGCGGCGGACCGGGCCAGCAGCCGGCGATCCGCCAGGCACCGCAGGCCCGTCCGATGCCGCAAGGGCAGATAACGGCGCCACGCAACAACCTACCGCCGCTCGCCCAGCCGAATGCCGGACGCCCCGCCACCGGAGCGGTGCCGTTCCGCGGCGGACCGGGCCAGCCGGCGGCGATCCGCCAGGCACCGCAGTTCCGGCCAACCCCTGGGGTGCAGCCCCCCCGGCAGATGCCGCAGGTGCAGGCACCGCAGCCACGCATCGTGACGCCGAGACCCGCGCCGCAATCCCAGGCCCCCCGGTTCACCCCACAACCCCAGGCCCCGAGATTCACTCCGCAGCCCCAGGCCCCGAGATTCACTCCGCAGCCCCAGGCCCCGAGATTTACTCCGCAGGTCCAGGCACCCAGGCCAGTGCCGCAGCCACGCATCATCGCCCCGAGACCCGTGCCGCAGCCCCAGGCCCCCAGGTTCACCCCGCAAGTCCAGGCACCCAGGCCCGCGCCGCAGCAGCGTTTCGAGGCACCCAGGCCGGCGCCGCAACCGCACTTCCAGGCACCCAGGCCGGAACCGCAGCAAAGACCGGCACCGCGCGCCTGCCCACCCGGTCAGCGCTGCTGAATCTTCCTCGCCGGCCGGCTGTGCTGCCGGGCGCGACGGGGTAGCCGCACGTTCGCGGGCGCATCTTCACCGGTTGCGCTCCCGGCCAGGTTCGGCCCGGGGTTCCTCTCGCCACCATCACGCCGCCGCAAAAGCTACAGTGGCAACGATTCCGTTATGGCTATAATCTTGGTCCCACTACGAAAGTGGCAACGGCGGAAAGCCGTCTCCGGGAGGATACCATGACGACACGCAGACAGGTTCTCGGCTACGCCTCGGCGCTCGCGGCAACTGCCCCGGCCGGAGAAGCGCTGGCGCAGGCGGTGAGCAGCTCGCACAGCAACTTCGCCCAGTCGGGCCTCGTCGGCCATCTGGAGAGCGCGACCGAGGCCACCGCCATCCCCGCCTCCTTCAAGGAGGCGCCGATGCTTGCCGAGCTGGTGAAGCAGGGCAAGCTGCCGCCGGTGCACGAGCGCCTGCCGGTTGAGCCGCTGGTGCTGAAGCCGCTCGACGCCATCGGCCGCTACGGCGGCACCTGGCGGCGCGGCTTCATCGGCCCGTCCGACGGCGAGAACGGCAACCGCATCAACGCCTCCGACAAGCTGCTGCTGTGGGACGCCACCGGCAGCAAGATCATTCCCAATGTCGCCAAGGGTTGGGACATGAGCAAGGACGGCAAGACCTTCACGCTGTTCCTGCGCAAGGGCATGAAGTGGAGCGACGGCCATCCCTACACCGCCGACGATTTCGCCTTCTGGTACGAGGACATCTACTCGAACCGCGACATCGTGCCGACGCCGATCCCCGACATGTCGCCGCAGGCGAAGCCGGGCCGGCTGGTGAAGATCGACGAGACCACCGTCCAGTTCCAGTTCGACGTTCCCTACTACCTGTTCCTCGACATGATGGCCGGCGACACGCTGATCGGCGGCGGCCAATCGGTGCAGCAGAGCATCGGCAACTGCGGCGGCGCCTACAGCCCCGGCCACTACCTGAAGCAGTTCCTGCCGAAGTACTCCTCCGAGGCGGCGGTGAACAAGCTGGCGCGCGAGCAGGGCTACGACAACTGGGGCCGGCTTCTCGCCTTCAAGAAGGACTGGGAGCTCAATCCGGAACTGCCCACGCTCGGCGGCTGGCACACGGTGAAGCCGATCAACACGCCCACGTGGACCATGGTGCGCAACCCGTACTTCTACATGGTCGACACCGCGGGCAATCAGCTTCCCTACATCGACAACATCGTGATGACGCTGGCGGAAAGCCTCGAAGTGGTGAACCTGCGCGCGATGGCCGGCGAATACGACATGCAGGAGCGCCACATCGACCTGCAGAAGCTGCCGATCATCCTGGATAACCGCGACCGCGGCAACTACGACGTCCACCTCGACCTCGCCTACAACGGCGCCGACACCGCGATCCAGATCAACCTGAGCTACAAGGACGATCCGGAAATCGCCAAGTGGCTGCACACCGCCGATTTCCGCCGCGCCCTCTCCCTCGGCATCGACCGCGACCAGATGAACCAGACCTTCTGGCTCGGCCTCGGCACCCCCGGCTCGGCGGTTCCGGCCGAGGTGATGCCGCAGAACCCGGGCAAGGAATGGCGGACGAAGTGGTCCACCCATGACCCCGCGCAGGCAAACAAGATGCTGGACGCGCTGGGGCTGACCAAGAAGGACGCCGACGGCTACCGGCTGCGCACCGACAACGGCAAGCGCCTGGTGCTGCAGGTCGAGGCGGTGGCCGCCATGCTCGACTACCCGCGGCAGATGGAGATGGTGGCCCAGCAGTGGCGCAAGATCGGCATCTACGGCGACGTGAAGCAGATGGAGCGCGGGCTCGCCTTCCAGCGCATCGCCGCCAACCAGGACCAGATCAACGTCTGGACCAACGGCGGCACAGAACTGATGTACCTGTTCCCGCGCCACTGCCTGCCGGTCGATCCCACGGAAGCGCATCTCGGCGTAGAGATTGCCAAGTGGTACTCGTCGGGCGGCAAGCAGGGCATGGCGCCCACCGATCCCGAACTGAAACGGGCGCTCGAGCTGTTCCGTTCGGCGGCCGGCCAGCAGGAGGACGAACGCAACAAGACGGCGCAGGAGATCTGGAAGATCATCGTCGATCAGCAGTACTCGATCGGCACGGTCGGCCAGTCGCCGGCGCAGTTCGGGGTGCGGCTGGTCAGCCGCAAGCTCGGCAACATCCCAAGCCGCGCCTGCATCGCCCAGCACTGCCGCACGCCGGAAACGTCGCGTCCCGAGACTTGGTTCTTCAAGGCATGAAGGCCGCCTGCCGCACGCGACGCCGGGGGGGCACTCCCCCCGGCGCAGCCGGCACCGCGGACGGGACCGCGCGAGGCCGATGATCACCTTCGTCGTCCGCAGGCTGCTGCTCGCCATTGTCACCACCTGGCTCATCTCGGTACTGTCGTTCGCCATCATCCAGCTGCCGCCGGGCGATTTCGTCGATACCTACATTGCCCAGATGGCCGCCTCCGGAAGCTCGGTCTCCGCACAGGCGGCGGAGGCGATGCGGAAAATGTACGGCCTCGACCGGCCGTTCTACGTGCAGTACGGCAAGTGGGTCGGCCGGATCGTGCACGGCGACTTCGGTGAATCGATGGAGTGGCGCCGCCCGGTGCTGGAGGTGATTGGCGATCGCCTGTGGCTGACCGTGCTGCTCGCCTTCGCCGCGCTCATCATCACCTGGGGGCTCGCGCTGCCCATCGGCATCTATTCGGCGGTAAGGCAGTACTCGATAGGTGACTACCTATTCACGCTGGTGGGATTCGTCGGCATCGCGGTCCCGAACTTCCTGCTGGCGCTGGTGCTGATGTATTTTTCCTTCCGCTGGTTTGGCGCCTCCGTCGGCGGGCTGTTTTCCGCCAAATACTCCCTGTTGCCGTGGAGCTGGGGCAAGGTGTGGGACCTGATGAAGCACCTGCCGCTGCCCGCGGTGGTGCTGGCGCTCGGCGGCACGGCGCAGCTTGTCCGCATCATGCGCGCCAACCTGCTCGACGAACTGCGCCGCCCCTACGTGGTGACGGCGCGCGCCAAGGGCCTCACCGAGACGCGCGTGGTGCTGAAATATCCGGTGCGCGCGGCGCTCAATCCGTTTGCCAGCAACATCGCCTACCTGTTCCCGTTCCTCGTTTCGGGCAGCGTCATCATCTCCATCGTCCTCGGCCTGCCCACTGTCGGCCCGCTGCTGGTGGAGGCGCTGATCTCGCAGGACATGTTCCTCGCCGGCAGCATCGTGCTTTTGCTCGGCGTGCTCACCGTGATCGGCACCTTCATCTCCGATCTCGTGTTGATGTGGGTCGATCCCAGGCTGCGCCAGGGCATGGGGTGAGCGATGCGCCTGCCGTTCACCCGCCGCAAGCCGGCGCCCTCCAAGGCCGAACGTTACGCCACCGCCACGCAGCTGCAGCTTACCTGGTGGCGGTTCTGCCGCCATCGCCTCGCCGTGGTCAGCCTGATCGTGCTGCTGCTCGCCTACACGGCGGCGATCATGGCCGATTTCCTCGCCACCACCGACCCGCACCAGACCAACGCCGCCACCAGCTACATCGAGCCGCAGGCCATCCACTGGTTCGACAACGGCGGCTTCCATCCGTTCGTCTACGGGCTGAAGGGCGCGCGCGACATGCGCACTTTCAAGCTCAGCTACAAGGTCGATACCAGCCGCAAGGTGTATCTCGACCTGTTCGCCCACAACTACGATTATTCGCTGTTCGGATTCCGCACCGACATCCATCTGTTCGGGCTCAGGAACGCGAACCGCAATGACGGCATCTACATCCTCGGCACCGACCAGCTCGGGCGCGATCTGTGGTCGCGGCTGGCGGTGGCCACCCGGGTGTCGCTGTTCATCGGCCTGGTCGGCGTCTCCATCAGCCTGTTCCTCGGCGTCATCCTCGGCGGCGTCTCCGCCATCTACGGCGGCTGGATCGACATCCTGGTGCAGCGCATGATCGAGGTGGTGCGTTCGATGCCGACCATTCCGCTCTGGCTTGGCCTGTCGGCGGCGATGCCGAGCAGCTGGAGCGTCACCCAGGTCTATCTCGCCATCACCATCATCATCTCGCTGTTGTCATGGACAGACCTCGCGCGGACCGTGCGCGGCAAGTTCCTGTCACTGCGCGAGGAGGATTTCGTGCTCGCCGCCGAGCTTGCCGGCGCCTCGCAGGCACGCATCATTTTCTTCCACATGCTGCCCTCGTTCACCAGCCACATCATCGCCGCCGTCAGCCTGGCGCTGCCGGCGATGATCATCAGCGAAACGTCGCTGAGCTTTCTCGGTCTCGGGCTGCGCCCGCCGGCCATCTCGTGGGGCGTGCTGCTGCAGGACGCCCAGAACGTGCAGACGCTGGTGCTGGCGCCGTGGCTGCTCACGGTGGCGGTGCCGGTCATCATCGTTATCCTCGCCTTCAACTTCCTCGGCGACGGGTTGCGCGACGCGGCGGATCCCTATGGCTGAGCCCCTGCTCTCGGTGCGCGGCCTGCGCACCCATTTCGAAACCCCGGAAGGCACCATCCGCGCCGTCGACGACCTCGACTTCGACGTCTTCGAAGGCCGCACGCTCGGCGTGGTGGGCGAATCCGGCTGCGGCAAGAGCGTCGCCGCGCGCAGCGTGCTCGGCATCGTAGAAAAGCCCGGCCGGGTAGTGGGCGGGCGCATCCTGCTCCGCACCCACGCCGGCGACACGCTCGATCTTGCCGCTCTGCCGCAGGACAGCGCCGCCTACCGCGCCATCCGCGGCCCGGAAATCGCGCTGGTGTTCCAGGAGCCGATGGCTTCCTTCAGCCAGTACTACACCATCGGCAACCAGATCACCGAGGCGATCCGCCTGCATCTCCGCCTTTCGCGTTCGGCGGCGCGCGCGCGGGCGATCGAGCTGCTCGACATGGTGGGCGTGCCGCAGCCCTCGCGCCGCATCGATGAATACCCGTTCCAGCTATCGGGCGGGCTGAGGCAGCGGGTGATGATCGCCATGGCGCTCGCCTGCGACCCGCGCATCCTCATCGCCGACGAGCCCACCACCGCGCTCGACGTCACCACCCAGGCACAGATCCTCGACCTGTTGCGCGAGTTGCAGGCGAAGCGCGGGCTCGCCATCATCCTCATCACCCACGACATGGGGGTGATCGCCGAGATGGCGCACGACGTGGCGGTGATGTACCTCGGCCGCGCCGTGGAGACCGGGCCGGTGGCCGACATCTTCGCCGCCCCCGCCCACCCCTACACCCGCGCCCTGCTGCGCTCGATCCCCACCGTGCTGGCAAAGCCGCGCACGCATCTGCCCACTATCGCCGGCTCCATCCCCATGCCCTCGGCGCGGCCTGCCGGCTGCGCCTTCAGCCCGCGCTGCTCCGAGGTGCTGGGCGACGTCTGCCGGCAGACGGAGCCGCCGGCCATCGGCGAAGGCGCGCGCAGCGTCCGCTGCTTCCTGCACGGAGGCGCGCCATGAACGCCGATGTCATTCTCGACGTGCGCGGGCTCCGCAAGTTCTTCCCCATCCGCAAGGGCCTGCTGCGGCGCGTGGTGGGCAATGTCCGCGCCGTGGACCGGGTGTCGTTCTTCATCCGCCGCGGCGAGACGCTGGCGCTCGTCGGAGAGTCGGGGTGCGGCAAGACCACCGTGTCGCGCTGCATCCTGCGCGCGCTCACCCCCACCGAGGGCAGCGTGCTGTTCCATCACGACGGGCAGACGGTCGATCTGGCGAAGCTTCGGCGCCGCGCGCTCAGGCCGCTGCGCCGGCACATGCAGATGGTGTTCCAGGACCCGTACGCGAGCCTCAACCCGCGCATGGTGGTGGGCGACATCATCGGCGAGCCGCTGCTCATCAACGGCATGCGCGACCGCACGGAACGCCGCGCGCGGGTGCAGGAACTGATGGAACTGGTGCATCTTCCGGCATCGGTGATGAACCGCTTCCCGCACGCCTTCAGCGGCGGCCAGCGGCAGCGCATCGGCATCGCCCGCGCGCTCGCCCTCAACCCGTCGCTGGTGGTGGCCGACGAGCCGGTGTCCGCGCTCGATGTCTCGGTGCAGGCGCAGATCCTGAACCTGATGCTCGACCTGCAGGACCGGCTCGGCCTCACCTACCTGTTCGTCGCCCACGACCTCTCGGTGGTGAAGCACGTCTCCAACCGGGTGGCGGTGATGTACGTGGGCCGCATCGTCGAAGTGGCGGAAACCGAAACCCTCTACGCTTCGCCGCTGCACCCCTACACCGAGGCGCTGCTGTCGGCCGCCCCGGCACCGGTGCCGGGAGCCGTCTCCAGCCGCATCATCCTCGAGCGCGAGATCGCCGACCCGGCGAATCCGCCGCCCGGCTGCGCCTTCCATCCGCGCTGCCGGTACGCCACCGCCCGCTGCCGCGAGGAAACCCCCGAACTCGCCGAGATCGCGCCAGGGCGGCACGTCGCCTGCCTGCGCGCCGCCGAACTCAGCCTGCGCGGCATCGGCAAGGCGCCGGCGGCCTGAGCCGGGGGGGCGGTTTCCGCCCCGGAGCGAACGCGCTACAACGGGCCGTTCCCGCTCCCGCCAACGAAAGAGTGCGTCCGATGGCCCGCCTGTTCTCCCCCGTCCACTTCCGTTCCGTCACGGCGCGCAACCGCATCGTCATGCCGCCGATGTGCCAGTATTCGGCGAACGAGGGCCTCGGCACCGACTGGCACGTGCAGCACCTCGGCGCCCGCGCCGCCGGGGGCGTCGGCATCGTCATCACCGAGGCGATCGCGGTGGAGCCGCGCGCACGCATCAGCGCGAATTGCCTGGGCTTATGGAACGACGCGCAGCAGCAGTTCGCCGCGAGGCTGGCTTCCGTCATTGCCCTCGGCGGCGCGGTGCCGGGGATGCAGCTCAACCACGCCGGGCGCAAGGCGAGCGGCCGCCGCCCGTGGGAAGGCGCCACGGCGCTGCCGCCCGCCGAGGGCGGCTGGGTGCCGCTGGGCGCGAGCCCGATCTCCTACGGCGAAACCTTCCTCGCGCCCGAGGAACTCGATGCCGCCGGCATCCAGGCCGCCATCGGCCAGTTCGCTTCCGCCGCCGCGCGCGCCCGCGCCGCCGGCTTCAGGCTGATCCAACTGCACGGCGCGCACGGCTACCTGCTGCACTCCTTCCTCTCGCCCATCTCCAACCGCCGCGCCGACGCCTATGGCGGCGACCTTGCCGGGCGTTCGCGGCTGCTGTTCGAGGTAGTGGAGGCGGTGCGCGGCGTCTGGCCGGAGGAACTGCCGCTGTTCGTGCGCCTCTCCGCAGTGGACTGGATGGCCGGCGGCGTCACCCTCGAGGATACGGTGGCGGTGGCGAAGCGGCTGAAGGCCACCGGCAAGGTCGATCTGATCGATTGTTCCTCGGGCGGCATCGCGCTGAAGGGCCCGGAGATTCCCTCCCTGCATCCCGGCTACCAGGTGCCCTTCGCGGAAGCGGTGCGGCACCAGGCGGGGATCGCCACCGGCGCGGTGGGGCTTATCACGGCGCCCGAACACGCCGAGGAGATTCTCGCTAACCGCCGCGCCGACGTGGTTTCCGTCGGCCGGGGCCTGCTCGCCGACCCGGCATGGCCGCTGCGCGCGGCGCGCAGGCTCGGCGCCGAACCGCCGCTGCCGACGCAGTATCTGCGCGCGGCACCGGTCGCGTAACCGCCGGGCGGCGGCGGGCCAGAAACGCCCGCCGCGACGAAGGTTCAGCGCGGAGTCAGCACCATGATCATCTGCCGGTTTTCCATACGCGGCATCTGCTCGATCTTGGTTAACGGCTCCATGTCGACGCGGACGCGCTCCAGCACCTTGATGCCGAGGTCCTGGTGCGCCATCTCGCGGCCGCGGAAGCGCAGCGTGACCTTCACCTTGTCGCCCTCCTCGATGAACATCTTCATGGCCCGCAGTTTGACCTGATAGTCGTTCTCGTCGATGTTCGGGCGAACCTTGATTTCCTTGATCTCGATGACTTTCTGCTTTTTCTTGGCCTCGTTCTTCTTTTTCTGTTGCTCGTACTTGTATTTCCCGTAGTCGAGAACCTTCACGACCGGCGGCTCGGCGTTCGGACTGATCTCCAGCAGATCGAGGCCGACGGCAAACGCCCGGTGCAGCGCTTCGCGGGTGGTCATCACCCCTTGCATCTCACCGTCCTGATCGATCAGGCGTACCTCCGGAACACGGATTTCCTCATTTACGCGGGGCCCGCCCCGGCTCGGCGCGGCAGGCTGGGGTACTCTGGCTATGGTCGTCTCCTGTTGCAGTTGCACAAAACCCTCCCCGAATCCGCCAGGACCCGGGGAAAAACGATGGCGAGTTTCGCTAAACCTTGCGCCGGAGGCAAGCCTCCGCTCACGCGCGCGCGGGCCCGCCGAGGTCGGGCGGCACCGCTTCGGCCGCCAGCAGCGCCGCGGCCTCCTCCAGCGACAGCACCTCCTGCGCCTCGCCGCCCAGGCGCCTGAGCGCCACGGTGCGGTTTTCCGCCTCGCGCCTGCCCACCACCGCGATCACCGGCACGTGCTGCACGCTGTGGTCGCGCACCTTGGCGTTGATCTTCTGCCGCGACAGGTCCACCCCCACCTGCAGGCCCTTGGCACGCAGCACGGCGGCCACCTCCTCAGCGTAGGCGTCGGCGTCGGAAACGATGGTGGCCACCACCACCTGCAGCGGCGCCATCCAGAACGGGAAGCGCCCGGCGTACTGCTCGATGACGATGCCGAGGAAGCGCTCGAGGCTGCCGAGAATAGCGCGGTGCAGCATCACCGGCCGCCTGCGGCCGCCGTCTTCGGCCACGTATTCGGCATCCAGCCGCTCGGGCAGCACGAAGTCCACCTGCAGCGTGCCGCACTGCCAGTCGCGGCCGATGGCGTCGCGCAGCACGAATTCCAGCTTCGGCCCGTAGAACGCCCCCTCGCCCGGGTTCAGCGTGTATTCCACCCCGGCGGTGGCGCAGGCCTCCTTCAGCGCCTGCTCGGCGCGGTCCCACACCGCGTCGGAGCCCGCCCGCATCGCCGGCCGGTCGGAAAACTTCACCTTGAACTCGGGGAAGCCGAAGTCGCGGTAGATGGAGGCAAGCAGATCGACGAAGCGCACCGTCTCGTCGGCCACCTGCTCCTCGGTGCAGAAGATGTGAGCGTCGTCCTGCAGGAAGGCGCGCACGCGCATGATGCCGTGCAGCGCGCCCGAGGGCTCGTAGCGATGGCAGGCGCCGAACTCGGCCAGCCGGAGCGGCAGGTCGCGGTAGGAGCGCACCCCCTGGCGGAAGATCATCACCGCGCCGGGGCAGTTCATCGGCTTCAGCGCGTAGGTGCGGTCCTCGTCCTCCACCTGGGCGATGAACATGTAGTCGCGGAACTTCTCCCAGTGGCCGGAGCGCTCCCACAGCGAGCGGTCCACCAGTTGCGGCGTCTTCACTTCCAGGTAGCCGGCGGCGTCGAGCCGGCGGCGCATGTAGGCCTCGGCGGTGCGGTAGAGCCTCCAGCCCTTCGGGTGCCAGAAGACGCTGCCCACCGCCTCCTCCTGCAGGTGGAACAGGTCGAGTTCGCGGCCGATGCGCCGGTGGTCGCGCCGCTCCGCCTCCTCCAGCATGTGCAGGTAGGAGTCGAGTTCCTTCTGGTCGCGCCAGGCGGTGCCGTAGATGCGGCTCAGCATGGCGTTGCGGTGGTCGCCCCGCCAATACGCCCCGGCCACCTTGGTCAGCTTGAAGGCACCGCCGACGTCGCCGGTGCCGCGCAGGTGCGGACCGCGGCAGAGATCCACCCAGCTTCCCTGCCGGTAGAGCGAGATCACCGCATCCTCGGGCAGGTCCTCGATCAGTTCGGCCTTGTACTTCTCGCCGCGCTGCTGAAAAAAGGCGATCGCCTCGTCGCGGTCCCACTCCTCGCGCACGAACTTGTCGTCGCGGGCGACGATCTCGCGCATGCGCGCCTCGATCGCCGGGAAGTCCTCCGGCGTGAACGGCTCGTTGCGGGCGAAATCGTAGTAGAAGCCGTTCTCGATCGCGGGGCCGATGGTCACCTGCGTGCCGGGAAACAACTCCTGCACCGCCTGCGCCATGACGTGCGCGGCGTCGTGGCGGATGAGTTCCAGCGCCTCCGGGTCCTTGCGGGTGATCAGCGTCACCGTGGCGTCGGTGGCGATCCTCGCCACGAGATCGCGCAACTCGCCGTCGCAGCGCATGGCGAGGGCGGCGCGGGCGAGGCCGGGACTGATCGCCTCGGCCACGGTAGTTCCCGTCACCGCCCCATCGAACCGGCGCACGGAACCGTCGGGCAGGGTGATGGCGGGCATGAGAGCGTCTCTCCTTCGCAAAAACGGACACGGTTCTATGCGCACGCGGCGCCGCCAGCGCAACCCCCGGCGCGCGAAGGGGAGCAGCGCGCTCCCCGCTTCAGCCGATAAGGGTGGGCAGCGCGGCAATCACGTCCGCCGCCGGCAGATCCGCGAGATCGGCACGGCGAAGGATCGTCGGCCACTCGCCGCGCGGCCCGCGCGGGGCGGTCAGCGCCGGGTCGGACAGGGAGGAGAACAGCACGAGCACGCGGCAGCCCACGGTGGCGGCGACGTGCATCGGCCCCGTGTCGTTGCCGATGGCGCACGCCGCGCCGGCGGCGAGCCGCGCCACCTGGGCGACGCTGGTGCGGCCGGTCAGGTCGATCGCCTCGGGGCACGCCGCACGGATGGTGGCGGCGAGGTTCGCCTCCGTCGCTCCGCCGACAACGGCCACCGCCAGCCCGCGCGCCTCGAGTGCCGCCGCCACGGCGCCGTAGCCCGCCGCAGGCCAGCACTTTTCCTCCCGCCCCGGCGAGGCGCCGGGCATCAGCAGCGCATAGGGCCGGGGCGGCGCCGGCGCGTCTCCCCGCAGCAGCCAGGAGAGATCGGGCTCGGGGAACGCATCCACCCCAGCCGTGTGCAACTGCTCGCGCTGGCGCTCCAGCGTGTGCATGGCATCACGCCCCGGGCTTGCGTGCGGGTGCGAGCATCCGGGCGCGATGCCCGACCACGCCGGCTTGCCGGCGAGGCGGAAATAGCGCGACGAGCGCCCCGAGGTCTGCAAATCGTAAACGAAATCGAATCCCCGCAGCGCCCGGCGCAGGCGCACGAGCCCCAGCACGTCGAACCACGCGGGTCGCGCATCCACCAGCACCTCGTCGAACCATGGCGCGGCCCGCGCCAGGGAGACGAACGGCGCGGTGGTGAGCAGGGTGACGGAATCGTTCGGATGGCGCGCGCGGATCGCCGCGAAGGGGCCGAAGGAAAGGAAGAAATCGCCGAGCGCGGAGAGGCGGATGACGAGGATCCGGCTCATCGCTCCACCCCAGCGGCGAGCAGGCCGCCATAGACGTCGAGCGTGGCGGCGCGCATCGCCTCCAGCGTGTAGCCGTCCATCACCGCCGCCCGCGCCGCCGCGCCGACTTTCGCCCGCTGCGCGGCGGAAAGATCGAGCGCGGCGTCGAGCGCGCGGGCCAGCGCCTCCGTATCGCCGGGCGGCACCAGCCAACCGGTCTCGCCGTCGCGCACCGTCTCGGCGGCACCGCCGTGAGCGGTGGCCACCACGGGCCGCGCCATCGCCTGCGCCTCGATAACCGTCCGCCCGAAGCCCTCGGGCTCGACCGAGGGGCTCAGCACCAGTGTGGCGAGCGCCAGCGCCGCCGGCACGTCGGCCACGTGGCCGACATCGAACACCCGTGCTGCCACGCCGAATCGCGCGGCTTTGGCCGCCAATTCGCGGCGGAGGCGGGCGCGCTTCGCCTCGCCGCCGGCCAGCACCAGCACCGCCTCGCGGTGGCGCATCGCCGCCAGCGCCGCGATCGCCTCCCGCTGCCCCTTCCAGCGGGAAAAACGCGCCGGCAGCAGCAGCACCGGCGTGCCTTCCGGCAGTTGCCAGGCCGCCGCGAGCGCCGCCGTTCTGTCGCCGTCCACCGCCTCGGGGTCGAACACGGTCGGATCGACCCCGCGCGGGATCACCCGGATGCGCGAGGCGGGAAGGCCGTAGCGCCTCTCGATCAGCGCGGCGACGAAGCGGCTGATGGCGATAACCACTTCGCCCCTCGCCATCACCGCGTTGTAGGCGTGCTTGCCCCACCAGTTCTCGCTGTAGGGAGCGTGGTAGGTGGTGACGAAGTGGCAGCCGCATCGCCGCGCCGCCAGCCACGCCGACCACGCCGGCGCCCGCGAGCGCGCGTGCACGATGCTCACGCCCTCGGCCTCGATCACCCGCCGCAGAAGCCCGGCATTCCGCCACAGCGCCAAGGGCGACTTGCGGTCGAGCGGCAGCGTGATATGCCGCCCGCCGGCCTTTTCCACCGCGGCGACAAGACGGCCGCCCGCGCTCGCCACCAGAGCGGTGCCGGGGGCTGTGGCGATCGCCTGCACGATCTCCACGGTGCCGCGCTCGACGCCGCCGCCCGCCAGCGCCGGCAGCACCTGCAGCACCACCAGCCGCCGGCGCGGGTTTTCATCGGTCATGCGCTGGCTATATCACGGAGGCAGACGAAAGGAAGGTGGCCGGAGATGGAGCAACACGGGCGGCTTCGGCGCGACGACGGCGTGGAACTGGCCTGGGCGCTGCTGCCCGGCCGGGGACCGACGGTGGTGTTCCTGCCCGGCTTCGGCAGCGACATGGGCGGCATCAAGGCGCTGGCGCTGCGCGACTGGTGCGCCGGGGCGGGACAGGCGCTGCTCCGCCTCGACTACTCCGGCCACGGCACCAGCACCGGCCAATTCACTGAAGGATGCATCGGCATCTGGGCAGAGGACGCAAGGCGGGTGATCGACGCCGTCACTACGGGCCCGCTGCTGCTCGCGGGCTCGTCGATGGGCGGCTGGATCGCGCTCATCACCGCGCTCGCGCTGGGAAAGCGGGTGACGGGCCTGCTCGGGATCGCCGCCGCGCCCGACTTCACCGAGGAACTGATGTGGGCGGCGATGACGCCGGAGCACCGCGAGACGCTGCTGCGCGACGGACTGCTGATGGCCCCGAATGGCTACGGCCCGCCGGTGCCCATCACGCGCGCGCTGATCGAGGACGGCCGCCGGCATCTGCTGCTCGGAAGTCCCATCGATCTTGCCTGCCCGGTGCGGCTGCTGCACGGCCAGCAGGATGCGGATGTGCCCTGGCAGTTCGCGCTGCGTCTGGCGCGGCGCCTGTCGGCCGCCGACGTGCAGGTGACACTGGTGAAGGACGGCGACCACCGGCTTTCCCGCCCCCTGGATCTCGCCATGATCACGCGCGCGCTCGCCGGCATGCTCGCGGACGCCGACGCCGACGGAACGGCCACGGCGCTCAGTGCCCCTTGAGCAGCCACTCCGCCAGCACGGCGAGCCCGCCCGCGCCATAGATCACGAGTGCGGCGAGCCGCAGCGTGCGGTTGTGGCGCCGGAGCGGCGGCAGCACCGCCGGGGCAAGGACGATCACGATCGCCACCAGCACCAGCGCCTGCAACTGCTGGAACATGCTCATTCCGCTCAACGCACCCATCGCGCTTCCGGGCCTTCCCTGTCGTGATCGCCGTTATGCCGCGCCGGAGCGGTCGTCGCCACCCACGCCGAGCTGTTTCAGCTTTCGGTGCAGCGCGCTGCGCTCCATGCCGACGAACTGCGCCGTGCGCGAGATGTTGCCGCCGAAGCGCAGCAGTTGCGCCTGCAAGTATTGCGTCTCGAACAGGTCGCGCGCCTCGCGCAGCGGCAGCGCCATCACGTCCTCGCCGGGATGGGCGGCGAACAGCGCCGGGGCGGAAGCGCTGATTTCCGGCGGCAGCATGTCGGCGCGAATCGGCTCAGCGGCGCCGCCCGGAGCCATGATGAGCAGCCAGTCGACCAGGTTGCGCAACTGCCGCACGTTGCCCGGCCAGTCGTAGGACTGCATCGCCGTGAGCGCGTCGGTGGCAAGCTCGCGCGCCACCATGCTGCCCACGCGCGCCGAGCGTTCGAGGAAATGCCTGGCCAGCGAGGGAATGTCTTCGCGCCGCTCCTTCAGCGCCGGCACCCGGAGCGGCACCACGTTGAGGCGGTAGAACAGGTCCTCGCGGAAACGTCCCGAGCCGATCTCCGCCTGCAGATCCTTGTTGGTGGTGGACAGCACGCGCACGTCCACCTTCACCCGCTGCCCACCGCCGATGCGCTCGAAGCTCTGGTCCTGGAGCACGCGGACGATCTTGCCCTGCGTCTCGAGCGGCATGTCCGAGACCTCGTCGAGCAGCAGCGTGCCGCCGTGCGCGCGCTCGAGCATGCCGGCCCGGCGCGGGTGCGCGAAGGCGTCCGCACCAGCCTCGATGCCGAACAGTTCCTCCTCGAAACGCGCCGGATTGAGGATGGCGCAGTTGAGCACGGCGAAGGGCCCGTTCGCCCGGCGCGAGCGGGCGTGGATCATCCGCGCCACCACTTCCTTGCCGGCGCCGGCCGGGCCGGTGATCAGCACGCGCGAGCCGGTGGGCGCCACCTTCTCCACCGCCGAGCGCAATGCGGAGATGACGGCGCTCTCGCCGGTGATCTCGGTCTCGGGGCCGGCACGCAGCTTGAGTTCGGCATTCTCGCGGGCAAGCTGCGCCGTCTCCAGCGCGCGGCGCACCACCAGCAGCAGCCGGTCGGACTGGAACGGCTTCTCGATGAAATCGTAAGCACCGTGCTGGATCGCCTGCACGGCGGTCTCGATGGTGCCGTGGCCGGAGATCATCACCACCGGCACCTCCGGCTCCTCGCCGTGGAAGGCCTGCAGCAGGTCGAGCCCGTCGGCGCGCGAGCCCTGCAGCCAGATATCGAGCAGCACCAGTCCCGGGCGGCGGGCACGGAAGGCGGCGAGCGCCGCCTCGCTGTCGCCAGCCTGCCGTGTGTCGTAGCCCTCATCGCGCAGGATGCCGTCCACCAGCATGCGGATGTCGGGTTCGTCGTCGATGATCAGGATTTCATGCGGCATCGGCGTCTCGCACGGCAGGAGCAAGCGGCAGGACCAGCGTGGCGACCGCGCCCTGCCCGGAGGGACGGTCTTCCAGGACCACCCGGCCGCCGTGGTCCTCCATGATCTTCTTCACGATGGCAAGCCCGAGCCCGGTGCCCTTCGGTTTATGGGTGACGTAGGGCTCGGTGAGCCGGTCGCGGTCCTGCTCCGGCAGGCCCACGCCGTCATCGGTGACGTGGATCGCCACCTCCGCTTCGCTCACCAGCAGATCGATCCCGATCTCGCCGGCCGGTTCGCCCTCGCCGCGCGCGCGCATCGCCACCGCGTCGGCGGCATTCTGCAGCAGGTTGGTGAGCGCCTGGCCGAGCAGCCTGCGGTCGCAGGAGACCATCGGTCCGCTTTCCGGCAGATCGACGCGCCAGGCGATATCGGCGTGGGCGGTGCGCGGCAGCACCAGCGCCTCGCGCACCAGCCGGCCGAGGTCCTCGGGGCGCAGTACCGGCGTCGGCATGCGGGCGAAGGCGGAGAACTCGTCCACCATGCGGCCGATGTCGCCGACGTGGCGGACGATGGTGTCGGCGCACTGGCTGAAGGTTTCCGGATCGGAGGTGATCTCGCGGGTGAAGCGGCGCTTCAGCCGCTCGGCGGCGAGCTGGATCGGCGTCAGCGGGTTCTTGATCTCGTGGGCGATGCGCCGCGCCACGTCGGCCCAGGCCGCCTTGCGCTGCGCCGACAGAAGCTCGGTGATGTCGTCGAAGGTGACGACGAAGCCGCGCGGCCGCAGCACCCCCTCGCCACCCGCGGTCTCCTCGCCGCGATCGGTGGCGAGGCGCGCCAGCAGCACGCGGCGCTTGCCGCGCGGGCCGATCTGCACCTCCGCCGTGTGCGGCCGCTCGGGCGTCATGCGCGTCTCCGCCAGAAGGGCGGCGAACTCCGGCACCACCTCGTCGAGACGCCGGCCGATCGCCGCCAGCAGGTCGCGCTCCAACAGCGCATCGGCCGCGTGATTCGGCAGTTCGATCCGACCCTCGGCGTCGAGGCCGATGACGCCCGCAGAAACCCCGGAGAGCACCGCCTCGGTGAAGCGCCGCCGACTGTCGATCTGCCCGTAGGCCTCCATCAGTTCCGCCCGCTGCGCCGCAAGCTGGTTGGTCATGCGATTGAAGGCGCGCGACAGCCCGGCCACCTCGTCGCCGCTCGCCACCTCCGGCACCCGCACCGAGAGATCCCCCGCGCGCACGCGCTCGGCGGCGGTGATCAGCCTGCCGATGGGCCTCGCCGTCTGGTTGGCGATGACGAGGCCGATCAGCGCCGCCGCGCATAGCACGAGGAGTGCGATCAGCGCGAAGATCAGCGCAAAGGTGATCTGCAGCCCCGAGCGGTTGGTATCGAGCTTCCGGTATTCGGCGACCGCCTGCTCGGTGCGCTTCAGGTGCTCGAGAATGGAGGGATCGACCGGCCGGCCGATCATCAGCATCAACGGCGGGGTGAGGTTCATCTGCACCACCGCCTGCACGCGCGTCGAATCGACGCTGCCGAGCACGGCGACGTCGCCACCGCTCGCCTCCTTCACCGCCCAGCTGGGCGGCGGCTCGCCGGCAGCGCCGTAGGAAGCCAGCACCTGCCCCGTGACTGGCTCGAAGATCACCGCCTCGGTCAGGCCGCGCAGCGTCGTCTGCGCCGCCAGCACCTGGGCGAAGCCGGAGGGGTCGTTGCCCAGGAATTCGCTCGCCCGCATCAGGTCGTTGGCCATGCTGAAGGCGTCGATGCGGATGTTGTTGCGGTGTTCCTGCAGGTAACCGCGGGCGGCCTGCAGGCTCTCCTGCAGGGTGGTGCGCACCGGCGTGTTGAACCATGCCTGGATGCCGAGCTGGAAGAAGACGGTGGCGAAAATCGCCACGACGATGGTGGGGATCACCGCCACCCCGGAAAACAGCAGCACCAGCCGCGTGTGCATGCGCGAGCCGGCCGAGCCGCGCCGCCGCTCCACCCAGACGCGGGTGAGCCTGCCCGCCAGCACCGCGACCAACAGCAGCACAACCGCCATGTTCGCCAGCACCATGGCGAAGGCGAGGTTGGGGCTCGGCACATGCCGCGTCAGCATCACGAAGGTGAACACGCTCAGCGTCACCGCCCCGGCGGCGAGCACCAGGGTGAGCAGCTTGCCGAGCAGGATGTCGAGCAGCCGGCCGAGCCAGGGGTGCCGCGCCGACGGTGGCGACGATTCTTCCAGAGGCGCCGCGGCGGCGGGTGGATCGCTCACGTTCATTCCCACTCAGGCCACACCGCGCACCACGGGGATGCCCAGGTCGTGGATTTTCTTGCGCAGCGTGTTGCGGTTGAGGCCGAGCACAGCGGCGGCCTTGATCTGGTTGCCACGAGTGGCGGCGAGGGTGAGCCGGATCAGCGGGCGCTCCACCTCGGCCAGCACCTGGTCGTAGATGTTGGAGGGCGCCGTGCCGCCCTCCTGGTGCGCGGCGAGGTAGCGGCGCAGATGCCGCTCCACCGCCTCCGACAGCGATTCCGCCGCCGTGACGGCGTGCGGCGCACCGGCGGGCGGCGGCTCGGCGGGCTCGATCTCCACCAGTTCCGCCCGCACCTGCCCCGCGCCGATCATTTCGTCGGGGCAGAGCGCGGCCAGCCGGCGCATCAGGTTCTCCAGTTCGCGCACGTTGCCCGGCCAGCGGTAGGCGCAGAGCGCCTCCACCGCGCCGCCGTCGAGCGACTTCGCCGGCAGCCCGTCGGCGCGCGCGACAGCGAGGAAGTGCCGCGCGAGATCGGGGATGTCCTCCACCCGGTCGCGCAGCGGCGGCAGGCGCAGCGGCACCACGTTGAGGCGGTAGAACAGGTCCTCGCGGAAGCTGCCGGCGCGGATCGACGCGCGCAGGTCGCGATGGGTGGCGGCGATGATGCGCACGTTGGCGCGGATCGGCTGCCGGCCGCCCACAGTGGTGAACTCGCCCTCCTGCAGCACGCGCAGCAGCCGGGTCTGCGCCTCGGGCGGCATGTCGCCGATCTCATCGAGGAACAGCGTGCCGCCGTTGGCCTGCTCGAAGCGGCCGAGATTGCGGTTGAGCGCGCCGGTGAAGGCGCCGCGCTCGTGGCCGAACAGTTCGGATTCGATCAGTTCCCGCGGGATCGCCGCCATGTTGATGGCGACGAACGGCCCGCTGCGGCGGCGGCCGTATTTGTGCAGGGCGCGGGCCGCCAGTTCCTTGCCGGTACCGCTCTCGCCCACGATCATCACCGTGAGGTCGGAAGTGGTGAGGCGGGCGATGGTGCGGTAGATCTCCTGCATGGCCGGCCCGCGGCCGATCAGCGGCATCTGCTCGCCGCCCTCGCCCGCCGACCCGGGCACCGGCAGCGGTGGCAGGGGCGCCGTCAGCGCGCGCGCCACCACGTCGAGCAGTTCCTTCAGGTCGAAGGGCTTCGGCAGGTATTCGAAGGCGCCGCGCTGCGTCGCCTGCACCGCCGTCAGCAGGGTGGATTGTGCGCTGACCACGATCACCCGCAGTTCGGGCCGCACGCGCTTGATGCGGAGAATGAGGTCGAGGCCGCTTTCGTCCGGCATCACCACGTCGGTGATCACCAGGTCGCCCTCCCCGTCCTCCACCCAGCGCCACAGCGTCGTGGCGTTGGAGGCGGCCCGCACCTGATAGCCCGAGCGCCCGAGCGCCTGCGTCAGCACGGTGCGAACAGAACGGTCGTCGTCGGCAACCAGAATGGTGGGAAGCGTCATGATTTCTCCGAAATCTGCGGCCGGCCGTCTCAGCGTGCCGGCGCGGAGTCGTCGTTCGCCATCGGCAGGAACAGGCGGAACTCGGTGCGGCCCGGTCGGCTCTCCATCTCAATCAGCCCGCCGTGATCGGCGACGATCTTCGCCACCAGCGCCAGCCCGAGCCCGCTGCCGGCGGCTTTGGACGTGATGAAGGGGTCGAACAGGTTCTGCGTGATGCCGTCGGGAATTCCAGGACCGTTGTCGCGCACCGCCACCATCAGCGGCACGTGCGCCCGCTGCTCGCCGCCCGGCGTGGCAAGGCGCATGCCGTGGCGGTAGGCGGTGATCAGCGTGATCTCGGCCCCCGCCATCGCCGCCTCGGTCAGCGCCTCGGCGGCGTTCTTCACCAGGTTCAGCACCGCCTGCACCAGTTGGTCGCGGTTGCCGAGCACCGGCGGCAGGCTCGGGTCGTACGTTTCGACGAAGCGCACCGAGGAGGCGAAGCCGCTCTGCGCCAGGCGGCGCACGTGCTCGAGCACGCGGTGGATGTTCACCGCTCCCCGCTCGGAGGGCTTCTCGCCGAACACCTCCATGCGGTCGACGAGGGTGCGGATGCGGTCGGCCTCGTCGCGGATCAGCACCGTAAGCTCGCGGTCGGCCTCGGCCACGCTGGCTTCGAGAAGCTGCGCCGCACCGCGGATGCCGGAAAGCGGGTTCTTCACCTCGTGCGCGAGCATCGCCGCCATGTTGGTGACATTCTGCGCCGCCTTACGGAAGGTAAGCTGGCGGTCCAGCGCCCGGGCCGCCGAGGTATCCTGCAACACCAGCAGCACGCCATCGGCGATTTCCGGCAGCGGCGCGCCCTGCACCGAGATGCCCTCCCTGGCGAGCCTCGGCCCCTCGAAGGCGAGGTCGTGCTGTACCACGATCAGATTGCCCTGCCGCACCTCGGCGATCAGCCCGAACAGCGGGTGCCCGGGACGCACCAGATCGCCAATGGCGAGGCCGCCGAGTTGCCCCGCCGAGATGCCGAAGAAATACTCCGCGGCGTGGTTGACGAAGACGAAGCGGTCGTGGGCGTCGAGGGCCAGCACCGGCATCGGCAAAGCCGCCATCGCCACGCCCGGATCGAGCGCGCGCCGCGGCGGCGGAGAGCGGAACAGGCCACCGCTCACGCCGCCCGCTCCAGGCCGGCGGCATCGCCGGAAAAGAAGCGCCGGATCAGCGCCACCACGGCGGCCGGGTCGGTCATGCGGTTCACCGTGGCGCGGAATTCGGCCGCTCCCGGCAAGCCGTGCGCGTACCAGCACAGGTGCTTGCGCGCGAGCCTCAGCCCCGCGTCGGTGCCGAACATCGACAATATCGCCTCATAGTGGCCGAGCACGATGCGCCGCTTCTCGGGCAGGAGCGGCTCCGGCAGGCGTTCGCCGGTGGCGAGGAAATGCGCCACCTGCCCCAGCAGCCACGGCCGGCCGCAGGCACCCCGGCCGATCATCACCCCGCCGGCGCCGGAGCGTGCCAGCGCCTCCGCCGCATCCTGCTCTCCGGCGATATCGCCGTTGACGATCACCGGCAGCCCGGTCGCCTCCTTAACCGCGTGCACCGCCTCCCAGTCGGCGTGGCCCGTGTAGAACATCTGCCGCGTGCGCCCGTGCACGGTGAGCATCCGCACCCCGGCGGCCTCGGCGATGCGGGCGATGGCGGGCGCATTCAGCGCCGCGTGGTCCCAGCCGAGGCGCATCTTCACCGTCACCGGCACGGCGGAGGCGCGCACCACGGCTTCCAGGATGCGTCCGGCCAGCGTCTCGTCGCGCATCAGCGCTGAGCCGGCGTGCTGGCCCATCGCCACCTTCTTCACCGGGCAGCCGAAATTGATATCGACGATCGCCGCTCCGGACCCGGCGGCGATGCGCGCCGCCTCGGCCATCGCCTCGGGCTCGCAGCCGGCAAGCTGGATGGCCGACACCCCCTCGTCGAGTTCCGCCATGCGCCTGGTGTTGCGGTTTTCCCGCAACAGCGCCCAGGAAGCGATCATCTCCGAGACCACCAGCCCGGCGCCGAGCCGGCGGGCGATGCGGCGGAACGGCAGATCGGTGACACCCGACATCGGTGCGAGAATCACCGGCACGGCGATTTGCACGCCGCCGCCAAGGTCGATCGGCCGGAAAATTCGCGGTGCCCCGCCCGTGTTGCCCATGATTTAGGCAAACTACCCGCAGGACGTCGCCGATGCAATCGTGCCGGATCGCGTCCTGCCTACCCACCGATCAGCGGCGTTGACGCGCGTGCGCAAGGCTGGAAGTCTGCGCTTCCATGCCCGCTTCTCCCTCCCGCCCCCGCACCGCCCTGCTGCTGATGGCCGCCGGCTCCGGCAGCCGCTTCGGCACCGCCACGCCGAAGCAGTTCCTGACGCTCGCGGGTTCCCCCGTCATCCGCCACGCGGCACTCCGCCTTGCCCCCGAGGCGGACCTCGTGCAGCCGGTGGGCGAGGCGGCGCCGATCGAAGCGGCACTGGCGGGCATCGCCCACCTGCCGGTGGTGGCGGGTGGCGTCACCCGCCAGCAGAGCGTGCTCGCCGGGCTGGAGGCGCTCGCCCCGCATGCGCCCGAATGGGTGCTGGTGCACGACGCCGCCCGCCCCTTCGTCCCGCCCGGCACGGTGGAAGCGCTGCTGGCCGCGCTCGGGCAGGTGCCGGGAGCGATCCCGGCGGTGCCGGTGGCCGATACGCTGAAGCGCGCCGACGGCACCGGCCGCATCGCCGAGACCGTGCCGCGCGCCGGGCTCTACCGGGCGCAGACGCCGCAGGCCTTCCACTTCGCCACGCTGCTCCGCCTGCACCGCACCGCCGCGCCGGACGCCACCGACGACGCCGCGATTCTCGAGTCTGCGGGCCTGCCGGTAGCACTGGTTCCCGGCAGCGACGACAACATCAAGCTCACCTACGAGGACGACATGCCACGACTGGAGCGGGTGCTGCTGGGGGCGATGCTGCCGCGCGTGGGCCTCGGCTTCGACGTGCACGCGCTGGTGGAAGGCCGCCGTCTCGTGCTCTGCGGCATCGAGATCCCGCACACGCACGGCCTGCTCGGCCATTCCGACGCCGACGTGGCCATGCACGCGCTCTGCGACGCCATCTACGGCGCGCTTGCCGAAGGCGATATCGGCCGCCACTTCCCGCCCTCAGAGGCAAACTGGAAGGACGCGGATTCGTCGGTGTTTCTCCGCCATGCCGCCGGCCGCATCGCCGCGTGCGGCGGCCTGCTTGCCAATGCCGATATCACTTTGATATGCGAACGACCGAAGATCACCCCGCACGCGCCGCGCATGATCGCGCGGCTCGCGGAGATTCTCGATGTTGGAACGGAACGGATTTCGGTGAAGGCCACCACTACGGAACGCCTGGGCTTCACCGGCCGCATGGAAGGTATCGCGGCCGAGGCCGTGGCAACGGTGTTGGTGCCGCGCCAGGCCGGCACCAAGTAGACGGCATTCGCGTCGCGCCATGGTGGCGCGTGGAAAGGACGGAACGATGCACAAGAACTGGCCGGAAGTCGCAGCAAGCCTGTCGGGCCCGCTGCGCGAGCTGCGCACCGGCGCGCCGGACATCATGAAGGGCTTCTCGATGCTGGCGAAGGCGGCCCTCGAAGCGAAAGCGCTCGACACCAAGACCAAGGAGCTGATCGCGCTCGCCATCGCCGTCACCTGTCGCTGCGACGCCTGCATCACCTTCCACGCCGAAGCCGCCGTTCGCCAGGGCGCCACCCGCGAGGAGGTTCTGGAGGCGATGGGCATGACCGTCTATCTCGGCGGCGGCCCCTCGGTGATGTACGCCGCGCAGGCGCTGGAAGCCTACGACCAGTACGCCGCCAAGGCGCAGGCCGCCGCCTGAGCCGGGGCCGCGCCATGCGCGACCTCTGCGCCGATGCCCGGCTTCTTTCCCTCAACACCGCCACGCTCGGGCCGCAACGCTCGCTGGCCGACGCGGTGGAGGGGTGCCTGCGCCACGGCATCGGCGGCATCTCGCCCTGGCGGGACAAGATCGCCGCGACGGGGCTCGAAGCGGCGGAAAAGCTGATCCGCCGCTCCGGGCTCATTGTCACCGGCGTCTGCCGCGGCGGCCACTTCCCCGCCGCCGACGCCGATGGCCGCGCCCGTGCGCTGGCCGACAACCGCCGTGCCGTGGACGAGGCGGCAACCCTCGGCGCCGCCTGCCTGGTGATGGTGGTGGGCGGCCTGCCGCCCGGCTCGAAGGACCTGCCCGGCGCGCGCCGGCAGGTGGAGGACGGCCTCGCCGCCACGCTCGAATACGCCCGCACGCAGGGCGTGCGCATCGCCATCGAACCGCTGCACCCGGCCTATGCGGCCGACCGCGCCTGCGTCAACACGCTGGCGCAGGCGCTCGACATCTGCGACCGGCTGGGCGAAGGCATCGGCGTCGCCGTCGATGCCTACCACGTCTGGTGGGACCCCGATCTCGCGGCGCAGATCGCCCGCGCCGGCAAGGCAGGAAGGCTTTTCGCCTATCACGTGTGCGACTGGCTGGTGCCCACGCAGGACATCCTGAACGACCGCGGCATGATGGGCGACGGGGTGATCGACCTGCGGTCGCTGCGCGGCCTGATGGAAGATGCCGGCTACGACGGTTTCTGCGAGGTGGAGATCTTCTCGGCGGCGACCTGGTGGCCGCGGCCGGTCGATGCCATTCTCGCCACCATGGTCGCGCGCGGCCGAAGCTGCGTGTAGAAGGGGTTTTCCGCCATGAGGATCGACACCACGCTCACGCCCGCATCCCTGCTGCCGGCGATCCGGCGGATGTGGGAGGCCTCGGCGGGGAAAATTCTTTCCATCGACGCGGCGATGGCGGGAAGCAAGGGCGCGCCGGTGCACACGGTGGCCGGCCGCTACCAGCCGCGCGGCTGGACGGAGTGGACGCGCGGCTTCGAATATGGCAGCGCCCTGCTGCAATTCGACGCCACCGGCGAGGAGCGCTTCCTCGCGCTCGCGCTGGAGCGCATCCCGGTGGGCATGCCGGCGCACGTCACCGCCTTCGGCGTGCACGACCACGGCTTCAACCAGGTCAGCACCTACGGCACCCTGCGCCGGCTGCTGCTGGAAGGGCGCATCGCCCCCGACCACTGGCTTGCCGCCTATGTCGATCTGGCGCTCCGCTGCTCGGGCGCGGTGCAGGCGCACCGCTGGACCGACCTCGGGAACGGCGAGGGCTTCATCCATTCCTTCAACGGCCCGCACTCGCTGTTCGTCGACACCATGCGCACGCTGCGCGCGCTGGTGCTGGCCGAGCGCCTCGGCCACGTCATGCTGGGCGAGAACGACCAGCCCGTCTCCATGCTCGGCCGCACCGTCGCGCATCTCTCCGCCACCGCCCGCTACAACGTGTTCTACGGCGAGGGCCGCGACATCTACGACGAACGCGGCCGCACCGCGCACGAGGCGATCTTCGACACCAACAACGGCGCCTTCCGTTCGGTGGCCACGCAGCAGGGCTATTCCGCCTTCTCCACCTGGACCCGGGGGCTGGCCTGGGCGATGCTCGGCTTCGCCGAACAGCTCGAATATTTCGCCACACTTCCCGAGCCCGCCCTCGAACCCTGGGGCGGCAAGGCGGTGCTGACAGCGCTGATGGACAAGGCGGCAGCCGCCACCTGCGATTTCTACATCGCCCACACCACGGAGGACGGCATCCCCTACTGGGACACGGGCGCGCCGGGGCTCGCGCGCATCGCCGATCCCTACGCCAACCGTTCCGACCCCGGAAACGACATCGAGCCGATGGACAGTTCGGCCGCCGCCATCGGCGCACAGGGTCTGCTGCGCTACGGCGCCTGGCGGCAGGCATCGGGCCTCGACGGCGGCGCGCGCTACGTCGGGGCCGGGCTCACGGTGGCGGCGACCCTGCTCGCGCCCCCCTACCTCAGCACCGACACGGGCCACCAGGGGCTGCTGCTGCACAGCCAGTACCACCGGCCGAACGGCTGGGACTACGTGCCGCCCGGCCACCGCACGCCGTTCGGCGAGGCCACCATGTGGGGCGACTACCACCTGCGCGAACTGGCCCTGCTCTTGCAGCGCCGCGCGGAAGGCGGCCCCGCGCTCACCTTCTTCGGCCCGGCGGAGGCCCTGCCGTGAACGGCGCTAGGCGCGTCGCCCTGGTCACCGGCGGGCGGCGCGGCATCGGCCTCGCGGTGGCCGAGGCGCTGGCGGCGGACGGCTTCCGCGTCGCCATCACAGGCACGCGCGACGACGCGGCCGCGCGGGCGGCGGTGGCGAAACTCGAATCCCACGGCACCGAGGCGATGTTCGTCGCCTCCGACGTGGGCGAGGTCGCCGGCCACGCGCGCGTGCTCGATGCGGTGGAGACGCGCCTCGGCCCGCTCGATCTTCTGGTCTCCAACGCCGGCATCGCGCCGCCGCAACGGCTCGACCTGCTGGAGACCACGCCCGAGAATTTCGATGCCGTGCTGCGGGTGAACCTGCGTGGTGCCGTGTTCTTCGCGCAGGCGGCCGCACGGCGCATGGCGGCGGCCGAAGCGCGGCCGGGCCGCGCGCTGGTGTTCATCACCTCCTGCTCGGCCACCATGATCTCGCTCAACCGCGTCGAATACTGCATCTCCAAGGCGGGCCTCGCCATGGCGGTGCAGGGCTTCGCCGCCCGCCTCGCCCCTCTTGGCATCGGCGTGTTCGAGATCCGGCCCGGCATCGTCCGCACCGACATGACGGCAGGCGTGACCGGCAAATACGACGCGCTGATAGCGGGCGGGCTGGTGCCCGTCGGGCGCTGGGGCGAAGGCGCGGATATCGCCGCCGCAGTGCGGATGCTGGCGAAAGGCGAGATGAATTTCGCCACCGGCTCGGTGTTGAACGTGGACGGCGGGCTGGCGATCAGCCGGCTGTAACTGCAACGGAACGATGGGAGGAACGAGACATGGGCGAGCGGCGCATCGGCATCATCATGAACGGCGTCACCGGGCGCATGGGCGAGAACCAGCACCTGGTGCGATCCATCCTCGCCATCCGCGCCGACGGCGGCGTGCGTCTCGCCGACGGCACGAGGCTGATGCCGGACCCCATCCTCGTCGGCCGCAACGCCGAAAAGCTGGAGGCGCTGGCGCGGAAGCACGGCATCGCCCGCTTCACCACCGACCTCGGCGCGGCACTCGCCGATCCCGCCGACGAAGTGTTCTTCGACGCCGCGGCCACCGATCTCCGCGCCGGGCTGCTCTCCCGTGCCATCGACGCGGGCAAGCACGTCTATTGCGAGAAGCCGGTGGCCTCCACGCTCGCGGAAGCGGTGGCGGTGGCGCGAAAGGCGAACGCCGCCGGCATCAAACACGGCGTGGTGCAGGACAAGGTGTTCTTGCCCGGCCTGCGCAAGCTGAAGATGGCCATCGATTCCGGCTTCCTCGGCCGCTTGCTCAGCGTGCGCGTCGAGTTCGGCTACTGGGTGTTCGAGGGCAACCTGCAACCGGCGCAGCGCCCCTCGTGGAACTACCGCAAGGCCGACGGCGGCGGCATCATCCTCGACATGCTCTGCCACTGGCGCTACGTGCTCGACGAGACCTTCGGCGCCGTGCAGGCGGTTTCCTGCCTCGGCGCGACGCACATCCCCGAACGCATCGACGAGCGCGGGCAACCCTACCGCGCCGATGCCGACGACGCCGCCTACGCCACCTTCCAGCTCGCGGGCGGCGTGGTGGCGCAGGTGAACAGTTCCTGGTGCACGCGCGTGCGGCGCGACGACCTCGTCACCTTCCACGCCGACGGCACGCACGGCTCGGCGGTGGCGGGTCTGCAGAAGTGCTGGACGCAGTCGCGCGTGAACACGCCGAAGCCGGTGTGGAACCCAGACATCGCGCAACCGATCGATTTCCTCGCCGGCTGGCAGGAAATCCCCGACACGCAGAGCTATGCCAACGGCTTCCGCGCCGAGTGGGAACTGTTCCTCCGCTACCTTGCCGAAGAGGTGAAGGAGTTCCGCTGGAATCTCGAAGCCGGCGCGCGCGGCGTGCAACTGGCCGAGGCCGGGCTGCAGTCGTGGCGCGAACGCCGCTGGATCGACCTCCCCGATCTGGCGTTCTGAACGCCCGGAAGCGGGGCCGGAGGTCCCGCCCCCACCGCGGCACTTGACAGCGCGCCATGTCGTAATACATTCCTATCTGCGTTTTGTTCCTAACGGAGCGGAGATGGGGATCGAACAAGCCGAACTCGAATGCCGTGTCGCCGCATTCACGGAAGCGGCCCGGCGCGCGGGCGTGAAACTCACGCACCAGCGCCTGGAAATCTTCCGCGCCGTGGCCGCGAGCGCCGAGCACCCGACCGCCGAGGCGGTGTTCCAGGCGGTGCGGCCAGGCATGCCGACGGTCTCACTCGACACCATCTACCGCACCCTCTGGCTGCTGAGGGATTTCGGCCTGGTCAGCACCCTCGGCCCGCGGCAGGACAGTGTCCGCTTCGACGCCAACCTCGCCCCTCACCATCACTTCCGCTGCACCGAATGCGGCATGATCCGCGACTTCGAGAGCGCCGAACTCGACCGCATAGCCATTCCCGACAGTGCGCGCGCCTTCGGCCGCGTGAGCGGCGCGCATATCGAGGTCCGGGGACTCTGTGCGGCCTGCGCCGCCAGGGCCGCCGGCGACGGACAGACGTAACGGAAATCGCGCGCCGGGGAGGCGCGACCGCCTATATCATTGCGAATACGCAAGGAGCAAGGACAGTGAGCGAAGCGAAATGCCCGGTCATGCACGGCGCCAACACCGCCGCCGGCATGTCCACCATGGAGTGGTGGCCCAAGGCTCTCAATCTCGACATCCTGCATCAGCACGATGCCAGGTCGAACCCGATGGACCGCGGCTTCGACTACCGCGAGCAGGTGAAGACGCTCGATTTTGCCGCCGTCAAGCGCGACCTGCACGCCCTGATGACCACCAGCCAGCCCTGGTGGCCGGCCGACTGGGGCCACTACGGCGGGCTGTTCATCCGCATGGCCTGGCACGCCGCCGGCACCTATCGCGTCGCCGACGGCCGCGGCGGCGCCGGCACCGGCAACCAGCGTTTCGCGCCGCTCAACTCCTGGCCGGACAACGTCAACCTCGACAAGGCGCGCCGCCTGTTGTGGCCGATCAAGAAGAAATACGGCAACCGGCTGAGTTGGGCCGATCTCATCGTGCTGGCCGGCAACATGGCCTACGAATCGATGGGTTTCAAAACCTTCGGATTCGGATTCGGCCGCGCCGACATCTGGGGGCCGGAAAAGGACATCTACTGGGGCGCGGAGAAGCAGTGGCTCGCGCCGTCCGGTAGCGAGGGCAGCCGCTTCTCCGCCGAGCGCGAACTGGAAAACCCGCTCGCCGCGACGATGATGGGCCTGATCTACGTGAATCCCGAAGGCGTGGACGGCAAGCCCGACCCGCTGCGCACGGCGCAGGACGTGCGCGTCACCTTCGCGCGCATGGCGATGAACGACGAGGAGACCGTGGCGCTGACCGCCGGCGGCCACACCGTGGGCAAGTGCCACGGCAACGGCGACGCCAAGGCGCTCGGCCCCGTCCCGGAAGGTGCCGAACTGCAGGACCAGGGCCTGGGCTGGCTGAACAAGGCCGGCCGCGGCGTCGGCCGCGACACCGTCTCCAGCGGCCTCGAAGGCGCATGGACCACGCACCCGACGCAATGGGACAACGGCTACTTCCGCCTGCTCCTCACCTACGACTGGGAATTGAAGAAAAGTCCCGCCGGCGCCTGGCAGTGGGAGCCGGTCGGCATCCGCGAGGAGGACATGCCGGTCGACGTCGAGGACCCCTCCATCCGCCACAACCCCATCATGACCGACGCCGACATGGCGATGAAGATGGACCCGGCCTACCGCGAAATCTCCGAGCGCTTCTACAAGGATCCCGAGTATTTCGCCCGCACCTTCGCCCGCGCCTGGTTCAAGCTGACGCACCGCGACATGGGCCCGAAGTCGCGCTACCTCGGCCCCGACGTGCCGGCGGAAGACCTGATCTGGCAGGATCCGGTGCCGAAAGGCCCCACCGGCTACGACATCGACGGAGTGAAGGCGAAGATCCGGACCAGCGGATTGAGTGTCGGTGACATGGTCGCCACCGCCTGGGACAGCGCCCGCACCTTCCGCGGCTCCGACATGCGGGGCGGCGCCAACGGGGCGCGCATCCGCCTCGCCCCGCAGAAGGACTGGGAAGGCAACGAGCCCGCCCGCCTCGCCAGGGTTCTTTCCGTTCTGGAACCGATCGCCAAGGCGGCAGGCGCCAGCCTCGCCGACGTCATCGTGCTGGCCGGCAACGTCGGCGTGGAACAGGCGACGAAGGCCGCCGGCTTCGCCGTCACGGTTCCCTTCGCGCATGGCCGCGGCGACGCGACGGAGGCGATGACCGACGCCGCCTCATTCGAGGTTCTGGAACCCATCCACGACGGCTACCGCAACTGGCTGAAGAAGGACTACGCGGTCAGCGCCGAGGAACTGCTGCTCGACCGCACGCAGTTGCTGGGCTTGACCGCGCCGGAAATGACCGTCCTTGTCGGCGGCATGCGCGTGCTCGGCACGAACTGCGGCGGCACGAGGCACGGCGTGTTCACCGAACGTGTCGGTGCGCTCACCACCGATTTCTTCACCAACCTCCTCGACATGGGCAACATCTGGAAGCCGGCCGGCCCGAACCTCTACGAGATCCGCGACCGCCGGAACGGCACGGTGAAGTGGACGGCGACCCGCGTCGATCTCGTTTTCGGCTCGAACTCCATCCTGCGCGCCTGCGCGGAGGTATACGCCCAGGACGACAACGCGGAGAAATTCGTCAGCGACTTCGCCGCCGCCTGGACGAAGGTGATGAACGCCGACCGCTTCGACCTTGCCTGAACGGCAACGAAAAAGGGAGGGCCATCGCGGCCCTCCCCTTCTTTTCGCCTGACGCGCGTCTCAGAAGACGCGGATCGGTACTTCCGCGTCAGCCTCGAGCAGCGCCTCGATCTCGTCGTCGAGGCGTACCAGCGTCAGCGACGCGCCGGCCATTTCGAGCGATGTGCAGTACTCGCCGACATAGGAGCGGCCGACGGCGATGCCGCGCTTCTTCAGTTGCTCGTGCGCGCGGCCGAACAGCAGGTAAAGCTCGCTGATCGGCGTGCCGCCGAGGCCGTTGATCATCAACGCCACGCGGTCGCCGTTCTTGTAGGGCAGGTCTTCCACTACGGCGTCGAGCAGCAGCGTCACGATCTCGTCGGCGGTGCCGCGCTTCGCCCGCCGCCGCCCCGGTTCGCCGTGGATGCCGATGCCCACTTCCATCTCGTCCTCGGCGATGGAGAACAGCGGCACGCCCTTCGCCGGTGGCGTGCAGGAACTGAGCGCGATGCCCATGGTGCGGGTGACGTCCACCACTCTCTTGCCGATGGCAAGAAGCTGCTCGATATCCGCGCCCTGCTCGCTCGCCGCGCCAATCGCCTTGATGACGAAGAAATTGCCGGCCACGCCGCGCCGCCCGACGGTGTAGGTGGAATCGGAAACGGCCACGTCGTCGTTGATGATCAGCGTCTCGACCTCGATCCCCTCGGCCATGGAAAGCTCGGCCGCCATCTCGAAGGCAAGCCGGTCGCCGGTGTAGTTGTTCACCAGGTACAGCACGCCCTTTTCCGACCGCATCAGCTTGGTGGTTTCGGTGATGTAATCGACGGGAGGAGCGGAGAACACGTCGCCCGGGCAGGCGGCGTCGAGCATGCCGCGGCCCACCGCCATCACGTGCGCGGGCTCGTGGCCGGAGCCAGACCCTTGAATGATGGAGACCTTCCGGTCCGAAGGCGCATCCTTGCGCATGATCAGGTTGTACTGCGGCACGTAGGTCAGCGTTTCGGGGTTGGCGAGCGCCAGGCCCTTCAGCATCTCCGGCACGAATTGTTTCGGATCATTGACGAATTTGCGCATGAAGCCGGTTTCCTCCCTGTATGTTCAGTCTGCCGCGGTCGCTGTGCAGCGCTCGCTGACGTCGCGGGCCATCAGCGTCACGGCGATGGCGCCGGCGTCGGGCGAGCCGCGGCTGCGCTCGCCGGTGTAGGCGGCCCGCCCGCGCTTCGCCACCAGCTCGGATGTCTTGTCGGCGGCCTCCTTGGCAGCAGCGGCGGCGGCGGCGAACGCCGCTCCCGGTTTCGCGGCGGCAGCGAGTTCCCTCTCGAAACTGGTAATCAGCGGATCGAGTGCGTCGAGCAGCGTCTTGTCGCCGAGCGCAGCACCGCCCCGCTTCTGGATGCCCTCGAAGGCGGCGCGCAGCATCGCCACCACGTCGGCGGTGCCGAGTTCGCTCCGTGTCCCCGCCGCCATGCCGGCGCGGAGGAAGGCAGTACCCCAGATCGGCCCGGACGTGCCGCCGCAGCGGCTGGTGATGATGATGCCGACCTTCTTCAGGAAAGTGCCGACATCGGTACGATCGATGGAATCGAATTCCTCCATCACCTTCTCGAAACCGCGCGCGAGCGAGTAGCCGAAATCCCCGTCGCCCACAACGGAATCGAGCTGGCAGAAGTACTGCTCGTTGTCTAGCGCCGTCTTTGCCATCGAGCGGACGATGTCCTCGGCGACGGAGAGCGATGCGGGCATGCGTTTCCTCTTTCTCGTTGCGGAATGTCTGTTCAGGCCTTCGCCGCCGCGGATGCCCGCAGGCAGGCGGCTAGGTCCGCGAGGCGGATGCAGCCGCCCGGCGCCGCCGCAGAGCGGTTGGCCAGCACTCGCATCGGCGCGTCCGGCTCGCCGAGGTCGCTGACCACCAGCGCCGCCTCGTCGAAGTTCTCCGCCGCTGTGTAGCCGTTCACGGTGATCAGGGTCTTAAGTCCCGCGCCGTGCGCGGCAAGGAGGCCGTTGCGCGAATCCTCAATCACCAGCGTATCCGCGCGCGCGGCGTGAAGTTGCCCGAGCGCGAGTTCGTAGATGTCGGGCGCCGGTTTTTTGCGCGCCACCACGTCGCCCGCCAGCACGGCGGAAAAGCGCGCGGCGTTCGCCTTGCCGGCCGCGCACTCGAGGATAGCCAGCACCGAGGGCCGCGCCGAGGTGGAGGCCACCCCGAGAGTCCAGCCCGCCTCCAGCGCCTCCCCGATCAGCCTCGTGATGCCAGGGCGCGGCGGCAGGCGGCCGGCCGCCACCATCTGCGTATAGATCTCGGTCTTGCGCTTGTGCCAGCGCGCCACCTCGGCAAGCTGCGCCTCGCGCTCGCGCGGAAGTTTCGCCGCGGTGACGAACTCGTCGGTAAGCAGGCTCGCCATGCGCTCCTTGCCGCCGCCGATGCGAAGCCTCTCGCCGTATTCCGCCTCCGACCACTGCACCGGCAGCCCGAACTCGCGGAAGGTCTGGTTGAAGGCGGGCAGGTGCCCTTCGCGCTCGGTGTCGGAAAGCACGCCGTCGCAGTCGAAGATCAGCGTGCTCATGGCGCCTTGCCGTCGCTCTTGAAGGAGCGGATGTGGTTCAGCGCCATCTGCCGCACCCGCTCGCGCACGTGCTTCAGCAGCGTCGGCGGGTCGGTGTTGTCCGGCTTCTCCGCGAAAAAGTCGCGGTGCGCGTGCATGTAGGCGATCTTGAGCGCCGTGGAGATGTTCACCTTGGCGCAGCCGCGCGCGATCAGGTCGTGGAACTGCTCGAGGCTGAGCCCGGTGCCGCCGTGCAGGCACATCGGCAGCCCCACCTCGGCGACGATGTCGGAAACCCGCTGGGCGTTCAGCACGGGCGCGGTCTTGTACACCCCGTGCGCGTTGCCGATCGCCGGGGCGAATACGTCAACCTTGGTCGCACGGATGAAATTGATGGCGGTTTCCAGCGAGTAGATGTCGGAGCCCTCCTCGGTGCCGACGCCGTCCTCCACGCCCTTGATGCCCTCGATCTCGCCTTCCACGTCGGCGCCGAACTTGCGCGCCTCGGCCACCACCTCAATGGTCTGCCGCTGGTTTTCCGCCACGCTCGGCAGCGAGGAGCCGTCGAACAGCACGGAGTTCCAGCCGGCCTTCAGGCACGCGCTCAGCACCGCGCGGTCCGGGCAGTGATCGAGGTGCAGCGCCACCGGCACGCGCGCGTGCTCGGCCGCGACGCGGAACAGCGCGTAGAGCGTATCGACCCCGGCGGATTTCACCGTCTTCACCGAGGTCTGCACGATGAGAGGCGCCCGCAACTCGTCGGCGGCGCT
>JAJXZO010000206.1 GCA_021780035.1 Pseudomonadota bacterium
GCCTGCGCGAGCGAAGCTGGAGCTACGTCACCCTCGGCGTCGGCCACGACGCGCTGTGGTGGAAGCGGTTCTGCACGCAATTGAAACTCGCCGGCTACGACGACGTGCTTTCCATCGAGCACGAGGATCTGCTCATCCCGCCCGAGGAGGGCGTGCGCCGCTCGGTGGCGCTGCTGCGCGACGCCATCTGAACTCCCGGCCGCCTGACTCTCAGCGGATGCCGGCGCGCAGGAAGCTCTGCACGAACTGCCGCTGGAAGATCAGGAAGGCGATGAGCAGCGGTGCGCTGCTCATCAGCGTCGCCGCCGTCACCAGCGACCACTGCACCCCCTGGTCGGGGGTGGCGAAGATCTCGAGCCCCACCGTCAGCGGCCGCGTCGTCACCGAATCGCTCACCACCAGCGGCCACAGGAAGTCGTTCCAGTGGTAGCTGATCGAGGTGAGCGCGAAGGCGATCAGCGTGCCCCTGCTCAGCGGGATGTACACCTTCCACAGCCGCGCGGGCAGCGAGCAGCCTTCGAGCCGCGCCGCGTCGTCGAGTTCCTTGGGCACGGTGCGGAAGTTCTGCCGCAGCAGGAAGATGCCGAACGCCGAGCCGAGATACGGAATCCCCATCGCCGGAATGGTGTTCGCCAGGCCCAGCCAGGAAATCTCCCGATAGTTCCACACCAGCAGGATTGACGGCGAGATCATCAGTTGCAGCAAAAGCAGCGCGAACAGGAAATTCTGCCCGGGAAAGCGCAACCGGGCGAAGGCGAAGGCGGCCATGGTGGCGAACACGATCTGGAAGGCGACGGTGAACAGCACCAGGAACGTCGTGTTCAGGAAGTAGCGGGCGAACGGCGCGGCGTTCCAGCTGTCGACGAAATTGGCCGCGGTCAGCGGTGCGTTCAGAGCGAACTCCGTCGAATAGGCGGGCGGGTGCACCGCGCTCCACACCGCGTACAACAGCGGCAATCCCCACAACAAGCCGAAGGCCCAGATAGGGGAAGCGGAAATCCACCGGCCAATGGTTCGCAATGCGGGAGTCGCGCTCATCGGTAATGTACCTTGCGGCCGAACACCCCGAACATCAGCGCCGCCAGCAGGCTCAGGATCAGCACCAGCACCATCGTCGCGGCGGCGGCGGCATGGGTGTTCCAGTAGCGGAAGCCGGTCGCGTACACGTAGTAGAGCAGCAGCGACGAGGCATTGTCCGGCCCGCCCTGCGTCATCTCCACCACGTGGTCCACCACCGAGAAGGCGTTGATCGCCGCCGTCACCATCACGAACAGCGTCGTCGGCCCCAGCAGCGGCAGGGTGACGCGGCGGAAGAAATAGAAGCGCGAAACTCCCTCAAGCGCGGCCGCCTCGCGCAGCGGCGGCGGAATATTCTGCAGCGCGGCGAGATAGAAGATCATGAAGAACCCTGCCTGTTTCCAGATGGCGATCGCCATCATCGCCGGCAGCGCGGTGGAGGTGTCGCCCAGCCAGTTGATCTGCCCGAGCCCGATCAGCGAGGTGAAGCGGTCCACCAGCCCGTACTGTGGCGTGTAGAAGAACAGCCAGATGGTTCCCACCGCGATCATCGGCAGCATGGTCGGCAGGAAAAAGGAAAGCCGCAGCCAGGCGCGGCCGGGAATGGCGGCGTTGACGGCGAGCGCCATCGCCATCGCCAGCACCACCGCGGCCGGTACCGTCACGGCGGCGTACAGCACGTTGTTCCACAGGCTCTGGCGGAAGGCGGGGTCGGCGATCAGGCCGTTGTAGTTGTCAAGGCCGACGTAATGGCCCGGATGCCCGGCGAAGGGCGCGGTGTAGAGGCTGCTCGCCAGTGTCGCCACCAGCGGCAGGTCGGTGAACGACAGGATGAACACCGTGGCCGGCAGCACGAACAGCCAGCCGGCCACGGGGTGTCTTTCCATCCTTTCGGCTCCTCGCGCACTCTGCCTCTGCCGTTCCGGCCTTCGCCGTCACATGTTCTTGTAGCGGCGGAGAATGGCCGTCGCTTCCGCCTGCGCCGCCTGCAACGCCGCCGCCGGCGTCGCCTTGCCGGAGAGCGCGGCGGCGATATGGTTCTCGAGCAGCGTCTGGATACGCGCGTCCTCGAAGGTGGAAAGCTCGCCGCGCGCCGAGGGCAGGAAGCTCTTCGGCCGCCCGGCGACGGGATGCTTGGCGATATAGTCCTGCATCGTCTTCGTATCGAAGGCATCCCTCGTCACGGCGACATAGCCGGTGCGGATCGACCAGTCGGCGGCGCGCTCGGGCGCGGTGAGCCATCGCGCGAAGGCGAGCGCCGCCTTCTGCTCCTCCTTCGATGCGTGCTTGAAGATATAGACGTTGCCTCCGCCCACTACCGTCCCCGGCGTGGGGTTGCCGGCGGGCAGCGCCGCGTCGAAGGCGAACTTGGCGCCCGCCGTCACGGCGGAGAGATTGCCGGAACTGGTGCAGATGATGGCGGTATCGCCGCGCAGGAAGTTGGTCACCAGCGTCGACCAGTAGGTCACGCCCGGCGGCGTCGCGTTGTAGGTCTTCGACAGATCCACCCAGTATTCGAGCGTGGCGACGCTCTTCGGCACGTCGAAGAACACCTCGGTGCCGGCGTCGTTCATCAGGTTCACGTCGTTGCCGGCGGTGAGCGCGCCGAAGGTCCAGTGGCCGCTGGTGATGTCGGCCGCCAACTGAACGCCCCAGGTCTGCGGCGAGCCCGTGCGGTTGGTCAGCTTGCGCGCCGCCTCTCCCTGCGCTTTCCAGTCGGTCGGGTAGTGGTCCGGGTCGAGCCCGGCCTTGGCGAACGCCTCCTTGTTGTAGAGCATGATCTCGGTCGAGCGCTGGAACGGCACCGACCAGGTCTTGCCGCCGACCTTGGTGTTGAACATGAACGCCGGCCAGAATCCGTCGAGCCATTTCCGGTCGGCCGCGTCGAGCCCGATGTCCTCCAGCGGCACGACGAGGTCGAGCGCCTGCACGGTGTGGATGTCGGAAGTCAGCAGCACGGAGAATTGCGGGCCGTTGCCGCCGCGAATGGCGGTGATCGCCTTGCTCAGCGCATCGGGATAAGTGCCGGCGTAGGAGGCCTTCACGGTCACGCCGCTCTCCTTCGCGTATTGCTGGCAATAGCCGTCGATGATCTGCGCCATCGGCGCGCTCACGGTCACCGGATAGAAGAAGGTCAGCTCCTTCACCGTGGCGGCGCGCACGATGCCGGGCGCGGCGAGCGCGCCGATGCTGCCGGCGGTGCCGGCTAGAACGGAACGGCGAGTGATGCGGTTCATGGCTTTTCCCCTTATGTTGTAATTACAGAACGAAAACTACAGCTCCACTGTTTCGGTTGGCACCGCGGCGTCCTCGCGGCAGCGTTGTCCGGTCCCGGCATCGAAGATCTGCACCGCCCCGGCCGGAACGGCGACGTGCAGGATGTTCCCGGCCGGACGGTCCACGCGCCCGGGCGCGCGGATCTGCACCGGCAGATCCTCGGCGCCGCAGCGGCAATGCAGGATCGTGTCGGCGCCCATGTATTCCGCCCGCTCCAGGCGCAGCGCCAGGCCGTCGGCGGAGAGCACCAGAGTCTCGGGACGGATGCCGCCGATCCAGTCTCCCTCGCGCGGCGGGGCAAGCACCGGCCCCTCCGTGCCGCGCACGGCAAGCCCGTTGCCCGCGCGGCCGAGCGGCAGAAGATTCATGGCGGGCGTGCCGATGAAACGGGCGACGAAGATGCTGTCCGGCTGCGCATAGAGTTCGGCGGGCGTTCCCTCCTGCTCGATGCGGCCCTGGTTCAGCAGGATCACCCGGTCGGCCATGCTCATCGCCTCGGTCTGGTCGTGGGTGACGTAGATCATGGTGATGCCGAGCCGGCGCTGCAGCGCCACCAGTTCGGCGCGCATGTCGGCGCGCAGCCTGGCGTCGAGATTGGAGAGCGGTTCGTCGAGCAGGCACACCGGCGCCTCGGCGACGATGGCGCGCCCGAGCGCCACGCGCTGCTGCTGCCCGCCGGAAAGCTGGGAGGGGCGGCGGTCGAGCAGCGTCTCGATGCCGAGGATATCGGCCGCCACACGCAGGCGGCGCGCCTGTTCCTGCTTCGGCACGCCGCGCGCCTTGAGGCCGAACAGGATGTTCTCCGCCGCCGACAGATGCGGAAACAGCGCGTAAGACTGGAACACCATGGCCACGCCGCGCCGTGCCGGCGGCACGTCCGTCACGTCGCGGCCGTCGATGTGGATGGTGCCGGAGGTCACGGTTTCCAGCCCGGCGATCAGCCGCAGGCAGGTGGTCTTGCCGCAGCCGGAGGGCCCGAGCAGCACGGTGAAGCTGCCGGCGGGAACGGCGAAGGAGATGTCGTTGACGGCGCGGAACTTGTCCCAGTGCTTATGCACGCCGGCGAGCGCGACCGCGGCTCCGCCCGGAGTGCGCAAGGATTGCGTCGTGCCGACACTGGCCATCCAGGCCGTTCTCCCCGCCCGCACGCCCGGAGATACCGACACACCGGCCACCGGCCGCTTGCGCGTTGCCGCGCTTCTGTCCACCGGTGTCGTGCCGGCTCGTGCAGCCATAGGCGCGCAACGCGGACTTCATGATCCCCGACGCCCAGGGAACCTGCGCGTATCAGGGCGTTCCGGCTAAGGTGTGGCTTCGCCGGCGTCCGTTCAAGACCGCCTTGCCGGCGGGCGGGCGCCTCAGCCGAGCCGTACCGCCTTGCCGGTCCGGGCACTTTCCTCCGCCGCGTCGGCAAGCCGCAGCGCCTCCACCCCGTCGGTGAAGCCGACGGCCGGCGTGGCGCCGCTCTGCAGGCAGTCGATGAAGTGCCCGACCTCGGTGGCGTAGGCTTCCGCGTAGCGCTCGATGAAGAAGTGCAGCACCGGGTCGGCGCATTCGGTGGCCGACGCGGTCGCGGCCCGCACCGTGGTCGCGCGCCGGTTTTCGGCAACCAGCATGCCCTTGGCGCCGAACATCTCCAGGCGCTGGTCGTAGCCGTAGGCGGAGCGGCGGCTGTTGTTGATGTGCGCCAGCGCGCCGGAACGCGCGCGCAGCAGCACCATCACGCTGTCGTAGTCGCCGGCGGCGCCGATCGCCGGATCGATCAGACAGGCGCCCATGGTCTGCACTTCCACGATGTCGCCCAGCAGCGAGCGCGCCATGTCGAAGTCGTGGATCGTCATGTCGCGGAAGATGCCGCCCGATGCGGCGGCGTAGTCGGCCGGCGGCGGCTCGGGGTCGCGGCTGGTGATCACCACCTGCTCGACGCGTCCGATCTCGCCCGCCTGCGCGCGCTGGCGTACCGCCGCGAACGAGGGATCGAAGCGGCGGTTGAAGCCCAGCATGATGGTGGGCGTAAGCCCGGCGATCGCCTGCTCGCAGGCGCGCACGCGCTCCATGTCGAGGGCGATCGGCTTCTCGCACAGAATGGCCTTTCCGGCCCGGGCCGCGGCGACGATCAAATCGACGTGCGTGGGCGTGGGGGAGGCGATCAGCACGGCGCGGATGCCCGGATCGGCCAGCACCGCTTCGGCGCTGGCGGCCGCCGGCACGCCAAGCTCGCCGGCGGTCTCCGCCGCCGCCTTGGGCAGAACGTCGTACACCGCGGCGAGCCGTGCCCCCGGATGCCGCGCCAGAACCCGCGCGTGCATGCGTCCGATCCGCCCGCAGCCAAGCAAGGCGATGGCGATCCGCTCCATTTCCCGCACTCCCTCCGCGATGCCGAACACCCTAACCGTCACGCCGTCACGCGCAAACCCGCCCCGGCCAGGAAGCGTGCCAGGTTCGCCCGCCCCAGCTTGGCATACGTCAGCGGGTTCGCCTTCGCCGGGTCCTGCTCCGCCTCCTGCACCACCCAGCCCGAGTATCCGGCAAGGGCGCCGAACACCGAGGCGTAGTCGATCATTCCGTCGCCCGGCACGGTGAACACGCCCTCCACCACGCCGTGCAGGAAGCTCCAGTCCCCGGCATCGGCACGTTCCATCACCGCGCGGCGCACATCCTTCGCGTGCACGTGGGCGATGCGCCCGCGATAGCGCGCGGCGAGCCGCGCGGGGTCGGCGCCGCCCCAGGTGGCGTGCCCGGTGTCGAGCAGCAGGTGCACCGCCTCGCCGGTATGGGCCATCAGCGCGTCGATGTCGGTCTCGCTCTGCACCACCGTGCCCATGTGGTGGTGATAGACGAGCGTCACGCCCTCGCGCGCCGTCGCCTCCGCCACGGCGGTCAGCCGCCGTCCGAACTCCGCCCAGCGCTCCGGCGGCAGCACCGGCCGGGCGGAAAGCGGCCTGTGCCGGTCGCCGTGAATGGCGTTGCTGGTCTCGGCGAACACCAGCACGTCGCTGCCCATTGCCTTCAGCAGGTCGAGATGCCCGCGCAGCGCCGCAAGCTCGGCCGCGGCGTCGCGCTCCAGCAGGGCCGAGGAATACCAGCCGGAAACGCAGGCAAGCCCGAACGGCGCCAGCGCCGCGCGCAGGGCGCCCGCCTCGCGCGGGAACTTGTGGCCAAGCTCCACGCCCGCGAACCCCGCCTCCATCGCCTCCCGCAGGCACACCTCGAGCGGCGTGCCCCCGCCCAACTCGCGCAGGTCGTCGTTCGACCAGCCGATCGGATTCACCCCGATCCGCACGCTCATCCGCCCCACTCCCTCACTGCTTTTCCGTCCGTGCCCGGCGCGCCGCCGCGTAGCGCGCGTGCGCGTCCCGCACCTCGGCGCGCCCGGAAACCTCCGGCACGGCCACGTCCCACCACGCGCCGCCCGCTTCCGTGCTCGCCAGCGGGTCGGTGTCGATCACCAGCACCGTCGTCTGCTTCGCCGCCCGCGCGCGCGCGAGCGCCTCCTCCAGCGCGGCGATGCCCGCAACGTGCTCGGCCGCCGCACCCAGGCTTCGCGCATGGCCGGCGAAATCGATCTCCGCCAGCGCCTCGTGCGCCGCGTCCTCCAGCAGGTTGTTGAACCGCTCGCCGCCCGTCGCCCGCTGTAGCCGGGTGATGCAGCCGAAGCCGCGGTTGTCCAGCACCACGATCACCAGCTTCAGCCCCAGCGCCACCGAGGTGGCGATCTCCGAGTTCAGCATCAGGTAGGAGCCGTCGCCCACCATCACGAGAACCTCGCGGGAGAGGTCGGCGAGCTTCACGCCGATGCCGCCGGCGATCTCGTAGCCCATGCAGGAATAGCCGTATTCCAGGTGGTAGCCGCCCGGCTCGGCCGCCCGCCAGTGCTTGTGCAATTCGCCCGGCAGGCCGCCCGAGGCGCACACCACCACATCGGAAGGCCCACTTTGCCGCTGCACTGCGCCGATCACCTCGGCATCGCTCGGCAGCGGGCCGTTGCCGGCGGCGGTGAAGCGGGAAGCCTCCTCGCGCCAGCGCGCCTTCTCCATCGCGGCGCGCTTCGTCCATTCCTCGGGCGCCCGCCAGTCGCCAAGCGCCATGTCGAGCGCGAGCAACCCGCTTCGCGCATCGGCCACCAGCGGCAGCGCCCCCTGCTTCGCCGCGTCGAACGCCTGTACGTTGATCCCGACGATACGGCAGCCCGCGCGGTGGAACAGTGCCCGCGAGCCGGTGGTGAAATCCTGCAGCCGCGAGCCCACGGCGAGCACCACATCCGCCTCGGCTGCCAGCGCATTGGCCGCCGCGGTGCCGGTCACGCCGAGCGCGCCGAGGTTCAGCGGAACGTCGTCCGGCAGGGCGGACTTGCCCGCCTGCGTCTCGCCCATCGGCAGGCCGCGCGCCTCGCAGAAGGCCGCGAGTTCCCCTTCGGCTTCCGAATAGCGCACGCCGCCGCCCACCACCACGAACGGCCTGCGGCCGGCGCGCATCGCCGCCGCCGCCGCGGCCAGTTCGCCGGCATCCGGTCCGGGCCGGCGCTTCGCCCACAGCTTCGGCGCGAACATCGCTTCGGGGTAGTCGCAGGCCTCGCACTGCACGTCCTGGCAGAAGGCAAGCGTCACCGTGCCGCACTCGGCTGGGTCGGTCAGCACCGTCATGGCGCGGGCGAAGGCGGGGATGATCTGCTCCGGCCGGGTGATGCGGTCGAAATAGCGGGACACCGGGCGCAAACAGTCGTTGGTGCTAACCGTGCCGTCGCCGAAGTCCTCCACTTGCTGCAGCACCGGGTCGGGCAGGCGGGAGGCGAACACGTCGCCGGGGATGAGCAGCAGCGGCAGGCGGTTCACGTGCGCCACGGCGGCGGCGGTCACCAGGTTGGTCGCGCCGGGGCCGATGGACGTGGTGCAGGCCATGGCGCGGCGCCGTCG
>JAJXZO010000105.1 GCA_021780035.1 Pseudomonadota bacterium
GCCCCACAGCGCGCCGGAAGTTCCACCCGCGCGTTCCGCCCAGCCGTCGGCCGCGGCCTTCAGCACGCCGCCCGCGCCCTGATGCGCTGCGGCGGCCTGACCGGCGGCATCGGCGGCGGCGGCGGAGCCTCGCGCCATGCCGCGGCCGTGGTCGCCGTCGCCGGCGAGCGCATCGAGCGCGCCGAGTTCCTCCTCGGCCGCCGCCAGCGCGTTGGCGAGTTTCCGCAGCAGCCCGGCGAGGCAGGCGCCGTGCGCCTGCGAGGCCGCGGAGGCCGGCTCCTCGGCGGGGGCGGCCGCGGCCGGCGTTACCTGTGCGGGCGACTCGGCCGGGGCCTCGGTGTCCATCGCACCGACGAGAGCGCCGCGCTTCAGCACCGGCGCGTCCACCGGCGCGCGCCACAGATTCTCGAGGTTGGCGTCGAGCCACGTGAGCGTCAGCGAGCAGCCCGCCATGTCGAGGCTGGTGACGAACTCGCCCACCGCCGGCTCGACAAGCTCGAGGCCGGCGGCCCGCAGGCGCGCCTCCACCGCCGTCCACAGCACGAACAGCTCTTCCCACTTGCTGCAGCCGAGCCCGTTCAGGATCGGCGCCACGCGCGCGCCCGCCTGAGCCGGCGCCTCCGCCAGCAGGCGATCCGCCAACAGGCGGGCGAGCTCGGTGGCCGAGACCAGCGGCTGTTCCGCGATACCCGGCTCGCCGTGGATGCCGAGGCCCACGCCCATGGTGCCGGGCTTGACGGTGAACAGAGGCGCCGCCGAGCCGGGAAGCGTGCAGCCGCTGAAGGCGACGCCGAAGGAGCGGGTGCGGGCGTTGGCGTGTTCCGCGAGGCGCATCACCGCGTCGAGCGAGGCTCCCGCCTCGGCGGCGGCGCCGGCGATCTTGAACACGGCGAGATCACCGGCGATGCCGCGCCGCTTGGTGTGCTGGTCGGCGGGGGCGGAGGCGACGTCGTCGCTGACGGCGAGCAGACGGGTATCGATGCCCTCGGCGCGCAGACGCTGCGCCGCGAGGCCGAAGTGCAGCACGTCGCCCGCGTAGTTGCCGAAACCGAGGATCACCCCCGCGCCGCCCGAAGCCGCGCGCCCCACGTCGGCGATGTGCCGTGCGGAGGGGGAGGCGAAGATGTCTCCGGCGACGGCGCCGTCGGCGAGGCCGCGGCCGACATAGCCGGCGAAGGCCGGGTAGTGACCGGAGCCGCCGCCCACCACCAGCGCCACCTTGCCGCGTTTCGGCGCACCCGCCCGCAGCACGCCACCGGGGATCGCGCGCACGCTGCCGGCGTTGGCGGAGCAGAAGCCCCGGAGTGCGGTGGCCGCGAAGGAGGCGGCGTCGTCGAGGATGACCGTCATCGTCTCTGTGCCTCGTTCAGTGGGCGCGCCGCCTGGGCAGGATGCGGCGCAGATAGTCGCGATTGGTGCAGGTGATGGAGAAGCCGTCGCCGCCGTAGTGCTCGACCAGGAACGGGCTGTTGAAACCGTGGGCGAGGGCGATGCGCAGCGCCTCGCGGTAGTTGATCCAGCCGAGTTCGAGCGACGTGGGATGCGAGACGATAGTGCCCGTGCGCGGGTCTTCCATGCGCAGGTAGTTCTTTACGTGCCAGTACTTCATGTACGGCGCGACTTTCTCGATCATCGACCGCCAGTGCTCCACCTGCTTGTGCATGCGGATCAGGTTCGCCACGTCGGCGTTGATGCCGACGCTGGGCAGGTCGATCTCCCTGGTGAAGCGCACCGCCTTGTCGGCGCTGTCGAGGAACGGGTCGTCGTTCATCTCGAGCCCGATTTCCACGCCCACCTCGCCGGCGTGGCGGCCAAGCTCGCGCATGCGCCCGACGGCGAGCTTCCATAGTTCCGGGTCGTTCGCGTGTTCCGGTCCGGGCTCGGACCAGAACCACAATGCCTTCTGCTGCGCGGCGGTGAAGGCGCCGGTGAAGCCGAAGCTGACGGCGGTGGCGCCGAACTCGGCGGCGGCGTCGATCATCCGGTGGCTGTAGGCGAGGTGCCTCGGCCCGTCGGCCGGATCGGTGATGCTGCGGCGGAAGCTGGAGATGGCGGGGATGGAGAGCCCCACGCTCTTCGCCACGGCCGCGAACTCCCGCCGTCGCGTCGGCGACAGATCGGCGACCGCAAGCCAGCAGTCGGTGGGGTCGAACTCGGTGAAGCCCGCGTCCGCCACCTCCATCAGCACGTCGGCCCATTCCTCGGCGCTCTGCTCCTCGGCGGTGCGGCCATCGGGCAGGCGGTTCGGCCAGGGGATCATCGCCGCCGCGATCGGCCAGCTGTCACGGTCGTAAAGGGGGGTGGAGGTCATCGCGCTGGCCCTTTCGTTGCCCGCCGCATGAAGCGGCGGGCGCTCTGTAGCAGGGTTTCGCTTTCCGGTCGCGTTGCCGCGCCCGGCTTCTCAGCCGGCGCGGCGCGGCAGGATGCGGCGGATGTACTCGCGGTTGGTGGCGCAGGCGGTCAGCCCGTCGCCGCCGTAGTGCTCGACCAGGAAGGCGCTTTTGAAGCCGTGCGCGAGGGCGATCTTGATAGCCTCCCGGTAGTTGATCCAGCCGAGCTCCATCGAGATCGGGTGGGTGACGATGGTGCCGGTGCGCGGATCCTCCATGCGCAGGTAGTTCTTCACGTGCCAGTACTTCATGTACGGCGCGACCTTCTCGATCATCGTCCGCCAGTGCTCCACCGGCCGGTGCAGGCGGATCAGGTTGCCGATGTCGGCGCAGATGCCGACATTCGGCAGATCGATCTCGCGGACGAAACGCACCGCGTCGTCGGCGGTGCCGAGGTAGGTGTCCTCGTACATCTCGAGCGACAGCTCGAGCCCGACCTCTGCGGCGTGGCGGCCGAGGTCGCGAAGGCGCGCGACCGCCAGCTTCCACATCTCCGGGTCGTCGGGGTTCTTCACTCCGGGCGCGGTCCAGAACCACAGCGACTGCTTCTGCGCGTCGCTGAACGGCCCGAACAGGCCGAAGCAGACGGCTCCGGCCCCCGCCTCGACTGCGGTGTCGATCACGCGGTGGCAGTAGGCAAGGTACGCCTCGCCGTGCTCGGGGTCGATGACGCTGCGGCGCGAGGTGGAGATGGCGGGAATGGTCAGGCCGAGGCTTTTGGTCAGGGCGAAGAACTCGCGCCGGCGCGAAGGCGTGAGATCGGCGACGCGCAGCCACGAATCGGTGGGGTCGAGTTCGGTGAAGCCGGCATCGACCACCTCGGCGAGCGTTGCCGCCCAACCCTCGACGCCCTGCTCCTGCACCAGGGTGCCGTCGGGCAGAGTGGACGGGAAGGGAATCATCGCCGCCGCGATCGGCCAGTTGCCGCGATCGAAGGGCGGTTTGCTGGTCATGGCGTTATTCCTTGTGATGGCGGCGGTCGAGGGCGTCGATGGCGTCGACGTTGGCCGCCGAGTGGCTGGCGGGGTCGAATGTGGCCGCGAGGAAGGTATCGACGATCAGCTTGGCGTGCTCGGACCCGATGACGCGGGCGCCCATGGTGATCACCTGGGCGTTGTTCGACTTCACCGCGCGGTCGGCGGAATACACGTCGTGCACGTGCGCGGCGCGGATGCCGGGCACCTTGTTTGCCGACATGCACACGCCGATGCCGGTGCCGCAGCAGAAGATGCCGCGGTCGAACTTGCCGGCGCGGATGGCGAGCGCCGCGCGCTCGGCAGTTTCGGCGTAGTATTCGGGAGCGTCGTCCGGCCTGCGGCTCATGTCCACCACCTTCAACCCGGGCTTGTTCGCGAGGTGGGTGGCAATGACATCGAGCAGAGGCTTGCCGGCGCTGTCGGCGGCGAGGACGATCTTCATCGGGCGGCTCCCGGTCTGTTGGGTTCGGGGAGAGCATAGACGCGCCGGGCGCTGCCGGCAAAGAAGGCCTGCTGTTCCGCCTCCGGGAATTCCGCCAGCGCCTCGCGGCAGCCCTCCAGTATGTCGGTGTAGCGCGCGCACAGGCTGTCCACCGGGAAGTTGCTGGCGAACATGCACCGGTGCGCGCCGAAGAGGATGACGGCGGTGCGCACGATCCACAGCGTGCTCTCGCTCGCCCAGGGCTGGCCGGGCACGCCGATGCCGGAGATTTTCACCGCCACGTTCGGGCAGGCGGCAAGCCGGCGCATGGCGTCGCGCCAGCCGGAGAGGCCCTCTTTGTCGCGCTGGGCCGGCAGGCCGGCGTGATTGAGGATGATGGTCGTCTCCGGGGAGTCGTTGGCCAGCGTTGCCGCCTCGTCGAGGTTCCACCACGGGGTCTGCAGGTCGAAGCGCAGCCCGTGGCCGGCGAGCAGGGCGAAGCCGCGCCGCCACGCCGGGTCCGACATCAGCGTGCGGCGCTGTCCCACCTCGGCCGGGCTTTCCGGGCCGCCCGGCTTGTGGCGGACGCTCTTCACCAGCGGGAAGCCGGCGTAGGCGGCGAGCAGGGCGCCCACGTCCGCCCTGTCGAGCCACGCCTGGGCGACGATGGCGTTCGGCACCCCGAAGCGCCCGGCGAGCGCGGAGGCGTAGCGCACCTCGCCCACCGGGTCATCGGGGTTCCATTCCGTCTCCACGTAAACGGTCTGCACGACCGGCGCCCCGGCGGCGTCCGTCCGGTAGTCGGGCGGCAGGTAGCTCCGCTTGATGGCGGAATAGTCGCCGTAGCGGAACGGGATATGCGCCTCCGGCCGGAGCCAGGGGTGGTCGTTCACCTCCGGCTGCCAGAAGTGGTGGTGCGCATCGACGATCGGCCCGTTCCAGAGATGGCGCGGGGCGCCGGCGTCGCTCATGGCTGCGCGGTTCCGGCCGAGGGGATGGAGATGAACAGCGTGCCCAGCACGTAGAGCGCGGCGCAGATGGCGAAGAACGCCAGCACGGCGAAGTAGGCGCCGGTGACCTGCAGGATGACGCCGGTGACGATCGGCACCGCGATGCCGCTGGTGCTGCCGGCGAAGTTCATGATGCCGCCGAGCAGGCCGACCTTCTCGCGCGGGGCGAGCACGGTGGGCAGGCTCCAGTACAGGCTGCCCCAGAAGAGGAAGAACAGCGTGACCGAAAGGATCGCCACCGCCGCCACCGGGTTGGCGACGTGCGGCAGGACGAGGAAGCTCGCCAGCGTCACGAGGCCGGACACGGTGAGCATGCCCTTCACCACCGTACCGCGGGCGATGCCGCGGGTGATCAGCGCGTCGGCGGTGAAGCCCGAGAACAGCGAACCCGCCATGCCGCACAGGAAGATAACGAAGGTGGCGTAGCCCATCTGCGCGAGGTTGAAGCCGCGCGCCTGCGCGAGGTAGCTCGGCCCCCAGGTGAGCAGGCCGAAGTAGATCATCGTCCAGGCCATGCGCCCGATCAGCAGCCCGGCGAGCGAGCGCGGTGCCACCTTGCGCGGCGCGACGATGGCGGCGGCGACCTTGGTGTGCGAGTCCGTGCCCCGGATCCAGGCAAGCTCGGCGGCGTTCACTTTCGGATGGTTCGCGGCGTCGTCGCGCAGATAGCGCCAGGCGACGAAGCCGAGCACCATGGTGATGAGGCCGGCGACGATGAAGGCGAGCCGCCAGGAATGCAGCGAGAGAATGAGGAAGGAAATGGCGATGCCGCCGAAGGCCGCGCCGAGCGGCCCGCCGCTGTCCATCGCCACGGCGCCTCGGCCGCGCTCCTCGGCGGCGAGCCAGAGCGCGCTGAGCTTGGCGCCGGCCGGGAACATCGGCGCTTCCGCCACGCCGAGGCCGAAGCGGCTGAGCAGCAGGGTGAAGCTGCCGGTGGCCAGCCCGGCGATGGCCTGGAACAGCCCCCACAGCAGGGTGGAGCCGGCGATCAGCCGCCGGGGACCGAAGCGGTCGATCAGCCAGCCGCCCGGCACCTGCAACAGCGCGTAGCTCCAGAAGAAGGCGCTGAGCAGCACGCCCTGCAACGCCGGAGCGATGGCGAATTCCTTGGCGATGGTGGGCATGGCGATGGAGAGCGTCGTGCGGTCGGTCATGTTGATGACCACCAGCACGAAGATGATGCCGAAGGTCCGCCACCGCACCGAAGTGCGCTGGCTGGTGTCGGCGACGGCCGTTGTTCCGGTTGCAGACATTCCGTTTCCTCTTGGGCTTGAATCAGGCGGCCATGCGGGCGGCGAGCAGCAGGGCGTTGCGGGATGCGCCGGGGTTGGCCACTCCCTTGCCCGCGATGTCGTAGGCGGAGCCATGCGATGGGGTGGTGATGGGGAAGGGGAAGCCGCCCATCAGCGTCACCCCCTTGTCGAAGCCGAGCAGCTTCATGGCGATCTGCCCCTGGTCGTGGTACATGGTCAGCACCGCGTCGAAGGCTCCGTTCGTGGCGCGCACGAAGACCGTGTCGGCAGGGTACGGGCCGGTGGCGTCGATGCCCTGCGCCCGCGCCGCGGCAATCGCCGGGGCGATCTCGCGCTCTTCCTCGTGGCCGAAGTTGCCGCCGTCGCCCGCGTGCGGGTTGAGACCGGCGACGCCGATGCGCGGCGCCGGCATTCCGGAGGCGACCAGGGACCCGTGCGTCAGCACGATGCCGCGCAGCACCCTCTCGCGGGTGATCATCGGCGCCACGTCGGCGAGGGGAACGTGCGAGGTGACGCGCGCATTCCACAGGTTGCCGAGGATGTTGAATTCGCTTGCCGGAACCGAGATGCCGAGCACCTCGGAGACGAAGCCGATCTCGTCGGCATAGGCGGAGTGGGCGAGGTGCATCGCCGCCTTATTGAAGGGGGTGAAGAATACCCCGCCGACGCTGCCATCGGCGGCGAGCCTGAGGCCGGCGCGGAAGTTCGCCAGCGCGAACTTGCCGCCGGCGGCCGAGGCGACGCCCTCGGTGATGCCGGCGGGGTCGAGGTGGCCGAGGTCGAGCAGTCCGGCGCCCTCGGGCAAGGGGTCCCCGGCGGCGGCGAGGGTGCGGATGTGGAGGGGAACGCCGGCCACAGCGGCGCCGTGGGCGAGCACCCGGCGGTCGCCGATGACAACGAGACGGGCGGCGGCGCGTACCTCCGCGTCGGCGAGCAGGCGGGCGGCGAGTTCGGGGCCGATGCCGGCCGGGTCGCCGATAACGAGCGCGAGACGTGGCGGGGGCGGTGCGGGCATCGGACGGTTTCCCTATGGGCTGTTGGCGGGTATCATAGCGCCCGCCGGACTGCATGCAAGCATTCTGTATTCAGAATGCCGTCGGCACGGAACGGCTGGCGAAGGCGCGGGTTTCGGGCTATTGCTGGCCGATCACGGGAGAGCAACGATGACGGCGACGGCCGGGATGCAGCCGGAAGGAAGCGATCAGCCGCCGGTGGCGGCCGACGAGCCGGCGTTCGTCAAGATCAGCCGTCACACGCTGCACGGCGAACTGCTGGAGCGGCTGCGCGACATGATCATCGAGAGTGTTCTCCCGCCGGGGACGCGCATCAACGAGAGCCAGCTTGGCGTGCGGCTCGGCGTGTCGCGCACGCCGTTGCGCGAGGCGATCAAGTCGGTGGCCAGCGAGGGGCTGATCGAACTTGTGCCGGGGCGCGGCGCCGTCATCAAGCAGCTGACGGAGCGCGACGTGCGGGAAATGCTGGAGGTGCTGGCGGCGCTGGAGACCGCCGCCGCGCGCGCCGCCTGCCGGCGCGCCACCGACGCCGAAATCGCCGATGTGCGCGCCCTGCACGATTCGATGATGGCCGAATACGCGCGCCGCAACCGCCTGGAGTACTACAAGCTGAACCAGGCGGTGCACGCCGCCATCGTCCGGCTCGCCGGAAACAATTTCCTTTCCGGCCAATACGAGGCGCTGCAGCTTCGCCTGAAGCGCATCCGCTTCCTCGGCAACGCCGCGCCGGAGAAGTGGCGCGGCGCCGTGGCCGAGCACGAGGCGATGGTGGCGGCGCTCGCGGCGCGCGACGCCGAGGCGCTGGTGCGCGCGCTCACCGAGCACCTGGAGCAGACGTGGGTCCGGGTGCGGGACAGCATCTGAGAGGCGCCGCTCAGGCGCGGGCGGCGCGCGCCTTTTCCACCAGGTCGGCGAAACCGGCGGCGTTCCAGGCGGCCCGGCCGACGAACAGGCCGTCCACCCCCGGCGTCGCCGCGAGTCGGCCGGCGTTTTCCGCGTTCACGCTGCCGCCGTAGAGCACCGGCACCGGGCGTGCCGTGCGCTCGGACAGCGCCCGGTGCAGC
>JAJXZO010000244.1 GCA_021780035.1 Pseudomonadota bacterium
GGCGACGGCGCGCATCCCTACACGCGGCTATTGCTCGGCTCGGTGCCCGAACTGCGTCCCGGCTGGCTCGGCGAGATCGACAAGGACCAGTACGCGGTCGCGGGTGGCGGCCTGCTGCATGGCGATGCCGCCATGCCCTGCCCGTTCTTCCGCCGCTGCGCGATGCGTATTCCCGGTACCTGCGACAGCAAGCCGCCGCCGTTGATTTCCCTCGGCGGGGACCGCCGGGTCGCCTGTCACCGGACCGCCGGCGAACTGCTTTCCGGCGGTTGAGGTCAGCCGCCGTTCACGCTGGCCGCGTTTCCGGCGAAGCGGTCGATGCGGAAATCGGCAAGGGGCGTGTCCGTGTGTCCGGTGGCGATCAGTTCGGCCATCACGTCGCCGACACCTGGCCCGAGCTGGAAACCGTGGCCGCTGAAGCCGAAGGCGTGGAAAAGACCGGGTGTGGTGGCCGAGGCGCCCATCACGGGCAGCTTGTCGGCGACATAGCCTTCGCAGCCCGACCAGGTGCGGATGACGGAGGCGGTGGCAAGCGCCGGCAGTAGGCGGACGAGCACGCGAAGCTGGACGGGCAGCCGCGCCGGATCGGGTTTGGCGAAGCCCGGATCGAGGTCCACGGCGACGCGCTCCACGCCGCCGCCGAAGACGATGTTGCCGCGCTCGACCTGCCGGAGGTAGCCGTCCGGCCCGCCGCCATGCACCCACATGCCTACCACCGGCAGCACCCGGTGCGGCAGGGGTTCCGTCACCCCCATCTGCGGCCCGTTCGGGAAAATCGGTACCGCCTCGCCGAAATTCGCGGCGAGGCGCCCACCCCAGGCGCCGGCGGTGTTCAGCAGGCATTCCGCCGCGAAGGTGCCCTTCGGCGTGCTCACCTCGAAGCCCGCCCCGGTGCGGCCGATTTCGCCCGCCGGCGCCTCCTCGACGATGGTGGCGCCGAGCCGCCGTGCCGCATCGGCGAAGGCGGTGGCGATCAGGCGCGGATTGCCGCAGCCGTCCCGAGGCGAAAACGAGGCGCCGAGCGCCTCCGGCCCAAGCCCTGGAAAGCGGCCCCCTATCTCGCGGGGACCAAGTTCCTCAAGGTCGAGGCCCCACGGTCGCGCCGCCTCGATGTAGCGGCGCATATCGGCTACCGCGGCCTGGTCGAATGCAAGACGCACATGCCCGGTGGCTCGGAATTCGACGTCGCGGCCGAGCATTTTCTCTGCCTCGCCCCACAACGCTCGCGAGCGGTGCGCGAGCGGCAGTTGCGGCAGGTAGCGCCCGGTGCGGCGGATGTTGCCGAACGAGGCTATGGTGGCGCCGGTGCCCACGCGGCCGCGCTCGATCAGCGTCGTTTTCACGCCGCGCCGGGCGAGGAAATAGGCGGCCGCCGATCCCATCAGGCCGCCGCCGAGCACGATCGCGTCCATCTCCGTCTCCACCTGCCCCGACCGAGGAAAGAGCCGGAAGCTTGTCGGCAACTTCGCCCGCCGTCAAACGCGGGTTCGCGATTCGGCCATAGGCCGGACTTATGCCGCTTTCGCCTTTGTGTCTTTGACGGGCTCCGGCGGCGATGCCAGTTTTCCCGGAGCGGCGCGAAAGGGAAAGGGCCGGGCATGGGCGGGGAAGAGGCGACGGACTGGAAAATCGGCGTCGATATCGGCGGCACTTTCATCGACTTCTGCGCGCTTGAAACGCGCGCGGGCCGCGTGGCCACGCTGAAGGTGCTGACCACGCCGGCGAATCCGGGCGCCGAACTAATGACCGGCCTCGCGCTCCTTGCCGAGCGCGAGGGTCTGGCGGCGGAGACCGTGACGCGCTTCGTCCACGGCACGACTGTCGGCATCAACACGATCTTGCAGCGGAAGGGCGCGGCGCTGGCGCTCTTCACCAACGCCGGCTTCGAGGACGTCATCGAACTCGCCCGGCTGCGCATGCCCGACGTCTATTCGCTGTTCTGCTCGCGCCCCGACCAGCTTGTCGGACGCGACATGATCTTCGGCATCCCCGGCCGCATGCGCGCCGACGGCCGCGAGGAGACCGCGCCCGACCGGTCGGCGGTGGCAGAGGCGGTAGCGGCGGCGAAGACGAAAGGCGCCGTCGGCATCATCGTCTCCTTTCTGCACGCGTGGCGCAACGACGAGCACGAGCGCGCGGTGAAGCGGGAAATCGCAAGCCTCGCGCCGGAGCTCTTCACCTTCACATCCGCCGAAGTGTGGCCGGTGATCCGCGAATACGAGCGCACGACCACCGCCATCCTGAACGGCTACGTCCACCCGCGCGTCTCCGTGTATCTCGCCGCGCTCGAGGAGCGCCTCGCCGCGCACGGCGTGGGCGCGAAGGCGCTGATGACGAAATCGAACGGCGGGCTGATGAACGCTGCGGAGGGCAAGCGGAACTGCGTCAGCATGCTGCTCTCCGGCACGGCTTCGGGGGTGATCGGCACCGCGTGGCTCGCCCGTCGGGCGGGCGAGAACCGCGTCCTTACCCTCGATGTCGGCGGCACGTCCTCGGATTTCGCTCTCATCATCGACGGCGAGGCGCAGTTCGGCACCGGTGAGTCGATCGGCGAGTTCCCGCTCTATATTCCCTCCGTCTCGGTCAGTTCGATCGGCCTCGGCGGCGGCTCCATCGCCAGCGTCGATGCGAGCGGCGTGCTCCGCGTCGGACCCGAGTCGGCTGGTTCCTCGCCGGGACCGGCCTGCTACGGCCTCGGCGGCGAGCAGGCGACGCTGACCGACGCAATGGTGGTAACGGGCTGGCTCGGCCACAGCGACATGGCCTACGGCCAGCTTGCAATCGACAGGGAGCCCGCCCGCGCCGCAGTCAGCCGGCTCGCCGAAGCACTGCGGCGCCCGCTCGCCGAGACAGCGCAGGCCATCATCGACATCGCCGTCTCCGAACTGTTCGTCGAGGTGGAGAAGCTCGCCTCGCGCGCCGGCGTCGATCCCAGCGAGTTCACGCTGCTGCCGTTCGGAGGCGGCGGGCCGATGCTCGGCGTCTTCCTCGCCCGCGAACTGGGCATGGCGCGCGTGCTGGTGCCGCCACGGCCCGGCGTCGTCTCCGCCCTCGGGGGGCTGGTCGCGGATCTGCGCGGCGACTTCATCCGCACCGTGTTCGGCGATCTTTCCGCCGATCTGCTGCCGGCGATGCACGAGGCCTCCGCCGCCATGGCCGCGGAGGCGCGCGCGTGGCTCGCGGCGCACGGGCACCGGGGCGCCGCTGATCTCAGGTTCTCAGCGGACATGCGCTACGGGGGGCAAAGCCATGAGATCGAAACCGCGCTTGCTTCCGTTTGGCTGGAGGATGACGATGTCACGGCGATTGCGCGCGCATTTCACGGAACCCACCTGAAGCTATTCGACTTCTGTGACGAGAGCAGCAGGATCGAATTGGTCAATCTGCGTCTTGCCGCTATCGGCGCTGGCCCCACACTCGACTTCCCCGACGAGGAGGAAGTGGCAGCGCCAGCCGAACCTGAGCGGTATGTGCCCGTCTCCGTCAGCGGAGCCGAGCGGCCGGTCGCGCTCTACCGGCGCGACAGCCTGCGACCCGGCTGCCACTTTCGCGGCCCGGCAGTGGTCGCCCAGGAGGATACGACGACGGCGATCCCCCCGGGCATGGCGGCGCGGGTGGATCGGCATGGCAATCTGCACCTGGAGAGCGCGGAGTGACGGCGATGTTCGACCGGATGACGTTGCGGGTGCTGGCGAACCACGCACGGGCCGCCGCCGAGAACATGGCCTACACGCTGAACCGTACTGCGCATTCCGCCTTCGTCAAGGAGACGGAGGACTTCACAGTGATGCTGATGAACCGCAAGGGCGAAACCTTCGCCGTGCCGATGGACCTCGGCGCCACCTGGTATCCCGGCCTCACCTACGGCCGCGTTATCGGCATGATCGACGACTACCGCCCCGGCGACGTCGCCTTCACCAACGATCCCTACTCCGGCTTCGTCGCCACTCATGTTCCCGACACGCACCTGTGGAAGCCGATCTTCCACAATGGCGAGATCGTCGCCTGGGCCGGCGGGCACATCCACAACACCGACATGGGCGGCGCGGTGCCCGCCTCCCTCTCGCGCGCGCTGACCGAGATCCACCAGGAAGGCATCCGCTTCCCGCCAATGAAGCTCGTGAACGAAGGCGTGTTCGACGAGAAGATTCTCCGCATCATGTCCACCAACGTCCGCAAGCCCGATCTCAACGTCGGCGACATCCGGGCCCTGGTGGGTGCGCTGAATACGGGAGAGCGCAAGGCTCTCGCCATACTGCGGAAGTTCGGCAAGGAGGCGTTCCTTGCCGGGGTGGAGGCGCTGCTCGACCACGCCGAGGAGCAGGCGCGCGCCATGCTGCGGGCGATGCCCGACGGATGCTGGGAATTCGCCGATTACGCCGACGAGGATTCCACCGCCGCCAACCCGTGCCGGCTGAAGCTCCGGCTCACCATCGCGGGCGATACGGCGGTGCTCGACTTCACCGGATCGGACCCGCAGCTTGCCTCGGCACTCAACGTACCCTCGGGCGGCGACCCGCGCCACACCATGCTGCTTGTCGGCATCTACTACATTCTCTACACACTCAATCCGAAGATCCTGCTCAACACCGGCCTCACGCGCCCGTTCACCTGCATCGCCCCGGAGGGCTCGGTTCTGAACCCGAGCTTCCCGGCCGCGGTGGGGATGCGCTCGCTCACCTGCGCCCGGCTGCGCTCGGTGATCTTCGGCGGCTTCTCGCGGGCGGTGCCGCACCTGCTGCCGGCGGCGCCCGCCGGCAACAACTGCATCGTCAATGTGATGACCACGGACGAACGCACGCACCGCACGGTGATCGCAGCGGTCAACCCGGTGGTCGGCGGCGGCGGCGGCATGCCGCACCGCGACGGCACCAATGGCTCGGGGGCGGATGCCGCCTATCTCCGCAACACGCCGATCGAGATCACCGAGACGGAAACGCCGATCGAATTCCTCAAATACGGCCTCGCGCGGGACAGCGGCGGCGCCGGGCGCTGGCGCGGGGGGCTCGCCACCGAAATGGCCTTCCGCGTCTTCGCCCCGGACAGCCGGGTGACAGTGCGCAACCGCGACCGCAGCTTCTTCCGCCCGTGGGGCGTGCTCGGCGGACTCGCGGGCGGGCTTTCCGACATGATCGTGAACCCCGGCACGCCGGGGATGCGCCGGCTCGGCAACATCGACACCACGGTGCTGCAACCGGGCGACGTGCTGGAGATCCGCTCCGCCGGCGGCGGCGGGCGCGGCGACCCGAGGGAACGGGAACCCTGGCGGGTGGCCCGCGACGTGGCGGGCGCATACATCTCCGCCGAGGTGGCCGGGCGCGACTACGGCGTGGTCATCGAGGACGGCCTCATCGACGAGACGGCAACAGCGGCACGGCGCGCCGCCATGCGGGCGCACGAGGGGCATTTCCACTTCGGCGCCGAACGCGAGGGCTTCGAGGCGCAGTGGACCGCGGATGCCTATGATCTGCTGACCGCAATCCTCGCCGGGCTGCCGATCCACTGGCGATTCTTCGCGAAAACGGAGATCTTCCGGCGCATGGAGGGCCGCGCCGGAGCGGCAGGCGTCACGGCCGCGCTCGCCGAGGTGCGGGCGCGCTTCCCCGAGATGCCGGCGCCGGAGCTTCCCGATGCGGAGGGAGGGCGATGAACAGCACGAGACAGGAAGAAGGCGCGCGAGGCCGGGTGGTCAGGCTGACGGAACAGGCGCGCGCGCCGGTGCGCTTCTTCCTCGACGGCCGCGCCTGCACGGCGCTCGCCGGCGACACGGTGTTGACCGCCATCCTCGCCTCCATGGGGGCATTGCGGGGCTCGGACTGCGGGCCGGAGAAGCGCGCCGGCTTCTGCCTGATGGGCGCCTGCCAGGACTGCTGGGTGTGGCAGGAGGAAGGGCCACGCCTGCGGACCTGTTCCACTCCCATCGCCGAGGGCATGCGGCTGTTGAGCGAAGCACCGGGGGACTGGCCATGAGCGCGCGCGTCGCCATCGTCGGCGCCGGGCCAGCCGGTGCGCGCGCCGCCGAAACGCTGGTCGCGGCCAGGCTCGCCCCCATTGTCATCGACGAGGGTGCCGCGGCGGGCGGGCAGATCTACCGCCGTCCGCCGGCGGGCTTCGCGCGCACGCCCGAGGTGCTCTACGGCAGCGAGGCGGCGAAGGCGCGGGCGCTGCACGCCGCCTTCGACCGCATGGTGGCGGAAGGGCGGGTGGCACATCACCCGCGAAGCTCGGTGGTGGCGCTCGCGGGCGGCGAACTCTACGTGCTGGGCGAAGCCGGGCAGGCGCGTATCGGCTACGACCGGCTGATTCTCGCCACCGGCGCCACCGACCGCCTCGCCCCGGTGCCGGGCTGGCAGAACGCCGGCGTCTACAGTCTGGGTGCCATGCAGATCGCGCTGAAGGCGCAGGGCGTGGCGCTGGGCCGGCGCATCGTTATCGCGGGTACGGGGCCGCTGCTGACGCTGGTGGCGGCGCAGCTTCGCGCCGCCGGCGCCAGCGTCGCGGCGGTACTCGACACCGCCTCGATGCGCGAACAGCTTTCCGGATTCTCCGGTCTCGCGGCGCGGCCGCTGGTGGCGGCGCGCGGGCTCGCCATGCGGGCCGGACTCGGCCGCCTCTACCACGCGGGCGTTCGCGTCGAGGAAATCGAGGCCGGTGCAGACGGCGTGGCGGCGGTCCGCTGGCGCGACGGGCGCGGACACGAGCGGCGAACCCCCTGCGACGCCGTAGGGCTGGGCTGGCACTTGCAGGCGGAGACGCATCTCGCCGATCTCGCCGGCTGCCGATTCGACTACGACGAAACCTGGGCGCAGTGGCTGCCGCGCGCCGACCGCCGGGGCCGGGCGGGCGAAGGCCTCTACCTCGCGGGCGACGGGCTGCGCATTCTTGGCGCCGATGCCGCCGAGGCCGCGGGCCGTGTCGCCGCCGCCGCCTGCCTCGCCGATCTCGGCCTGCCGGCGCCCGACACGGCGGCGGACCTGCGCCTGCTCGCCCGCAGCGAGCGCTTCGCCCGCGGCATCGCCGCCGCCTTCCCCTGGCCGGCCGAGATGGTGCGGACACTGCCCGATGCGACGGTGGTCTGCCGCTGCGAGGGCATCACCGCCGGTGTTCTGCGCGCCACCACCGACTATGGCGGGCCGGACGCCAACCGGGTGAAGGCGCTGGGACGTCCCGGCATGGGTGGCTGCCAGGGCCGCTACTGCCGGCTGGCCAGTGCCGAGATGATCGCGGCGCACGCGGGCTGCGCGCCGCAATCGGTGGGGCGGTTCAGGGCGCAGCCGCCGGTGCGGCCGGTGCCTGTCGGCGCCTGGGTGGAGAAAGGCTGATTCAGGGCCGATCGGCGGGTTCTGCCCGGGAAGAAACCGCCCGGCGCCAGCGCGCGCGGGTTGACAAGAGCGCGCCGACATCGATATCAGTTTGTCATATGTCGAATTGACGCTATATCCTCCCCATGCTCGAGACCTTCGAAACCGTCGCCAAGGCCGTCGCCGACCCCAGCCGCATGCGCATCCTCAAGCTGCTGGAGGGAGGCGAACTCTGCGTCTGCCAGATCGTGGCGGTGCTGGACCTTGCCCCCGCTACCGTCTCAAGGCATCTGGCGCTGCTGAAAACGGCGGGTCTGCTGCAACAGCGGCGCAGCGGCAAGTGGGCCTACTACCGGATCGCCGACAAGGAATTCAACGACTACGCGCAACGCTTTCTTGCCCTGGCGCGCGCGTCCCTCGTGGAAGACCCGACGGTGGCGGGCGACCGCCGGACCCTCGCCCGGGTTAACGCAGTACCGCTCGCGGTGCTCTGCCAGCACGGGCGCGCCACTCTCGGCCGCGATGACGAAGCGGCGGAAGCCAACGCCTGCCGTGGAGAGCCAGCATGAGCGGGCGCCTCTGCCACGTATTGTTCCTGTGCACCGGCAACTCGGCACGCAGCATCATGGCCGAGTGCATCCTCGCCCGCGCGGGCGCGGGCAGGTTCCGCGCCTTCAGCGCCGGCAGCCACCCGACGGGCAGGGTTCATCCCCTGTCCCTCGCGGTGCTCAGGGAAAAGGGCCATGCCGTCGAAGGGCTGCGTTCGAAGTCCTG
>JAJXZO010000176.1 GCA_021780035.1 Pseudomonadota bacterium
GCGGCGGAGGCGGCGGCCGGAGCGCCCGGAGCGGCCGCGGGCGTGGCAACCGGGAGCGGCGGTGCCGGCGGCACCACCGGCGGCTTCACCATGTCGGCCAGACGCTGCGGCACCTGGTGCACGGGCGCCGGCGCCTGCCGGCCGCCGGAGAAATGGTACCATCCGGCATAGGAGCCGATCGCCAGCACACAGCCGAGCAGCACCACGGCGCCCACCGGTATGCTCCGCTCGGCGGCGGGAGCCGGAAACTCCAGTTGCGTCTTGCGCGAAAGCTCGGTGCGCTCGTCGCGGAACCGCCGCACCATGTCGTCGGCGTCGAGCCCGAGCGCGCACGCGTAGGAACGCAGGAAACTGAGCGTGTAGGCCGCCGCGGGCAGGTCGGCGAACCGCCCCGTCTCCAGCGCCTGCAGCACGGAAAGGCGAATGCGCAACGCTTCGGCCACCGCGTCGAGCTGCCAGCCGAGGCGCTCGCGCGCGATTCTAAGGTCGCGGCCTACGGGGCCGCCCCGCGCCGACGCCTCGCCGCCGTCATCGTGTGACCCGGCCGGGACCGGCTGCAGCATGGCCTGCCCATGCATGAATTCAGAACTGCGATCCTGCAGCACGGCAGCCTGGCCCCAAAACGCGGTTGTTGGCGGAAGGACGCACGCTCCGGCCCCTTCGTCGCCGGCTCCCGCATCCGCGGGACGTTCTATCCCGATCCGCTCTTCTTGCCAACCTCCGCACGGCGCCGAAGCGTTGCCAAATGCGCGAAGCCGAATCGGCGTTGCAGGAAAATTACAAGTCCCCAACACGGGAAACGTTCGGCGATCCGCGCACCGCCGCCGTCTCAGGCCGGCACGCCGTGTTCGCGCGCCCACGCGGCGATCGGCTCCCGGAGACTGGCCTCGGTGCCGCCGCTGCCCTGCAGTTCCTTCATCAGCGATCTGAGCGCCGCCAGGTCGGTCGCCGCCAGCGCCGCCTTCACCGGCAGGATGCTGGACGCCGGCATCGACAGCGTGGTGATGCCGGCGGCCACCATGGCGATCGCCTCCAGCGGCCGCGACGCCGCCTCGCCGCAGACGGAAAGCGGCACGCCCGCCGCGCGCGCCTTCGCCGCGAGTTCGCCGAGCAGCCCCAGCATCGCCGGGGCGAGCACGTCGTAGCGGTCAGCCAGCAACGGGCTGCCGCGGTCGGCGGCGAACAGGAACTGCAGCAGGTCGTTGGTGCCGACGGAAACGAAGTCGGCCATCTGCAGCAGCGCCGGCAGTTGCCAGAGCAGCGCCGGCACCTCCAGCATGGTTCCCACGTGCAGCCGTTCCGGACGCGGCCGCACCCGTTCCGCCTCGGCGACGAGCAGGGCGCGGGCGGTGCAGAACTCGGCCACCGTCGCCACCATAGGGAACATCACCGAAAGCTCGCGGCCGGCGGCGGCGAGCAGCAGCGCGCGCAACTGCCGCCTGAGCAGCGCCGGGCGGTCGAGGCCGATGCGCAGGCTGCGCCAGCCCATCGCCGGGTTCTCCTCCGCCGACGGCGGGCTGCCGGGCAGCAGCTTGTCGCCGCCCAGATCGAGGGTGCGGAACAGCACCGGCCGCCCGGCCGCCGCGTCGAGCACGCGGGCGTATACCGACGTCTGCTCGCCCACGTCGGCGATGGCGCCGCGGGCGAGCATGGCGATCTCGGTGCGAAACAGGCCGATGCCCGAGGCGCCGGTGGCGGCGAGCTGCGCGAGTTCGAGCGGCAGGCCGACGTTCAGCATCAGCGTCACCGAGGTGCCGTCGCGGCTGGCGGCGGGCCGGTTGCGCAGCGCCGCCCAGCCTGCCTGCCGCTGCCGCCTCGCCTCCAGGGCACGCTGGTAGCCCGCCGTCACGTCGGCCTCTGGACGCAGGATCACCTGGCCGAGAGAGCCGCTGCGCTGGGTTTCCTCGGCATCGAGGATCACCTCGTCGCCGGCTTCCGCCTCGTCCAGCAGGCCGCGGGCGCCGCCGATCACCGGCAGCGCCAGGGCGCGGGCAAGGATGGTGGCGTGGCTGGCGGCACTCGCCTCTTCCACCACCACCCCGCCGATGCCGCGGTCGTGCCAGTGCAGCAGTTCCGCCGGCCCCAGGCGCCGCGCGATGAGGATGGCGCCCTCCGGCACCGCCTCGGGCTGGCCGTTGCCGCCGAGCGCGGCGAGCAGCCTTCCCGCCATGTCCTCGAGATCGGCCACCCGCTCGCGCAGATAGGGCTCGGCGATGCGCCGCATGTGATCGCGAAGCTCGTCCACCACCCGGTGCACGGCCGCCTCGGCGGAGAGCCCGCCGGTGATCGCCTCGCCGACGCGGCGCAGCCAGCCGGGATCGGCGGCGACCAGCCGGTACGCCTCCAGGATCTCCCGCGTCTCGGGACCGCTTTTCACGTCCGCCGGCATACGGTTGGTGATCAGTTCGTCGATGCCGCGGCGCATCGCCTCCACCGCCGCCATCAGCCGCTCCTGCTCCGCCGCCGGGTCGTCGGCGAACAGCCGGCGAGGCACGTGTGCCGTCGCCAGCACCGCCGGGCCGATGGTGAGCCCGGGCACCAGCACCGGGCCGGAGAAGCGCCGCGAGAGCGTGGCTCCGCGCTCCTCCTCGCCGCCCTCGGTGGCGCCGGCTGCGGTCAGCGGCTCGACGAGGAGCATGGCCACCGTTTCCAGCGCCTCCACCTCGTCGGTCTCGTAACGGTGCGACTTGCTGTCCTGCACCGCCAGCACGCCGAGCGTACGGCCGGCCCGGCGCACCGGCACGGCCAGCATGGAGACGTATTTCTCCTCGCCCGTTTCCGGCCGGAAGGCGAACTCGGGATGGTTCGGCGCATCCGCGAGGTTCATCGGGTGCAAGGTCGCCGCCGCGAGGCCGACGATCCCCTCGCCCACGCGGAGCCGGGTGCGGCCCACCGCCTCCTCGCGCAGCCCGCAGGTGGCGACGAGTTCCAGCACGTCGCCCGGCTTCATGGCGTAGATGGAACAGACTTCCGCCGGCAGTTCGCTCGCCACCAGCCGCGCGATCTCGGCCAGAGGCGCGAGACCGCGCGCCATCAGGTTGCGCAGGTGAGCCAGAAGCTGTCGCGGCGTGGACATCGCCGCCATGCTGCGGGAGCTACATGGCGATCCTGTGGCGAACCGCGAGCGCCGCCACCGCCTGCTCCACCAGTTCGTCGATGATCTCCGCAACCTTCTGCACGGAGCCGACGAGGCCCACCGACTGCCCGGCCATGACGCTGCCGGTCTCGACGTCGCCGTCGATCACCGCGCGCCGCAGCGCCCCCGCCCAGAAATGCTCGATGGCGAGCTGCGCCTCCTCGCGCGAAAGCTGCCCGTCCTGGAACCTGCGGATGGTTTCCGCCTGGAATTCCAGGAACTTACGGCTGCCCTCGTTGGCCAGCCCGCGCACCGGGATCACCGGGAAGCGCGGGTCGAGCTGAACCGAGGGCACGGCGTCGCGCGCCTGCGCACGCACGAACGCCTGCTTGAAGCGCGGGTGGGCGATACTCTCCTCGGCAGCGGCGAAGCGCGTGCCCAGCTGCGCCCCGGAGGCGCCCATCTCCAGATAGGCGACGATCGCCTCGCCCCGGCCCAGGCCGCCGGCGACGAACACCGGCACGTCGCGCACCTGCGGCAAAATTTCCTGCGCCAGCACGGTGAGCGAGACGGGCCCGATATGCCCGCCAGCTTCGCTGCCCTCGATCACCAGCGCGTCGGCTCCCAGCCGCACCAGCCGCCGGGCCAGCACCAGCGCGGGAGCGAAGCAGATCAGCCTGGCGCCGCCGTCCTTTACCGCCCGCACCGCCGCGCCGGAAGGCACGCCGCCCGCCAGCACCACATGCCCCACCTTCGCCGCCAGGCACACGCCGATCAGGTCGTCGAGCTGCGGGTGCATGGTGATCAGGTTGACGCCGAACGGCTTGTCCGTCAGCGCCTTGGTCGCCTCGATCTCGCGGGCGAGCAGGTCCGGACCCATGGAGCCGCAGGCGAGCACGCCGAAGCCGCCGGCGTTGCTGATGGCGGCGGTGAGCGTGTGCTCGCTCACCCACGACATGGCGCCGCCCATGATGGCGGTGCGGGTGCCGAGGAACGCGCGTCCCCGCGCCCACAGCCGCTCCAGCGTCTCGCGGGCTTCCGCGCGCGCGGCGGTGCTGCCCGGCTCAGGCATCGAGGCCGTAGGCGGTATGCAGGGCGCGCACGGCGAGCTCAGTGTATTCGGCGCCGATCAGCACCGAAACCTTGATCTCGCTGGTGGAAATGACCTGGATGTTGATGCCCTTGGCGGCCAGCGCCTGGAACATGGTGGTGGCCACGCCGGAATGGCTGCGCATGCCAACGCCCACCACGCTGATCTTCGCCACTTCCTTGTCGGCGACCAGCTCGCGGTAGCCGATCTTGTCGCGGTTGTCGGCCAGCACCTGCTCGGCGCGCGGCAGGTCGGCGCGGTTCAGGGTGAAGGTCATGTCGGTGTTGCCGTCGGCCGAGATGTTCTGCACGATCATGTCGACGTTGATCGAGGCCGCCGACAGCGGCCCGAACACCGCCGCGGCGATGCCGGGCCGGTCGGGCACGCGGCACACCGTCACCTTGGCCTCGTCGCGCGAATAGGCGATGCCGGAAACGATTTCCTTTTCCACGATCTCATCCTCATCAACCACCAGGGTTCCCCGCAGATCGCCGCCGAGCGAGGTGCCGTCGTCGAAGCTCGACAGCACCTGCACGCGCACGCGCTCCTTCATGGCAAGCTCGACGCTGCGGGTCTGCAACACTTTGGCGCCCACCGAGGCCAACTCCAGCATCTCCTCGTAGGCGATCCGGGGCAGCTTGCGCGCCCGGCTGACGATGCGCGGATCGGTCGTGTAGACCCCGTCCACGTCCGTATAGATATCGCAGCGGTCGGCGTGCAGCGCCGCCGCCAGCGCCACCGCCGAGGTGTCGGAGCCGCCGCGCCCCAGCGTGGTGATGCGCCTGTCCGGCCCCAGGCCCTGGAAGCCCGCCACCACCGGCACCTGGCCCGCCTGCATGCGGGCGACCATTTCGTCGCCAGCGATCTCCTCGATGCGCGCCTTGCCGTGGGCGGCGTCGGTGACCACGCCCGCCTGCCAGCCCTGCCACGAGCGCGCGTCGACGCCCCGCGTCTGCAGGGCGATGGCCAGCAGCCCCGAGGTCACCTGTTCGCCGGTGGCCACCACCGCGTCGTATTCGCGGGCGTCGTGCAGCGGCGAAAGCTGGGTGCACCATGCGACAAGCTGGTTGGTCGCGCCCGCCATCGCCGAAACCACGACCGCCACCTCGTTTCCAGCGTCCACCTCGCGCTTCACCCGCGCCGCCACGGCGCGGATGCGGTCGAGGTCGGCCACCGAGGTGCCGCCGAATTTCATCACGATACGGGCCATCGCCAGATTCCGCCTCCCGGCCGCTTCTGCGCAGTTGCACGGCGGCCACGGTCAGGACACATACTGGCACGACCGAAAGCAGGCAACATGCAAGCACTACACGACAGCAGTGTTTCCCCTCTGGAGATCGCCCGCTTCGACGCCCTGGCCGACCGCTGGTGGCAGGCGGACGGGCCGATGCGGGCGCTGCACCGGATGAACCCGCTGCGCATCGGCTGGATCACCGGGCGCATCCCCGCGCGAAGCCGCATTCTCGACGTCGGCTGCGGCGGCGGCCTCGCCGCGGAGGCGCTGGCGCGGCAGGGCCACGAGGTGCTCGGCATCGACGCCGCGCCGGCCGCCGTCGCCGTGGCGGCGGCGCACGCCGATGGCCAGGGGCTCGCGCTCTCCTACCGCAACACTACGGCGGAGACGCTGCTCGCCGAAGGCCAGCGCTTCCCGGTGATCACCGCGCTCGAGATCGTCGAGCACGTCGCTGAGCCGCATGCCTTCGTCGGCACCCTGTCGGCGCTGCTGGAGCCGAGCGGCGTGCTGTTCCTCTCCACCATGAACCGCACGCTGCGCAGCTTCCTCGCCGCCCGCGTCGGCGCCGAATATGTGCTGCGCTGGCTGCCGCCCGGCACCCACCAGTGGCGGAAGTTCCTCACGCCGGCGGAACTGGGCGGCATGTTGCGCAAGCAGGGGTTGCGCGTCACCGACCTCTCCGGGATGCAGTACGTGCCGCTCACCAATGGCTGGAGGCAGAGCCGCGACGTCGGCATCAACTACATCATGGCGGCGAGCGGGGGAGAACCGGTCCCATGAGCGGCGCGCCGCCAACTTTCCCCGCGGCCGAGCCGCCGCCCTTCGGCACCCCGCGGGAAGTCGCCCCCGGCGTGCTCTGGCTCCGCCTGCCGCTGCCGTTCAAGCGCGACCACGTCAATGTCTACCTACTGCAGGACGGCGACGGCTGGGCCGTAGTGGACACCGGCATCGGCGATGCGCGCACGCAGGAGATCTGGGAGGCGGTTCTCTCCGGGCCGCTGCGCGGCTCGTCGCTCACACGACTGTTCGTTACCCACTCCCACCCCGACCACGCAGGGCTCGCCGGATGGCTCACCCGCCGCCACGCGCTCACCCTGTGGATGCCGCGTGCCGAGTATCTGTTCAGCCTGGCGCTGCAGTACGCCCCTTCGGAACTCGGCGCCGAAAGCTGGCGCGCCTTCTACCGCCGCCACGGCTTCGATGCGCTGGCAGTCGGCAAAGTGCTCGGCCGCGGCTACCGCTACCTGCATCACACCACCGGCGTGCCCGGCACCTACCGCCGGCTGCGCCACGGCGAGACCATCGTCATCGGCGGGCGCGAGTTCCGGGTGCTCACCGGCGGCGGCCACGGGCTCGAACAGGCCATGCTCTACTGCGCCCAGGATGGCCTGTTCCTGGCCTCCGACCAGATTCTCGCCGGCATGTTCGCCGGCATCACCGTCACCGCGCTGGAACCCGAGGCGAACGCGCTCGGCGCCTACCTCCGCTCGCTCGCACTGCTGCGCCGCGAGATCGCCGCCGACGCGCTGGTGCTTTCCGGCCATGGCCTGCCGTTTGTCGGCCTGCATCCGCGCATCGACGCGGTGATCGCCCACCACGCCGAGCGCTGCGCCACCATCATCGAGGCCTGCCGCGACGTGCCGCGCACGGCGGCCGACCTGCTCGCCGTGGTGTTCCCGCACCCGCTCGACGAGCAGCAGACGGGCTTCGCCTTCGGCGAGATCGTCGCCCACATCAATCATCTGGTGGCGGAAGGGGACCTGCTGGCGGAACCCGACGAGGACGGCTGCCTCCGCTACGTCCCGGCGCCGTAAGGCGCAGACTCAGCCGTCGGCGCGCGGCACCCAGGGAATGCGGGCGACGTCGATGCCCTCCTCGGCCAGCGCCTCCGCCTCCGAGGGCGTGGTCTCGCCGTAGATGCCGCGCCGGCCGCTCTCGCCGCGATGGATGCGCCGCGCCTCCTCGGCGAACTCCGCCCCCACGTAGTCGCAGGTCTTTTCCACCTCGGCGCGCACCCGCTGCAGCATCGCCCGCACGTGGTCGGGCATCGGCCCAGCCACCGCCGCCGGCGCCGCGGCGGGCTTCGCCTCGGGCACGGCCGTTTCCGGCGCGGCGGCCACGGGCTGCGTCCGCCGTTCGCCCGTGCGCGGCACCGCCGGCGTCATCAGCGCCCGCTCGATCCGCGTATCGCCGCAGGTGGGACAGACCAGCAGCCCGGCCGCGGCCTGCCGCTCGAACGACGCGCTGTCCTTGAACCAGCCGTCGAACCCGTGTCCCGCGCCGCACTGCAACTGGTAGTGGATCATCCTTTGCCGCCGGCCTGTCCCTGCCAACCCCTCCTCACATGGCGCAAGCCGCCGTCCGGGGCAAGCCGCCGCTCAGGCGGCGGCGAGAAGCGCGTCCAGCTTTCCCGCCCGCTCCAGCGCGTACAAGTCGTCGCAACCGCCGATCGGCTCGCTATCGATGAAGATCTGCGGCACCGTGGTACGCCCGGAACGCCCGATGGCTTCCGCGCGCGCGGCGCTGCCGTGGGGCGCGTCGATCTCCCGGAAGGGCACGCCTTTGCTCCTCAACAGGGCAAGCGCGCGACGGCAGTACGGGCACCACGACTGGGTATAGATCTCGACATCGGACATGCGGCTCTCGGTCAATTCTCTGC
>JAJXZO010000041.1 GCA_021780035.1 Pseudomonadota bacterium
CGGGCGGGCAGACCTTGTCGTCTCGCATGGGCAGACCGTGTACCACTGGGTCGAGGCGGGACAGGCCCACGGCACGCTGCAGATCGGCCAGCCGGCCGCGATCGTCGAGGCCACCGGCCTGCCGGTAATTTCCGACCTGCGCGCCCGCGACATCGCCGCCGGCGGACAGGGCGCGCCGCTGGCCGGCACGCTGGACACGCTGTGGCTCGCCGGCACCGACGGCATGCGCCGCGCCGCGCTGAACCTCGGCGGCATCGCCAACATCACCGTGGTCGGCGGCCCAGGCGAACCGGCGCTCGCCTATGACACCGGGCCGGCGAACTGCCTGCTCGACGTGGCCGCGGCGCGCCTGAGCGACGGTGCCTGGTCCTGCGATCGCGACGGGCGCATGGCGCTCGCGGGCCGGGTGCGGGCCGACCTGCTGGAGAGGCTGCTGGCCGAGCCGTACTACGCGCTGCCGCCGCCGAAGAGCACCGGGCGCGAGTTGTTCCACAAGGCCTACGTGGAGGAGAAGCTTGCCGGCCTGCCGGCGGCGTCACCCGAGGATCTGATGGCGACGCTGACGGAACTCACCGCCGTGACGGTCACGCGCCGCTGCGCGGCCGGCGGCGTGGCGGAGGTGGTCGCTTCGGGCGGCGGGGTGCGCAACCCGGCGCTGATGGCGGCGCTCGCCCGCAACCTCGCGCCGGCGAAGCTGATCACCAGCGAGGCGCGCGGCATGCCGGCCGATGGCAAGGAAGCCTACCTGATGGCACTGATCGGCTTCCTCACCTGGTACGGCGTGCCGGGGGTGGCAGCGGGCACCACCGGTTCGCGCATGCCGCGCGTGCTCGGCCGCATCTCGCCCGGCGACGCGCCGCTGCGCCTGCCCGAACCCGCCGGCCAGCCGCGATCGCTCGTCATCGAACGCGGGCCGTGAGGAAGCGGGACTCTCGCGGCACTTGCACAGGAGATCACGATGCGCCTCGCTGACCTCGCCATCATTGCGGCGTATCTCGTCGCCGCCGGGACGGGCGCGCTGACCGTAATCGGCGTGCCGACGGGCTATGCGGCGAGCGTCGCCGGCCTGTCGCCGACGTTCGTCTCCGCCCGCGCCGGCGAGGCAGCGCGATGAGCGGCGGCGGCTTCTGGCTCGACTGGGTGCTGGGCTTCGAGGCGGTGCTGCGCACGGGTGCGGCGCTGCCGGCGAAGCCGCCGCCCGCGCCGCCGCCGCCCGCGCCGGGTGCTCCGAAGGCACTGATCTTCGCGCCGCATCCGGACGACGAGACCATCACCGGCGCCTTGCCGCTGCGCCTTGCGCGAGAGGCCGGCTTCGCGGTGACGGACGTGGCGGTGACGCTCGGCAGCAGGGAGGAGCGGCGCGCGGGCAGGCGGGAGGAACTGGATGCCGCGTGCCGGGCGCTCGGCTTTCGCCTGCTGCTGCCCGCGCCCGAGGGTCTGAGCCGCATCAACCCGGAGACGCGGAGGCGGGATGCGTGCCACTGGGCCGGGGCGGTGACAGCGATCGCCGCCGTGCTCGAGGCGGAGAAGCCGACGACGATCTTCCTGCCGCACGCCGAGGACTGGAACAGCACGCATGTGGGGGTGCACCACCTGGTGGCGGATGCGCTCGGGCTTCTGCCCGGCTTCGCCTGCGTCGTGGTGGAAACCGAATACTGGCGGCCGATGGCGGCGCCGAACCTGCTGGTGGAATCGAGCGCGTCCGACGTGGCGCGGCTGGTGGGCGCGCTGGCGCTGCACGCGGGCGAGGTGGCGCGTAACCCGTATCATTTGCGCCTGCCGGCGTGGATGATGGACAACGTCCGCCGCGGCGCGGAACTGGTCGGCGGTCAGGGCGTGGCGGCGCCGGCGGCGACCTTCGCCACGCTCTACCGCCTGCATGCCTGGACCGGCGGCGGATGGCGGCAGGTTCTGCCGCGCGGGCGGGTCATCGGCGCGGCAGACAGCCTGGCCGGACTGTTCCCCGCCATGTCGTGAGGAGTGCGCGATGGAAATCGTCGTTCGTCCGGATGCCGAGGCCGTGGCGGCGCTGGCGGCCCGCCTGATCGCCGACCGGCTGGGCGCGCGGCCGGAACTGGTGCTGGGCCTCGCCACCGGGCGGACGATGGAGCGCGTCTACGACCACCTGGTGGCGCTCGGGCCCGACTTCTCACGCTGCCGGACTTTCAATCTCGACGAATACATCGGCATTCCGCCGGAAAGCGAGCAGTCCTACCGCCATTACATGGAGGAGAATCTGTTCCGCCGGGTCGGCATCGATCCTGGGCGCACGCATCTGCTCGACGGCATGGCAGCCGACCTCGTTGCCGAGGCGGAAGCCTACGAGCGGAAGATTCGCGATGCGGGCGGGATCGACCTGCAGCTGCTGGGCATCGGCGAAAGCGGGCATATCGGCTTCAACGAGCCGCTGTCGGCGCTGATGTCGCGCACGCGGGAAAAGGCGCTGACGCTGACGACGCGGCGGCAGAACGCGGCGATGTTCGGCGGCGACCCGGAGCGTGTGCCGGCGAGGGCGCTGACCATGGGCGTGGGCACGATTCTGGACACGCGGGAACTGCTGCTGGTGGCGACGGGTTCGGCCAAGGCGCCGATCCTGGCGAAGGCGCTGGAGGGGCCGGTCACCGCCATGGTGACCGCCTCGGCGTTGCAGTTGCACCCGCGCTGCAAGGTGATCATCGACGAGGCGGCGGCCCGGGAACTCGGACAGCGCGACTACTACGACTGGGTATTCGCCAACGAGCCCGAGTGGGCACCCTATCGCGGCTGACGGAGGCGTCACGGCGGGGCGGCCCGATAACGATATCGGTACTCGACGCCGCACGGGGAAATTGGGGCATTGACGGTGCCGCATTGGTCATATCCAATGGGCGCATGGCTGCCCTCCTCTGAAGGAACCGGATTTGGCGTACGCGCTGCAGCTCCTCATCAACGGCGTCACGCTGGGGATGATCTATGGCCTCATCGCCGTGGGCTACACCATGGTCTACGGCATCATCGGCATGATCAACTTCGCGCACGGCGACGTGTTCATGATCGGCGCCTTCATCGGCCTCATCGTGCTGACCGCGCTCACGGGCATCACTTCCATCCCGCTCGCCATCGCTGCCGCGTTCATCGTCGCCGCGGTCTTAAGCGGCGTCTATGGCTTTTCCATCGAGCGCGTGGCCTATCGCCCGCTGCGCGGCTCCTTCCGCCTGGCGCCGCTGATCTCGGCCATCGGCATGTCCATCGTGCTGGAGAACTACGTGCAGGTGACGCAGGGGGCGCTGGATCGCGCCATTCCTCCGCTGCTTCCCGGCGGCGTGGCGGTGATGCGCCAGCACGGCTTCGTGGTGCAGCTTTCCTTCATGCAGGTCGCGATCGTGGTGGTGACGCTCGCCGTGCTGGCGGTGTTCACCTGGATCGTCACCAAGACGCCGTTGGGCCGGGCGATGCGCGCCGTGGAGCAGGACGCGAAAATGGCCGCGCTGCTTGGCATCGACACCAACACCACCATCTCGCTCACTTTCGTCACCGGGGCGGCGCTGGCGGCGGTGGCGGGGGTGATGTTCCTGCTCTATTACGGCGTTATCGGCTTCTACATAGGCTTCAACGCCGGCATCAAGGCGTTCACCGCGGCGGTTCTGGGCGGCATCGGCTCGCTTCCGGGGGCGGTGCTCGGCGGGCTGCTGATCGGCCTGATCGAGGCGTTCTGGTCCGGCTATGGCCCGCTGGCCTACAAGGATGCCGCCGTCTACTCCATCCTCGCCATCGTGCTGATGTTCCTGCCCTCGGGCCTGCTCGGCCGCCACGAGGTGGAAAAAGTATGAGCCGACTCGCCGACATGCTGAAGGACGCCGGGGTGGTGGCGTTCTTCGCCCTGCTGGTGTTCGCACCCTTCATCGGTGTCCAGCTTGGCAGCAACCTGAGGGGCGCGCTGACCCTCGCGCCCACGCCGATGACGCTGGCCGTCGCCGTGGCGGTGGTGTTCTGCGCCCGGCTTGCCGTGCTGACCCTGGCGCAGCACCGCGCCGCCGTCACCCTGCCGCGCATGCCGGTCCGAGTGCAGGACTATCTCGCTCCGGCGATGCTCGTTCTGGGCGTGGTCCTGCCGTTCCTGCCGTTCCTGCCCAACGCCTACATCGACACCGCCACCCTCATCCTCATCTACGTCATGCTCGGCTGGGGGCTGAACATCGTGGTCGGCCTCGCCGGGCTGCTCGACCTCGGCTATGTCGCCTTCTACGCCGTGGGCGCCTATTCCTTCGCGCTTCTGGCCACCAACTTCGACCTGAGCTTCTGGGAGTGCCTGCCCATCGCCGGCATTCTTGCCGCCTGCTGGGGCATCTTCCTCGGCTTTCCGGTGCTGCGCCTGCGTGGCGACTACCTTGCCATCGTCACCCTGGCGTTCGGCGAGATCATCCGCCTCGTCATCACCAACTGGGTGTCGCTTACCGGCGGGCCCAACGGCATCCTCGGCATTCCCCATCCGACGCTGTTCGGCCTGAAGTTCACCATGAGCGCCGACCCCGGCACCTTCGCCGGGTTCTTCCACATCGACCCGACGCCGCGCCAGCACCTGACCTTCCTTTACTACATCATCCTGGCGCTGGCACTCATCACCAACTGGGTGACGCTGCGCCTGCGCAAGCAGCCGCTGGGCCGCGCCTGGGAGGCGCTGCGCGAGGACGAGATCGCCTGCCGGTCGCTCGGCATCAACGTGCGCAACACCAAGCTCACGGCGTTCGCGATCGGCGCCATGTTCGGCGGCTTCGCCGGCAGCTTCTTCGCCACGCGCGAGGGTTTCATCAGCCCCGATTCCTTCGTGTTCATGGAATCGGCCACCGTGCTCTCCATCGTCGTACTGGGCGGCGCTGGCAGCCAGCTTGGCGTGGTGCTGGCGGCGATCGTCATGGCGGGCGTACCGGCGCTGATGCAGTCCCTCCAGATCTACCGCATGCTCATCTTCGGACTTGCCCTGGTGGCGATCATGGTCTTCAAGCCGCGCGGCTTCATCGCCCAGCGGCGCCCTAGCGTCACGCTCGGTGCGACCAAGCGAATAGGCGCCGAATTCATCTCGCAGGGGCGCGGCTGATGCCCATCCTCACAGCGCACAACGTGACCATGCGCTTCGGCGGCCTCGTGGCCGTGGACAATGTTTCCTTCTCCGCCAGGCGCGGCGACATCACCGCCATCATCGGCCCCAACGGCGCCGGCAAGACCACGCTGTTCAACTGCATCACCGGCTTCTACAGGCCGACCGGCGGCACGCTCACCATCAGCCACCACGAGGACGCCCACCCGCTGCGCCTGGACAAGCTTCCCGGTCACGCGATCGCCCACAAGGGGCGCGTAGCGCGCACCTTCCAGAACGTCCGCCTGTTCGCCGGCATGACGGTGCTGGAGAACCTGCTCGTCGCCCAGCACAACAAGCTGCAGGACGCCACCGGCTTCGGCGTGCTAGGCATCCTGGGGCTGGGCCGCTACCGCCACGCCGAGCGCGAGGCGATGGAACAGGCCAAGGCGTGGCTGCACGCCACCGGGCTCTACGAGCGCGCCGACGACCCGGCCGGCTCGCTGCCCTATGGCGCCCAGCGCCGCCTGGAAATCGCCCGCGCCATGTGCACCGATCCGGTGCTGCTCTGCCTGGACGAGCCAGCCGCCGGGCTGAACCCGCGCGAATCCGCGGGGCTCAACGAACTGCTGCAGAAAATCCGCAAGGACGGATGCTCGCTGCTGCTGATCGAACACGACATGGGCGTGGTGATGAAGATCTCCGACCAGATCGTCGTGCTCGACCACGGCAAGAAGATCGCGGATGGCACGCCGGCGGAGATCCGTTCCGACCCCGTCGTGATCGCCGCCTATCTCGGCGAGAGCGAGGAGGACGCCGACGCGGCGGAGGCTGCGCGATGAGCGCGGTGCTCGAACTGCACGGCGTGTCCGCATTCTATGGTCCGGTGCAGGCGCTGCGCGAGGTGTCGCTGCATGTGAACGAGGGCGAGATCGTCACTCTCATCGGCGCCAACGGCGCCGGCAAGTCGACGCTGATGATGACCATCTTCGGCCAGCCGCGGGCGCGGACGGGCGAGATCGTCTACCACGGCGAGAACATCACTGCGGTGCCCACCTTCGAGATCGCCCGCAAGGGCATCGCCCAGTCGCCAGAGGGGCGGCGCATCTTCCCGCGCATGAGCGTCGAGGAGAACCTGCTGATGGGCGCGCAGGTGGTGAACTACGCCGACTACGCGAAGAACCTCGATATGGTGTCGGAGCTGTTTCCCCGCCTGCGCGAGCGTTTCACCCAGCGCGGCGGTACGCTTTCCGGCGGCGAGCAGCAGATGCTGGCCATTGCCCGCGCGCTGATGAGCAAGCCCAGGCTGCTGCTTCTCGACGAACCCTCCCTTGGCCTGGCGCCGCTGGTGATCAAGCAGATCTTCGGCGTGCTGCGGCAGTTGAACCGCGAGACCGGGCTGACCGTGCTTCTGGTGGAGCAGAATGCCAACCAGGCACTGCGGCTTGCTCATCGGGGCTATGTTCTGGTCAACGGCGCCATCACGCTCGAGGGCACCGGCTCGGAACTGCTCGCCCTGCCCGAGGTCAGGTCCGCCTATCTCGAAGGCGGACATTGATGGAACGCAATCCCTGCGTTCGTACTTTCGCCCGGCGGCGATTGTCGCCGTCGCTACCGCACCAACAACAATCACGACAGGAGGCACAATCCATGCATAAGCTTCTTCTCGGTACGGCGGCGGTCCTCGCCATGAGCGCCGGCGCCGCCCAGGCGCAGGTGAAGATCGGCGTGGCCGGCCCGCTCACCGGCCCCAACGCCGCCTTCGGCGTGCAGCTGAAGACCGGCGCCGATCTCGCCGTTTCCGACATCAACAAGGCGGGCGGGGTGCTCGGCCAGCAGATCAAGGCCTTCATCGTGGACGACGCCTGCGATCCGAAGCAGGCGGTGACCGCCGCCAACGCGCTGGTTTCCGACGGCGTGGTGATGGTGGACGGGCATTTCTGCTCCGCCTCCACCATCCCGGCGAGCAAGGTCTACACGGAGAACGGCATCCTCGAGATCAGCCCGTCGTCCACCAACCCGGCCTACACCGACCACGGCTCGGCCTACACGTTCCGCGTGTGCGGGCGCGACGACCAGCAGGGCGCGGTGGGCGCGGAATACATCGCCAAGCACTTCAAGGGTGACAAGGTCGCCGTGCTGGACGACAATTCGACCTATGGCAAGGGCATCGCGGACCAGGTGCGCCTGAACCTGAAGAAGCTGGGCGTGACGGTGACCTACAACGCCTCCTACACCGCGGGCGACAAGGACTATTCCGCGCTGGTCTCCCGCATGAAGGCGCAGGGCATCGGCGTAGTGTACATGGGCGGCTACTACTCCGACATGGGCCTGATCATGCGCGAGGGCGCGGCCGCGGGCTTCCATCCGCAGTACGTGTCGGAAGACGGCGCCATGACCTCGTCGCTGTGGCAGATTTCCGGCCCGGCCGCGGAAGGCATGCTGATGACCTTCCCGCCGCCGGCGGAAAAAGACGCCGCTGCCGCCAAGGTGGTGGCCGAGCTGAACGCGCTGCACGAGGATCCCTCGGGCTACGTGCTCTACTCCTACGCCACGGTGCAGATCTGGGCCGAGGCGGCGAAGAAGGCGGGCACCACCAACCCCGCCAAGGTTGCCGCCGAACTGAAGAAGGGCGGGCCGTGGCAGTCGGTGCTGGGCCCGGTGAGTTTCGACAGCAAGGGCGACGTGGTGAACGCCGCCTACGCCATCTACAAGTGGCATAACGGCCAGTACGCGGTTTACGCGCTGAAGCCGTAATTAGCCTGTCTGCGCCGGGAGGTCCGCCTCCCGGCGTCCCGTTTCCGTGCCGGTCGACACCGACTTGCGGCCATAACCGTTGCGGGTGTTCTCGGCTTCCGCCTCGTCGCCCAGGTGGTAATCCATCTCCGCGTTCAGGACCCGCTCAGCCAGCGCCTTCTTCAGCGCGTTCACCAGATCCCCCGAGTTCAGCGCCGCCGCCGCATCGCCGCCAGCCAGCAACTGGTCCAGCAATTCGTCCGG